>JAKPZU010000316.1 GCA_029559915.1 Bacillota bacterium
CTTTTTCGGGACAGTTTGCAACCTTACGCAGAGCTCTTTGAAAACATTATTGTTCCAATGGTCAAACAAGCTTCCTGGGGCATGGTTGATAATGACCTGGCCAAGAATCTGAGGATGGAGATTGCCGAGTACGAAAACAGGAAGGGGCAACATTTACATTACGTGTTGACTTACTACGGTTTGATGTTTTGCTGTTTGCATACAAGTCAGAGCATTTTGGAGACACGTAAAAATGTAAAAAAGAATGACCAGAGAACAAAACAAATCAATCTTGTTAACAAGGCTCGGCTGCTTATCTGTTTAGCTTATCAACAAGATCAATTCATGACCCTACCGTTAATGTTTTAAAGTCGGGGGCCACTAACCAAAAAGGAGAAGATCAACTTCTCCTTTTTTTCTTATTACTCTATTGTAAAACAAGAAGAAAGTCTTCAGAACTTGCCAAAAATTGCGGAATGCCTAAACATCGTAGAATAAGCACTTTCCCCGTGACAAATAAAAATACTGAACAAATTCCCCTTGACATCTTCAATCATCAGTATTATTTTAGTTTCAAACATTGCTTGTGAATCTATTTTAAGGATAGACATAAACAGGCCCTAGGGATCTGAAAAAGTTGGTCTCCTGAGTTATCACTCATGGAGGCCTTTTTATTTGGAGATTAAACCTCCTTGAAGTGATGCTCATCATTTCAAGGAGGTTTTTTAATTTATGCAAAGGAGGAGAAGACCATGAACAAAGAAAAAGTATTAAGCGGTATTAATGAAGGATTCATTAAAAGAGGAGCGGCTGAAGTCGAAGATGATGACGTTCAGAAGGTAATGGATAGAGCAAGCGACATCAAGAATAAGGTCATCGACAGCAATCTGTTAAAAAGATTTTCCGAAGATGTAAAGATTCTTATTGCGATGATCAAAGACTACTGGAATGACGTTTACCGAGAAATCCCTTGGTGGGTTATTGCCTCGGTTGTCTTTGCCCTGCTGTATGTTCTCAACCCGATCGATCTGATACCCGACGTTATACCCATTCTTGGATTAACCGATGACGCCGCGGTATTGGCATTATGCCTAGCAATGACAGAAAAGGATATTCTGAAATACCAGAACTGGAAAAAATCAAATAAACGGACTGCGGAGGCTTAAAACGTTATGGAGAGCACAAATATTTTTCAAATTATGGGAACCACCGGTTCGCTGATTATGTGCGCGAGCTCTGTTCCGCAGATCATCAAAACTTACAGGATGAAATGCGCCGATAACCTGAGCGGCGCTTACCTGGCTATTCTGATGATCGGGATGTCGCTTATTCTGCTCTATGCCCTGCACGTAAAAGATATCGTGTTTATTATGGGGAACAGCATTTCACTCACATTAACGGCAATTCTGATTGCGCTCCGGCGTAAATACAGCACGAGTGTCCGGCAAAGTGAAACATGAGCATTAAAGCCGCTAAAATAGAACAGGGGAAATGAAAAAGAATTATTAATACTTTTGATTTGGGAGAAATTAAATGATGTGTGAATATTTGATTGATTCAAAAATAAAATATCCACTTCTGATGTTTATAATGTTTGTTCTTGAGCCGGAATTGTTTATTGCCGTGATAGGTTTTCTCCTCCTCACAGTAAAAGAATTCATTTTGGAAGTATTTGTATTTATTTTGAAGTCAGGATTTGTATGGATAATAAGGATAACTCACATATACAACCTGATTCTAGCTAAAAAACCCTTGTGGCTGGAACTTATTGACGATGTAAACGAAGCCACGATTGCAACCTTTTATGACAATCCGGCCAAATGCGTAACAGAAATTGGTCATAGCGCCTTCAACGAAGAGGATTTAGTGACCGTCGAGGAATACACAGACGAATCCACTGCAAGAGCCGGACACGGAAAATGGGTTAAAATCTTTGAGCAAGGCCTTCCAGGGGAATTAAAAGACATTGCAAATGACAAAATATATAAAAGACAGTATTTTGAATAGAGGACACCATGAAAAAGAATTATGTAAAGAAAAGAAAATCACAAATCGATAAGGACGGAGCGATGGCTCTTTCCTTTGGCGTTCTGAATTTAGCCGACTACCTGACAACCAGAAGGATATTAAATACCGGCGGTGAAGAATTTAATCCAGTAGTCGATTTTCTTATAAGAAAAAAATGCTTTGGCATCTTTAAAACTGTATCAACTCTGGCTGGCATGGCTGCAATTTATGCGGATGAAAAACCTAAAATCATGAGTAAGGCATTGCTCGGTTTCTATGGTGTCGTGGTTGCGCATAACGTTAAGGAAATTGTCTTGCATGAACTACGAAAAGACGAATTATAAATATTCCCCTTGGGTGGGATTTATAAATTCTACAAATAATCGGAGTATATCAAGAATGACGTATAGAATACCGGAAAAGACCCTTGCCGATAAACTTCTCACTTTGATCGGCAAACAAAGAGCCATTTTCATACCCCCAGATGTTTATAAGCGATTCGGCCCATACGTTATTGTGCAGCCACAGAAAGAATCTTTCTGGCGGGCGCTTGTCAGGTCTAAAAAGGAAGAACCTCCTGAAGGTTGGTTCTATCCATTGGAATAATATTTTGTTTTGGTAAGATAATTGTTACAGCTTTTAAATTATAAGAGAAAACAACATGGAGAAAATCATGGCAATTATATTCCTTATTTTTGACTTACTTCTTATAGACATAAAATTATTTATTTTGAAGTGTAGGTTACGATTTTTATCCTTCAGATTACACTATGACATATCAGATTTATTTAAAACTAAAAACTCTGTGTCGAATTTTAAACTTACCATTAATGTAAATAATGCTTTAATCGAAACCTGTTATCCAGGGTATGCGAAAAAATACCTAACGTCTATTATTCATCCTGCCTTTGACGAAGGATGTTTTTTGGTAGTTGAAGAATATGAAAATCAAATAGAGGCAGAAGCCGGGCATAAAAAGTGGTTTAAAACTTTTGAAAAATGGCTGCCACAAGAATTAAAAGATCTTGTAACGGATAAAGTTTACAAAAGAGATTTTGTAGATTATTGCGATGATTATTTTGAGGAGGATTTTGAATAATGGAAGGCAAAAATGAATTTTACAAGAAAGTGGAAGAAGCCTTAAGATCAAAAGGGTTTGATTATTACGACGGTGACAGAGATATTCCAGGCAAGGGAAGGCAACATTCCAATAAACCTGATTATATAGCCGTCAAGGGCAACAACGTTTATATCGGCGAAATAAAGTCACCGGCGGAAGGACCAAAGTCCGGCAGTTGGAGGCAGGTACAAAAAAGCGATACAAAAGAATTTGCCGCGACGAGAACAGAAGTTGCAAAACGTGAAAAGGAAGGGCTTCTATCACCGGAAATCGGCGGCCACGAAATCATTATTTGCGGTCAGATAGCGGATTATGTCCGCAAGATAGGCATCAACTTTGATTTGCCCGCATCAGTTTCCCGAAACATGAAAATAATGATGGCCTATTCTATGCCGGAATCAGAAGAACGAAATGTGGAAGAAGCATTATCAAATTGCAGGAAAACAATTCATTATAAAATAACTATTGGTAACGGTTCAATAACATATCTTTTCAGCTAAAAGAGATGGTATAAATGGTGCTTTAAAAGTGCGATGGCTGTTGTGGCAATATCAGTAAAATATATATAAACATTATTCAGGATTATATTAAGGACTAAAAATGCAGGATTTTGACAAAGTAAGCGATGAACTTCGATGTTCATTTTGTGGTAAGTCGCAAACTGAAACAAGAACCATGATAACTAATGGGCCTAACGCAAATATTTGCAACGAATGCATCGACTTGTGTCTTTATCTCTTGCCTATAAAGGAACGACGCCTTCAACTTTCAAACCTTGATCAATTTGAGATTCCATGGAGAGATGAGATAAACATTGAGGAACTTGGCTTAAAACCTAGATTTGAGAAGTTATCTTTTAAAATTAAGAAGGGGCGCTTCAGTTTTTTATGTCCATTTTCAGAACCATTTAACTCCATTTATAAAAATCATGTAAAGATTGCCGTCGAGAGTCAAAATCATACCATATTTCGAATTGATGAAATATTTGGAGAGGCTCCAATCCTTGATAAAATTTGGTATTATATTTGTTCTTCCGAATTAGTTTTGGCAGATGTCACCGGGAGAAATCCAAATGCTATGTATGTGCTCGGTATGGCTCACACGATCGGGAAACCCATATTAATAATTTCGCAACGAATTGAAGATGTGCCTTTCGACTTGAGGCAGTATCAATATATTATTTATGAATACACCCAGAGTGGATGTGAAGAGTTGGAAGAAAAGATTTTAGGCATGCTCAAGTCCCTAATACCCTGATCATTCGTTCAAACGGACTGCTTGTTCCTATGCCATGCCACAGTCTGAAGAACAAAATGCGGGGAAAGCATTGGAGAACTTCAGGAAGAAAATATCTGAAAAAATTAATATCGGAAACGGTTCGATAACTTATCCTTTCAGTAAAAAAAGATGTTTTAGAAAATTATGGAGAATAGATAATGCTTATCACTCAATCTGTTGAGAGCAACGTCAATATTTTTGCAAAATCACCAACGGCAAGAAATATTTTATCTGCTCTGAAGGGGATGCCTTTTGGTTATTACCGTTGTGAGGATTTTGTCGATATCATCATGATCCCTTGCTTTATCACGATCCTTGATGGCCATGTCCTTACAAAAGATAGCTTGGATATTGACCTTTTGGAATGCTTTCTAACTGAATGGTCGGGTAGAATGAGAAAATGTCGCCGGTGTAGAAGATACCATGATTGCCTTGTGTCATCTGCTACCGATAAAGATATGGATATAGGGCCTAGCTACAAGGCACCGTTCATTTTGCTTCATGCAGATAAAAAGCAACGGGATGTGGAAGGTCTTGTCGCGTTAATTCCACCGATGACAGTTGAAGAGCCGTTTTCAGCAGAGCTGAAAAACTGGATTAAATCAACGTGTCTTGTCTCGCATAAAAAGGCGCTTAAATGGCGGGATAAATATGATCAATGGATTGCCATTGAGTGTGAGAAAGATGCCTGCAAACCAAAAAAGTATTCAGAAATAGCAGAGGAAAGATGGATGCCTAAAAATATCAAGATTGAGTTAAATGGACCAGAGTTTGAATGAATATAATGGAAACAGCAATTCTGCCGATTATAAAATTATGAATAAAATATTGAAATAAAAGGGATTGTTGACAATGATAAAAAGTTAGTTTATTAAATAAAACATTCATTATAAATTTTATTTTTTTAAGAAAAATGTATTCTTTGTATTAATTTAACAATTAACAACGAAAGGAGCACCAAATGGAAACAATAACAAAAGAACAAGCAGAAGCTGAACTAAAAAAAGGCCTTAAGAATGTAACCGAAGATGATCTTAAAAAAGTTCTTGATAAGCAAAACGAGATTGAAAGGAAGTTCACGGGCCATGGGCCTCTCGGCAAATTTGTTGCAGACATGAAATTATTGTTTTCAATAATCAAGGATTATGCGAGTGGAGAATATAGGGAAATACCTTGGTATTCTATCGCCGCAATTGTGTTTGCCCTTCTGTATGTGCTAAGCCCAATTGACTTAATTCCTGATTTTATTCCCATTATCGGCTACGTAGATGATGCGCTGGTTGTAGCAGCTTGTTTGGCACTGATCGATCAGGATTTGCATAAATACAAAGATTGGAAAAAGATCAATGCGTGAGCAAGTGAGTTAGTCGCAAGTACTTTAATAAGGGGAGGTAAATGATTCATGGGTATTCTCGCAAAGATTGGTCAATGGGTAGCCACCAATATTCCTCGTGTCGTAACGGTAGCAAAAAAAGTCGTAAGTTTTGTACATAAGACGGCAGCAGTTGTCGACACTTTAATTGAAGGAAGAAAATTGATCACTGAAAACGACACGTCAGAGATTAAACAATCGAATAAGAGGACAAAAAAAGAAGATAGGCCCGATTTGCTTTCTGACAAAAAGAAAACCACACACGAAATCATAGCACTCAATAGGAGTATAGATGCAAACAAAAAAAAGCTGCAAACGATAAGCTTAATGAACGAAATTCAACACCGCAAGATCGCGTTACAGATTGACCTAATGGAATTGATTGTATCATCGCAGACCTTTGAACGTTTTACAAACAATATAAGTCTGCACGCAGCAAATCTACAAATCCACTTACAAACAATTCAAAACACCATTGGCCTTCTCGATGATGTCAATCGTCAACGTGTTGGAATCAAAACGTTGATGCGTACAGTCAACCACCTTGTCAACGTGCTGGGTGTGGGAGATAAGGTTGACAGGATTGAGAATATTGATGTGGACATCCATCCGGGCAGCATCTCTATTTTGAGAACATACGAAACATTTGAAAATACTAGAGACCTTTTGATCAAGGAGATTGATTCCTTCGCGGAAGCAGTCGATGGGCAACTCAAACGAGTCGAGAATGTCCGTGCGGTTGCAAGATTACTTCCGGAGAAAAGTGCTGAGGTCAGTTCGTGGATAGAAAAACAGGTCGAGCCTAAACTTTTAGAAGCAAAGAACCAAGCTGTATCTCTTCGTGGCGAGTTGACGGTAATTCCGCGACTTGAAGCTAATCTTCGGCGAGAATTGGAACACGCAAAGGAAGATGTTCTTTGATGTGTGGGTGGCGATATGAAAAAATCTCTGGCATTGGATAAGGCAGCAGGACGGCTGACAGGGAAGATGATGAGAACAGACTGTACAGGGCACGGCGAAAGAGAGAAAACAATAGCGATGATGAACAATGAAGACTGGAACATTTTAATGGAAATGATTAGCTTTGTTGAAAAGTTTGAAAAAGAGCTTTCGATTACCGACAAATATTCGGAAGAATTCAAAAAAATGTGGCTCCATCAAACACGTGATGCACTAAAACAATTTAAGAAAGACCTTGATATTATTGTAAAAAAATCATCATAGTCTGCGACCTTGTAATTGGATCATAAACTAATAGAGTGCCAATATGAATAATCCGGGCACATCCATGATAAGAAATGTCAAGAGGAAAACGGAGATTTCCTTTGACCTACCTGGATGTCGCCGGTGGTTTATTTGGTAAATTTACGGGGAAAAAAGTAGGGCAAAAAGTATATAAAGAAAAAGTGACTGTACAAATACCTGCAGGAACAAACGCCAATGACATTATTAAAGAGACACAAAAACAAATTCGAGAAACGGCATCACATATTGTTAATAAATTGTTCGACAAAATTGACAAAACGGTTTTTGGAAAACTGATAACAGAAATAGAAAATCTTGAGAATTACGTGAATGCTTGGAAGCAATCATCAATAAAAATATGTAATGATTATTCGATATCAAAAAACAGAAAACAGAAAGCATCCTCTACACGAAATATCACGCTTCATGTTTTTTATGATAATGATGGTAAGTGGAAAATACAATCAGACAGTCAAAAATATCCCTCTGCAACTTTTTTCACAAAGACTGAAGCTGTAAAAAAGGCAAGAGAACTTTCGGCCAATAAAAAGAATTATAAAGTATTTATTTTAAATAAGGATGGATCTAAAACCAAATAAACATATAAGATGAAAAGATAGCCGATAGCCACATTATTTGATGGTAGTTTTTACCCATTATCCGCCAGCTATGGAGCTAAATCTCTCCCTCTTGCCCATTTAGTTTTGGCAGTATATAATAAAATGGAAATCGGGATTAGGGAATTTCCTTTAAAGCAAAGCTAAAACTCTGCTTTATTTTCTCCCATTCACGTAATTCCACCATAATCTGGTTCCAACCAGTGAGCGCGCAGTCCACTAGACTGGATTTTTCATTTTCAAAAGTCCTATTCATCTCATATATAAGCCCCAATTTGGCGGTTCCAAAACCTTTGCCACGAATATACGAAATTCCCTCCGGAA
>JAKPZU010000317.1 GCA_029559915.1 Bacillota bacterium
TACCGATTTCCTCGTTGTCCGCGATGGTCTTCACCTGATCGAACATTTCTTCTGACAGCATCACTGAGACCGGCCGGGTATAAACTTTCTTCTTCATAGGCAGTCACCTCCTTTCTGATAAATATCTTAACAATTTCCTAATTTTATATTTGTTCCAAGTCTTGGTCGAACTTGAAATAATTTTTTAATTGTTTGGCGACAAGAAACCAACTGAGGCGTGTTTTAGTTTGAAACCAGATGCAAGAATGTATCTGATGTATAAACCCGGTG
Organism: Bacillota bacterium; assembly: GCA_029559915.1. Classification (GTDB taxonomy): domain Bacteria; phylum Bacillota_I; class Bacilli_A; order Izemoplasmatales; family Hujiaoplasmataceae; genus UBA2289. The sequence continues at coordinate 271 of JAKPZU010000317.1, forward strand.
GCCAGGTCAAAATCCCCCACTTAAATTGGAAGCACAGAAGCTGAATCGTGATTTGAGATGAAGAAATAATTTTACGGTAAAATGTGCTATTGATAAAACTGAAAGGTGCTTACGTGGCGCTCTGAAATTGTGGCTTTTCAACCTTAATGAATCCGGTCATTGTAAATACCCAGAACCGGTAAAAACGTCCTTAAAACCTGAATGATTATAACCATATAAAAACTAATTCTGGTCAGTCCAGGAATTTGATCAATACGGAAATAACTGGAAATACACGGGATGCTGCGCTTCTTTAATCAAGAAAGTCACGGTGCTTGATTTCTACCCGTTATATGCAAAAGAATTCTGACGAATTTGAATTGTGCTGGTCATCTCTAACACCTACAATGTTGTACCATTGTTATGTTCGGCAAGATGTTTCTTTCCGATTGAAATGTGCGATGATGAATCCACCAAAACGAAGCGATCGGCTGGATTGATCTTAGGCAGCTTTTACTTTTACCCTTGCATCAGTGTTTCCAGTTTGACGTGTAACAAACGACTCGTAGCCTGTAGCTGGTCACTATTCAACTGACGGCTCGCTTTTATTATCTTCCAAGTCAATCCAACTTCTTCAAACCGTTTTTTAACCTCACTATATTGCAGACTATAGCCATAAGGTATTTTAGAATGTGCAATAAAATATTTTCCATCAGGGGTATCGAGTTCTACTGTATCTTCAACTCGTCGAAATTCCACATAATACTTTTTGGGATTATCGTACCATGTCACATACAGGAACACTTTTGCATTCACGATAATGTTGTGCAATTGTTTACCGTTGCACATATAACCCCAGTTTTTTATATCCCAATTAGTACGAGCATCAATGATGTTATCTGTCTCTGGCAATAGCTCTTTGTCCACAAATACTATGCGCGGCTTGTGTTTCGTAGGTAGAGGGGGAGTGGACGGAATTCTGTTTGGTTTAGTTAATAGGCGAGAAATTGCGCTGTCTTCATGTTGTGAAATAAACGCAGGCCGTTTTAATTTTTTGTATTCTTTCCAATCATCTATGCGCAACAAGAACGATTTCGATTTGTCTTTCCACAGTTTATCGAACTCGGCTTCTAATGTGTCTGCAATTGCATCAGAAGTATTGGTGGTAAGTTTTACCGACAGTTCACCCTCTGAGGTTAAAGCATCTTCAGTAAAATTTGCTGACCCAATATAAAAGCGTCTCAAACTCCTTTTCCGAAAGATATATAATTTCCAATGGAATCTTTTGTTGCGGGCAACTTGTACATACAATCGACTTGGATATTTTTTTTGCAAGTCAAGCATCATTTTTAGTGCTTCTGGTGGTGTAAAGCGTTGATAAAGGCCGAAGAGCAGCCGTACCGTTAACTGCCGCTTTTCGCTTTGTGCTTTTGCAAGAGAATTTTCCAGATGGTTCAAAGCTTTAGACGTGACAAAGGCTGAGGCAATATCAACCTGCTCTGCCCACTCTAAGCTACGGTCAATTTCTGGTCCCATGCTGGCGGGGCCTTTGTTTGGAATTGCCTCAATTTTCATTTGTGCCTTTTTGCTGAAAGGCAAGTGCCACGTGAACTGCCTAACAGCTTAATTATGTGGCAAGATTAACACGGCAAGATTGTAATTATCAAATGAAATCTTCGATAATTTCAATCATTTTCATTTCATTTCTTTCAGGAAGGCACAAATAAAAATTTCCGCTCAAATAATCACGATCAAAAACATCCATGTTTCAACTCATACTTGTTGATTTGGCACAACCCAGCGCCGCCCGCAAAACCATCCCATTACTTCTCAGGAGCCATACCTGTGCGCATCCAATTCCATTTTTGTTATCCATCTCAAACGCAATCCATTAATTTTCTCACATCTTTACCGTAAAGGATATTAAGATTCCTAGTCAATTTATCCTTATCCCAGTTCCACCATTCGATTTTCAAAAGCATTTTTATTTCTTCATCACTGAATCGTTTTTGTATTTCTTGTATGGGATTACCACTAACGACACAGTATGCGTTTACATTTTTAGTGACAACTGATCTGGCACCAATCACAGCGCCATCTCCTATGGTTATACCAGGCATTATGATTGCTTTATATCCAATCAGCACATCATTACCGATTACGGTGTCTCCTTTATTGGGCAATGTTTGTGGAATACATTCCCAGCCGTGGTTAAAGACATGAAAGGGATAGGTGGTTATGCCATCCATGTTGTGATTAGCACCGTTCATGAGAAATTTGACGCCGTGAGCAATCGCACAAAATTTACCAATGATAAGCTTACCACATTGTGCCGAGTCAAAATTATACAAGACATTTTTTTCAAAGTTTAATGGATTATCAAAGTCGTCATAATAGGTGTAATCACCGACAAATATATTTGGATTTTTGATGATATTCTTCAGATAAGTGATATTTTTGTAATCCGGAACAGGAAACTGACAACTTGGATCAGGGCCATTTTTGCACGTCATTTTATTAACCTTTCTCGTAATTCACAGATGACCGGTAGCGACCTGCTGTATTTCTCATCTAAGCAAGCTTATTTTAACGTAACTACAAAATAATATCATATTCAATAAATTTAGACGCAGCACATTTTATCTATATTATCGTGAAATTCCAAGCTGATATATCATGGGGTATAATTCTTTTCATATAAACCATCCAATAGCTTCTTGGGCGCCATACCTGTCCGCATCCATCCCCTAATGCCCTACTGAAAAGATCTCTCTCCCACGTTAACCAGAGAAGGTTTGTGTTAATCAAAAAACCAGTTTCATAAGCTTTCATGACTCCCGG
>JAKPZU010000333.1 GCA_029559915.1 Bacillota bacterium
CTGCGGTTACTACGTCCAGTTCTGTAACATGTGCCGCCTCTTCAACATGCAGTACTTCCCCGTTAAAGAAATAGTTTTGAGTCTGAGGTGTCTCAGTTTCTCGGACCAACCGCATTTGTAATGAGATCGGATCAACGGGTATCCCCGGTTTCGCGCAGGACACAAAGATGAATATCATTAGAAAATGAAAACAGTATTTCAATGAAAAGTACCTCCGTTGATAACGTTCAATATTTCATGTATGCATGAATTCGATTTGTCAATTCATTAATATTGATTCGTAAAAAACCGTCTTTACCATCATAATAAATGCAGTATACGGTAATTATGATGCGAAAAGTAGACCTTGAAGGTTGAACCTGGCGTGATTATCGGATTGTCAGATGATATCAGGTAATTCCTTGCGTGACAAGATTTGGCGTTTTTGTATAATAAAATCGAGATCGATAATGAGATTCGTGTTTTGTTTTGAAAATGAAAAATTTTAAAGCTATTAAGAATGGCAAACCGCGCGCCGGGCTTCCGTTTTTGGAAGATGAGCTCGTTGCTTGGTTTTGACTCCGTTTTTCTGGAAATTCTGCGATGAGACGGCGTTGCATACGCAGAAAAAGTCCCCATGATGCCGTATCATCCAAATACCGGGCAAGATAATCCTCAGACTGCCGCAAGCATCCCCCAATGCTCGGCAGCTATTAAGGGAAGCTATAAGCGGTTATAATACTTATCAGCTTCCCTTTTTAACTTATGAGTCAAATACTCTGGAAAAATTGATCAAAAGTACTGAAATTGAAGAAGGAGGTGAAATGGAGTCAGTAGAAGTCGCAACACGATTACCAGAATCAATCTGGAATTCACAAATGTTTACAAAATTTAAAATATTGATGAGGATATCATGAAAATATTCGAAGAAGTTAATAATCAAAGCTCGCTTAAAACTGTTGTAATTGAGAATGTTCCACAAGATATCGAAAATGGCTTCAAATCAGTATGTTCTCTTGAGGGAATGACAATACGTGAAGACCTCATTCGCTATATGGATTCACGCCGGGGAAATGCTGAAAGTTATGCTGTATTAATATCAAACTTAATACAGACAGCATGTGAAATGATTGAGATTAATAACGATGATGGAGAACCTACAACAGAATATGTATATTTTCAGGCTGTTAATAATTCAGTTTATGAACTGCTTGAAAAGGTATATGATTATAATCTCAATCCATAACAGTGAGTGAAAAGGTAAAATGTTGATAGAAATCCCATCTCATTACCTTGTGATATTATTCTCGCAAGATAATTCATTGGCTTTGAGATGGGATTTAAACTAACCAATAAATTTTTCGGTTTACCTGACTGTTTTGTAAAGGATAGATGCGTTTCCCAAATTGATGACAGGCATTGATGTCGCACGGATTTCCGGAATATCAAAACACACGGTGTATCGTTTTGCAGATAATATATGCAGAAGAACTGATACTTCAGAAGGTTGAGATTATAAATAAAATGAAGTGAAAGGATGAGAAAGGAGTCTATGCCTTTATTCGAAGAAATAAGACTCACAAACGTTGTAATGAAAAGTGTTGGGGCAATAAACCGATATTAGACGAGGAGGAATAAAGTGAAAAAAAGGATCACGGGAACACGAGAATGGGCTGCGAATGAGAAAAACCTATTTAAAGGATGTTCGCACCAGTGCCTATACTGTTATGCAAAGGCTCTGGGGATACAA
>JAKPZU010000334.1 GCA_029559915.1 Bacillota bacterium
CTGCGGTTACTACGTCCAGTTCTGTAACATGTGCCGCCTCTTCAACATGCAGTACTTCCCCGTTAAAGAAATAGTTTTGAGTCTGAGGTGTCTCAGTTTCTCGGACCAACCGCATTTGTAATGAGATCGGATCAACGGGTACAGATGGTTTTGCGCAGGACACAAGGATGAATATCATTAGAAAATGAAAACAGTATTTCAATGAAAAGTACCTCCGTTGATAACGTTCAATATTTCATGTATGCATGAATTCGATTTGTCAATTCATTTATATTGATTCGTAAAAAACCGTCTTTACCATCATAATAAATGCAGTATACGGTAATCATGATGCGAAAAGTAGACCTTGAAGGTTGAACCTGGCGTGATTATCGGATTGTCAGATGATATCAGGTAATTCCTTGCATGACAAGATTTGGCGTTTTTGTATAAGTAGAACGAGACCGAGAATGATATTATTGTTTCTGATTTAAAAACAAGAAATTTTAAAGCTATTTAGAATTGCAATACGCGCGCCGGGCTTCCGTTTTTAGAAAATGAGCTCGTTGTTTGGTTTCGACTCCGTTTTTCTGGAAATTCTGCGATGAGACGGCGTTGCATACGCAGAAAAAGTCCCCATGATGCCGTACCAAATCCCGGGCAAGATAATCCTCAGACTGCCGCAAGCATCCCCCAATGCTCGGCCGCTATTAGCGGAAGCTATTAGCGGCTATAATACTTACCAGCTTCCCTTTTTAACTTATGAATCAAATACTCTGGAAAAATTGATCAAAATTACTGAAAAAGAAGAAGGAGGTGAAATGGAGGCAGTAGAAGTCGCAAAACGATTACCAGAATCAATCTGGAATTCACAAATGTTTACAAAATTTAAAATGAGGTAGTATGTATGAATAACTCAAATAATGTTTATCAATTCCCAGGCAAAGAGATTAGCGAAGAAGAACGAATTAAAGACATCAAAAGACGTGAAAGGAAGCTTCGGGCAATACTCAGAAAGGATATCAAAGATAATGAGAAAAATAATATTGTTAGGACTTTTTCAGATATCATATGTCAATCTCAAGTTGATAAGCTAATCCGCACAAAATATCGAAGGGAAGATAATGGAGAACCGATTTATTATTTCTACAGATTGGAAAACATTGGTTCGCTTTCAGATTTCGAAGAGATCTTTCAGTATGAATTGGAAGATTGTTTGAAAACGACGAAAGCCGTTGAAAACAAATGATTTCGATATTGTCGTTATACTATAATTATTTGAAAAATGAGGTGAATGGATGAAAAAGAAGACGATGCCATTGTTTGAAGATGTAAAACTCACAAAAGCTGCAATGAAAAGTGTGGGCATGGAAATCGTAGAAAGCGAAAAACAATATGGATGGAAAGCACTTCAATGTACGAAGTGCAGTTCACGGATTGAGTTACAACATGGGGAGCGTCGCATATCCGGCTGGTGGAAATGCCCGAATAATTGTAACGATGACAGTATGAAAACAGATCAGCTTACGATCATGATTGCACCAGGATTTAGGGAAGCTGTAGAGGAGGAAGCGGCAGAAAGAAACGTCTCGGTTTCATCAGTTATCGAAGATGCCATACATGATTATTACGCAGCGGGCTTCTCAGATTCAAATCGAAGAAAAGGGATAAGAGAATTTGAGCAACAGAAAGCAGAGTACTTGAAACAGGGCAGATTAAAAAATATTGGTGGAAGGGATTTTGTGATTTTGGGACGCGATAAACCGATATTAGACGAGGAGGAATAAAGTGAAAAAAAGGATCACGGGAACACGAGAATGGGCTGCGAATGAGAAAAACCTATTTAAAGGATGTTCGCACCAGTGCCTATACTGTTATGCAAAGGCTCTGGGGATACAA
>JAKPZU010000336.1 GCA_029559915.1 Bacillota bacterium
ATGTATCATAACTCGAGCAGAATGTATGTTCGACAGAGATGCTATTTTCTACATTGCAATCTCGGATCATTTCAGAAAAATCCCAATAGGAGAAAAAGCCCCGAAATATCGAATCATTGCAACAATGGATGAAGAAGATCCGATTAGATTCGTGGAACTAAAAGAATGATCTACGAAACATTTGAAACGATCACAGATACCATAACAGTGATACTAATCCTCACATGGTTTTTTCTTGTTGTAACAACCCCGAAGGAATAAGGAATAAAAATGCTTTTGAATGCCAGACAGATCCTGCAACTGATTGATGATGGTATTATTGAGTTTGCAGATAAAAGTTGTGTAAATAGTGCATCCTTGGATATTCATCTTGGCCCAAAGATTTTGATGGAAATTTCAAGTCTTCACCATAAACCAGTTTCTTTGCAAAAGAGAGAATCCTTAAACATGACAGAGGTTTATATTCCACCAAATGGTTTTATCATTCTAAAACCTTATCAATTCATCCTTGCACATTCCAGAGAGGTTTTCCATCTTCCAAACAATATCTCCGCAGAATATAAACTTAAAAGTTCAATGGCACGAATCGGACTTGACCACTTGAATGCAGGATGGTGTGATGCTGGTTGGCATGGTTCTGTTCTCACTCTTGAGCTTAAAAACATGACTAACTATCATCCTATTGTTTTGAACAAGGATGATAAAATTGGTCAAATCATTTTCTTTCAACATGAACCTGTTTCTCAGGAGAACTCATATGCAACCAAGGGAAGCTATAACAACGACAAATCCGTTTCCGGTGCAAAACCTGTTTCCAATTTTAATAAATAATCTTATCAACATCCCACCCAAACAGAAAGATCCCATTCATCTACATCTTCTTATCATCTTGAAACAGATGCCAGGACATCAAGCTGGTTGTATGGGATTATCAAGGAGACAGATCAGAGATGCATTTGAAAAAGCTGTTGATAAGGGATTGATTGAATATACGCACTCTTTTGGAACAAAGCGGTTTCACAAATTAACAAAACTTGGATTGGAGTATGTAAATGATAATGATTGATATTGAAAC
>JAKPZU010000342.1 GCA_029559915.1 Bacillota bacterium
TTTTTTCGATTGGCTTTATATTCCCTATCGATACGATGGCGCATTACTCCACCACCTTCCCCATCCCAAATGAGCATAACTTTATTAATCATATGCTCCTTTATTAATTTACGAATGGTTGTCATAAAAGAATACAAACCGCCAATGTGACCGAATTTGGCGGTAAATGTATCCTTTGCTCCGTGATATGAACGTTGTAAAAGATAAGAAGAATCCACTAACAAAGTTCTGGTTTTCATTCAATTTCCAAAATTTCGCCTTCTTTTATTTCAGTAAATTCATCTTTAATGTCTTCTGCATTAATATCAGCACCAAGTCTGTTACGGAAATAAAGAATATTATCCTTTTTATATTGGTCGATTTCTTCTGGAATTATGAATCCATGTGGGGTTGAAATTATTACACCTTCAAATGAAACACCACCAAGGTCACAGTCGATTTGGTTCTTAGCCACGTTCACAACTGTTTGAATACCGTATGTAACTTTGCGGTTCTTACTTGTTGCATCAACCTTTTTTGTTGCATGTGCTGCCACACCACCAAAATGATAGATAAGACGTGAGCCATAAAAGAATGTTTCGCCACCTTTATGTTTAACTACACCAGCACCCATACTGTCAATCCAAATCTTCTGTACACCAATAACTGTATTGGTGAATGGACGATTTTCCTGTCTGCTACTTGGTATTGTGTTATTTAACAGGTACTTGAAATGCTTTTCAAATGCACCTGCATTCCACATATTGTTATCAGAAGTGTTGTTTTCCTGTGCCATAACAGTTCTATTACAGTCAAGTGTTCCAAGACTATCAATAGCAAACAATATGTCAATAGGAAGATTTCCAGCTTCTTGTTCATCAATAAAGTAGTCAATTGCATCTTTCAAATCTTCAATAGATGCTTCTTTCCTATCTTTATCTTTCTTTTTTCCAAATTCTCTGAGCAGGTAATCGTTTTTCACAAGAATGTGCGGACCATTCCAATCAAATCCCATCTTAGTTAAACGTTCCTTACCCAAATTATTTTCAGTATCAATAATAATTGGAAGTATTCCCATCTTTTGCGCACTCACAATTCCTTCACAAATTGCTGTTGATTTACCAGTATTACTGAAACCACGTGCAAGACTAACATATCCCATTGGAAATCCCGGTAATCCAGTTGCGGTTTGTAATGCTTTTGACGCAGGAATCCATTTCAAGGGTTTATCCGGTGATGTTACTGCACCAGCTTTCTTTTTAAAATCATCCAATGAAAATTTCTTCATTGGGGTAGGTTTTCTTGACGGATTTGCAGGAACTTCGTTCACAACTTCTTTTTCTTTTGCCATGTTATAATTCAATTATAATATAAAGGGGGATTTTTATTTTCCCCCTTTATTCCTTGTAATTTTTAGAAAGGAAGGTCTTCATAATCTCCACTTCCCGGAGCACCATCAGATGCGCTTGATTGTGGTTCAGGACTCTGAACGGTATTCGGAGTTGCAGCAAGTGCTGCAGCACCTACATTAACCACATCATCCTGATATGTTCCAACCTTTGATTCTGTAATGTTACTGATTGTAACCCTTGGATATTCTTCATCCAAATCTGATGCCTGTTCAAAATCTTCTTCTGA
>JAKPZU010000351.1 GCA_029559915.1 Bacillota bacterium
GATAATTTGTTGTTTATCCTCAATAGCGGTTTCCTTGCTTGGAAAATCATCAATATCCAAGAACATTAGATTGGTTATGGATTTCAGGTGAGCGGTGTCTTTATAACCATTAAATCTTGCATTGTAACAAATTGCAGGTAATTGTTCTTTTCTTCGGTCATATGCCAAATTTTTCTCGTTATTGACGTATTTATGTTTGAGATAAGTGCCGGGATCAATATCATACACCAGATTGTATTTGATCTTCTGAAATACATCCCAGAGATAAACCTGACCAGTAACGGTTGCACCCGTGATGTGTGGAAAAGTATCCAGAACCGTTCCAAAGACATCATGAAGATTTTCTCTGTGGTACTGGAACTTCATGTAATCGAAATCTTGTAGTACATTCATAATAAATAATTTTTGTTCCGAAGAGTGACCTTGCCGGGTCTCTCTTCTGTTGCCTCTTAATTTACTCTCAGGTTGATTGAACCAGTGTCATCAACTTCCTGAATCAATCGTCTCACCGATTCCCGGATAACTTCACTAACCGAGATTCCGGTTGCTTTTCTGATCTCTTTAAGACGTTGGATCATGCTGCTATCCATTCTACAGTATAAATTCTTGTCTTTTATTTCAAATTTGGCTTTGTAACCTTTCAACTCTTCCATAATTAATCATTTTAAATACAGTTATTTATAGTTGTGGGATACATGTATTATTCTTGTCCCCACAACTATAAATAGTATCAATAATGGAATAATCATGGTTTTTGGTATTTTTCTATTGAATCCCATAAATTGGTTGCCCAACTTGGAGTATCATCGACTTCCTTAATTACAATAACATTGGCATTTTCATTGACAGTAAAGAGAGTATAATACTTCTGCTGATTTTTTCTTGATCCGCCTATCCCGCAATCAAGGTACAAGTTACCAACCACATACCATTCATTTCTCTTACTCATAAAATCACCTACTATTGAGTATCCATTTGTTTTTGACTTATCAAGTCCAGTTACGCTTTTGCACCAGCCACCGTTATACCTTTCAAAATATTCTTCGGCATTGAAAAGAACTGTTTTTTTAGTTTGTCTCGATTCGATCTCTTTTTTCACATCGAATAAAATTTTGGTTAGTTCTTCGTCTGTCATTTTTTTTAAGTTCTTCATAATAATGATATTTAAGTTAATTTATAATTCCTAACATCTCTGAACCACAATGAAAAAGGCTCTTCTGCCAACCTATTAATGGCATTTACCCTCTTCTCTTCAAGTTCCTTTTTGATTTGAATTTCTTGATCATATGGATAAATATCCATGCCACCAATGCTCAAAACTGGATGGTAATGTAAATCATACAATAAGTTTAAAAACTCAATGTCGTAATCATTCCAGTCTTTAAATCCTTTTTCTTGGATTTTCTGAAGAAGTTTTTCTTCTTTCTTAGAGAGCATCAACTTGCTAACTTTTTTTATCAAGTCTGACTTGTCTTTACTTGAAATTTCTTTTGTTTTCATAACCGTAATTTTTCTGAGTTTATAAAACGTACTTTCTATTTTCTTCAATAAATTCCATGATTTCTTCGCCTCTACTCCAGAAGCAGTTAGTTACATTAAGAGCATAGATTTCTCTTTGCTCATCATAAGAAAGTGAGACTGTTTCAAATCCATTACAGTCAATGACTGCCCAGATTTCATCATTGCCTCTTTCACATTGCCCGATGCCACCAAATTTTGATTCTACCATTTCAAGCATTTTAATTGCGTCTTCTCGCAACTCGAATTCATTTACAGATAATTTTTTCATAATTTTTAATATTTATAGTTAATAATTTCAATCCTGTCTGCATTTCCGAAGCATAGCGTTGGCTGGTATTCTAACCATTACTCATAGCCACACCTCTTCTAATGCGCTCCTAAATGGCTCACGTTTAGTTTTGGTTTGTTACTGTAACCAGAACGGTTACTCATACAGTGCAGTTCCTGAATCAGATCAGGTAATTCGACTGTATTGGTTCTGCAAAATTAAACTCTAAAACAATTACTTGGTCGCCATTTTATCAACATTGCACATCTAATTGTTTTACTGGCACTTACAATGACCAAAAAATGCTGTTTATCTTCAATCTTGCCATGTTTTACTATGCCTTGGTGATGGAATCCTTCTGTGTAGAGATGGTATTTCATGATTCTATTATTTAACTTGTTAATACTCAATCGTAATTTCGATATCACATATACGTCAAAAGGAGAAAAATATGGCAGTGACATAATCCATCTTTGACGGAAGTATTTTAAGTGATACAATATATATAAATGATATACAGACAATTAAGTCGACATGTCATCTCGAAGTGTAATTCAGAATTGCGACTAATTTGGTGACGAATGGGGAGTCTCTGTTGACGAGGATGAGTGAGAAATGGCAAAAAAACCGGTGTGGAACAGCATATATGTGTCCCTGAAAACATCAGATTTTTGAAAAATGCAAAAAAAAGTGGGTCGTATCCGGACTTTTCCTGCTGCTTTATAATCCGGTTATTTTATATCCAGATTTAAGTTTGCAATCACTTTCTCAACCTCGATTTTAAAGTTTTCTTTGCTGATATACATACTATAGTGAGGTACTTTAATTATTTGATATTTATCCCTGAAGTGCTTGTTTAATATTTTGAATGATTGATTTCCAAATGCTATTATCAAAGGATTTTCAGATTTTAAATCCAACATTTCGTGTTGGAAAAGCGCAATATTCTCTTCTTCGAAATCCCTGTTTGATTTCAGAAATGAAGCAACCTTACCAGAAATCTTTTGTTCAAAATCTTTTATTATGTCTGTCATATATGCACCCCAGTACTTCGTGTCCTTAAAAGCATGCCTGATTTTATAATCTTGCGCCTGTGGTCTGCTGTCGTGAAAATTGATAAACTTAACCTTATCGACAGGTCTTGAAAAATTCAATCCAACCATTACAACATCTGGGTTTACTTGCAGCAATATATCGGGATTGTGATCCAAATCAAATATCCTGATATCCCCCACGTTAGATTTGGGTCTGTCTCCTTCCTCTGCCCATATTGCCCAACTCGCAAAGTATCCGTATTTATTTGCTATTTCTAAGTAATGGTCTTTTTGAATCATAAGGAGTGGGTTAAGTAAAACGGTGATAAATATTATACCTTATTATTACCAACAGGTGTCTTGTGTTCCAATTAAAGGTCATTTAGTGGTTTCATACCAATATTCCCAAAGCATAACCATTGCCAGAGTGTCCAGTTCACAATATTTCAATAACCCACTGGCAATGGCATCCCTTTCCACGTCTGACATCTGCGTAAATTGCATTCTTGCATAAGCCGTCATGGCTGCGCCACCTTCCTGTATATTGCTTTTCATCAGGAATTGCTCAATCTGGTCATCCTCTATGCCTTCAAATAATCGTGGCAACAATTCATAAGGATTGATGATGTTGCCATCAGCATCTTTTTTTAGCCACACCCAACCGTCATCATAGTTCAAACTCTTTATGGCTGAATTCTTTCCATATATTGGTTTGGAATACTTTTCTTGCAAATAATCCGATGACATCAATACAGCCGGGAGCACATATTTTAAAGAGTTTGAACCACCCATTCTGGGGTGGTAGTAGTACCATTTAACGAGTTTCAATAAATCGACCATGTCCCTCGTTCCGGCATGATTATTCCCGTGAGTGATGGATTTAATGAAATCTATTAGGTCATTCTTGTCCGGCACATCGCCAATAGGTGCTTCGTCCAATTGAACCATGATCTGATTAAGGACAGTATTTTCATGTGCAGCATACCGGAATATCGACCCGTTGTCTTGTTCAAGTTCAGCCTTTAACCTTCTGACAAATTCAAAGTTCGGGAACGTACCTTTTTCTTCACACAGGTAGTGCCCCTTGTGTTCGATGCTCAGATCAGCATTGACCACATGATGAGAAAACTGAAATGCGATCTGCTCATATGGTCTTCTTCCCCGGAAAAATGGGATCGCAACCATTGAAGTCTCAAAATCAATGAAATGCAATGGATAAACAAATGTTTTAAATTCTGCTTTAAGACCCTCTATATTAATATAAGGTGTTGTGTCATTATCAACTGCTTTTCTAACCTGAAGCCACTGCCTTTCGGTTCTGGTTAGCCTTCCGTCTGAACATGAATTGATATCTCCGATATGATCTTCTTCCATGTCATGCATCAGGAAGATGCCGGAATCCATCAAATCTTGTTTCTTGCGATAATCCCATATATCAAAGATTATTGGTAGATCAAACATCTCATCATCCCAACCCAACTGTGCCTTCCAGCACTCCTTAAATCCAGACAATTTACCTTCTTGTTCCTGTTCAGGTGTGGCTTGAAATTCGCAAACCTTACAATCCTTATGAATGGGGATAACTATTTTCTGATCCCTTTCATACATATCAGCCAGAAAATGGATATTATTAACAAAACCACGTTCAGGTGGATTTGGAGAATCAGTCCCATTGAAAATCAAATCAATCAACTCGTCCACACACACACGGATCAGAACTTCTTCTCCAAGTCCATCAGGTGAGACATCGCCAACAATTTCAACTATAGTCCTTTCTCCCTCTACCGTTTTCAATAAGAATTTTTGGTTTAACCCATCGACAGATGCCAAGGAGTTTTTATCAGCAAGCATTAAGAAAGCATTTACAGTCCAGTCAGGGTTTGCTTTGGTGATGACATATTTTTGAAAAGCGACATCATAAACATAATCGATCCAACCTGAATCAATAAAACCTTTTTTTGAAAGCATGTCCCTGTGATCGCTCCCGGCAAATGATTTGGATTTTACTTCGAAAAGATTGATGTTACTCCCCTTCTTTTCGATGATGTCTGCCCTGATGAAAAGGTTCTTGTACTTAAATGCTGCTTCAAAGATGGTTGCATTCTTATTGGTTAATAATTCTCTTGTCTTCTGGAGAGGAATATCATAGCCTCGTTCCGAAACCTCAATTCCATCCGGGTAATAACATTTTGCCAATGCACCAACTTGATATCCGCCTTCGGCAAGTGCTTCCAGAAAAGCGTCATCTTCTGATGTATCTGGGTATTGGATTTTTCCGGTATAGAAAAGTTTTGCCGGGCAATCCAGACCTATCTTAAATCTTGATTTGGTAAGATAACGGGGCATTAAGATATTTAATTAATGATATCTTATAAAGATACTAAAATCTTTGTTTACACAGTCTTACATGGTTAGCATTAGGTTGTCAAGTCTCACTTCATTCCGTCAAAATCACAGATATATTGGTTAGATCATATTTCTGTTGGTAAAAGCAAGTCTTCTATTTTTTTAAATCCTATCCCTAATGTACCACCGCTTTTAGGGTTATGACCAAAGACGATACCGTCAACTAAGTTTTTGAAATACCCGCTATCATCAAATATATCAATGAATCTCCTGCAACGGACTTCATATTTCTTTATCAAATCGAAAACATCATCATGTGCAAGCGTATTATAAATTGATTCAGTAACGATCCTTTCCGCCTTATGCCGATCCGGGAATCCAATAATCCGATTTTCATCAACGTAATATTTAAGGTTCAGGTTTCTCAAAAACACTGA
>JAKPZU010000355.1 GCA_029559915.1 Bacillota bacterium
TGTTATAGCAAGAGATAGCAAGGTATTTGTAGCGGATAAACTTTCAGAAACGAATAAGAAACAACTTGATAGCTTAGGTGTTGAGTGGGTTGAATTAAGAAGTAATGGCGGATTTAAAAGATTTGAGGTTGTGCTCAAAAATTTAAAAATTCCGCATGGTAAATTGAAAGAAAAATTTGATCAAAAATTAGAAGAAATATTCAATGAAATATTTACAGTTCAAAAATGAGAAAAATGCTTAAAACGCTAGAGATTGATTATAAGAACGACAAAGTAGAAGTTGATTTATCAAAACTCTACCCAAGCATAGACATTGCCGAGACCCTGTCTAACCTAACAGGCAAATGGATTAAGAAGATAAGCGATGGCGAGGTAGAGTTTGAAGACGGAACAAAAGTAAACACAAAAGATTTGGATTATAAACTAATTAAGCCATTGATTTGGTGGGAAATATCAAATAAGTAAGATTTAGTTTAGGAGGAATTAATTATGAAAAAAAGAATATTTATAAGTTTCGATTATGAACACGACAAAAATTACAGGTATTTACTAACCGCTTTGGCGAAAAATCCGCGATCGGATATTGAGTTTACTGATGTAACACCGGAAGAAATTCAAAGTTATGATGTTGGACGGATCAAGGCTGTTTTGACGAAGAAAATAAGAGAAGCCACGCACACATTAGTAATTATTGGGAAATATGCGAATAGTTATCATCCGGATAGGGATGAAATTGGCGAACGTAACTGGCAATGGTGGGAAATCAATAAGAGTGATGAGGAGGGGAAAGGATTGATTGCTGTAAAAATAGAATCGTCTAACGAATCCCCAAAACCCTTATACGCGAAAGGCGCAACTTGGGCTAATAGCTTTACCGTTGACGCGATTGTAAATGCAATTGACAGAGCTTAATTATGTCAATAGACGATAATACAAAACTTGAGGTTTTGCACGATCACTACAAAGAAAGTTTTTTGCATATTCGCGAACGAGAAAAACAGCGCGATCGGCTGTTTATGTTTGTGATTGCTTTAATTGGCGTGTTATTTCTTGAAATACAATACTCTGACATGTTTTCAATGATTTTGGGAAATGTAAAATTGGAATTTATTGAACTGAATATAAGTATAATGCCCATTTCCGTCTTTTTGAGTGTTACATGGACTTATTTGTTTGTCATTGTATTAAAGTATTGTCAAACAGCGATTTTTATTGAAAGACAGTATGACTACCTGCACCATTTGGAGAACAACATATCTAAACTTTTTGGACATCAAGATATTTATTGTCGTGAGGGCAAGGCTTACCTTAATAGATACCCTCTTTTTTCTAATCTAGTCTGGATTTTCTACATACTTTTATTTCCAATAATAGTAATACTTTCAGTTGGGCTGATTATTTATATTGAAGGGTATAAAATCAAAGCGCCATTATATCACTTAATTTATGATTCAATTTTAACAATAGGTATAGCCGCGTCATTTATATTGTATAGGCTATACCCTTTAGCAAACGAGAAGCTATTGAAAATTAGAAACAAAGTAGTAAAAAATCGAAATGTCTAAACTTTATTTACAAAACATCATAGATGATATTTCTTTTGAGAACTTACCCGCAAAGTGGCAGGGGTTTGATTCTAGAAAATTAAAAATTTATCATACGAAAAAGAATGATAAGACTATAGCCAAAGAACAATAATTTTTCTAAGCATTACAGGATGTATACCAGAAAATATACCTTGAAAGAACTCCGAAAGATTATCAATGGGCTTGGTTTACGCTGGCGGCGAGACAACAACCCTCAAAAAAGCTGAAAACGTTCATTGGCGGAGAGGGAGGGATTTCTCCAGCGGAGTTCCTACGGAAGAACCCCCGTCCCGAGATGTCGGGAAACGGTTCTCAAGAATGCCGCATTCAACCACGTTCATTTGCGGAGAGGGAGGGATTTCTCCAGCGGAGTTCCTACGGAAGAACCCCCGTCCCGAGATGTCGGTAAACGGTTCTCAAGAATGCCGCATTCAACCACGTTCATTTGCGGAGAGGGAGGGATTTGAACCCCCGTCCCGA
>JAKPZU010000369.1 GCA_029559915.1 Bacillota bacterium
AACTCGATATAGTAGAATTATATAATGGAATGAGTGTTTCAGTGATATTTTGATATATTTCATCATTCATATCTTTAGAAACATAAATGTTGATTTCCGCAAGAATGCCGTCAACAGATTTGAGAAGTTTGCTGTGTTTGAGTTCATCAGCTTTTGAAGCATAATTATCTGCCTTACCACTTGGATCATGAAATACTATTCCCGTATTTATCAATGAAATTGCTTCCTTGAAATTCTTTTCGGCTATTAATTTATCAACCTTTACCACTGTTTTTTCAATTTGACTCCATTGGTCTTGTATTTTTGAGGCATTATCAGTCAAATACTGTTTCTTCTCCTGCTCCATTTTGCCGCCTTCAATGCCCGCCCAGATAATAAATGCGACGATAGCAAAAACAATTGAAAATATAATGGCCAGCTTTTTCATCTTTCTCGCTGACATGTATTTATTATATCCGTTTTTGTCCGCAGTCATGAGATATTCTATTGAATCTGCTGTTGGATATCGTTTTGCTATTTCCTTTCCTGGATCTTCTTTTCCCTCCTTGCTTTTCAAATAAACAAGGAATTGCTTGTATTCTCCGATAAACTCATCTTTCAATTCCGAATAATTAGCTAGTCCGGCAGTATTAATCTCGTGGAGAAAGTTCGCGCCCTTTTCCCATTCTCGCATAGCAATCAGTGTTCTCACTATTATTCTTGCAGAATCCTGTCGCTCGCTGTCCTTCTCATCATATTTCATCAAGTTTTTTGCGGCAGTTAATCCTTTTTGCAGCACAACATATGTCAAAATATTGTCTTTATTGGTTGCGAATGTATTTCTTATAAGCCCAAACTCGTTACTGAATGATTTTGAGTCTAGTATTTTTTGATAAACATTGACTAATTGGTTATAAAAATAAGACTCTTCATTTTTTATTTCCCATTTAGTTAAAAGGTAATCAAAGAAAGCTACCGATAATTTACCAACTTCGGGTGCGGCTGATGCTGCTATAATCGCAGATGGCTCAGCCAAATGCAGATTATTTTTCACGTTATCAAATAAACCACTAATCAAATCTCTAACTTTTTGAAAAAACGTTCTATCGTTTTCTTTTGCTACCAGATCAATTTTTGCCTGAATAATGCAAATGACTTTGTGAAAAATATCGTCTGTCGTTCTGGACACCATGATCTTTGTATTTGCATCAGTACTTTTTCGATATGCCTCATCTAAATGAAAAAGGATTTTATCAAAAGATTGTTCAAAGTTGGATGGTTTTCTTAAATAAGCAGCGGGAACTCTTAAAGCTGCTTGATAGTCACTTTCATGTGTGAGGTCCTTATGGGCATTTTTTGATAATTCATCATATTCGCGATCAAGCTGATCTAGTTCATTAGTTGTAATTACAACTAATTCTTTCCCCGTATCCATGATAGCCCCCTTGTTTTTTTTAATTTACATAAGTTTGCAACCAGATTAAAAAGCTTGAAGCAATTTCTCCCACTGTTGCCACTTCAGGCAGGTAGTTGCAGCCGTCGCTTTTTTACCTTTCTGAGCTATACAGTCCGCATGTCCTGCGTCTGCATTAATGTTGAATGGTTTGTTGGCGCGAAAAACAATCGTCCGCTTACCTGACCAGAAGGAACATGTCGCGCATTTCTTATCGGTTACTTTATAAACCCCATAGCTGGACATCAGATTCACATTGATAAGAACTTCCTTTTTGTAGGGTGAAGTATAAGAAACGCGGACTTGTGTGTCAAGAAAATATTGACCACAAAATGTGGGGTGCTGCATCGATGACTTTTTTTGAAGCACATTCCAACATCCATCCTTTCGAGAAA
>JAKPZU010000392.1 GCA_029559915.1 Bacillota bacterium
TATCCGGCAATGAATCAACAAAGACAGGCGTTGCTCCTGTGTAGGAAATGGCATTGACAGATGCAATATACGTCAAAGTGGGTACGATAACTTCGTCGCCGGGGCCAATACCCAGCACGATTAAAGCAAGATGCAAAGCCATCGTTCCATTGCATACTGTTGTCGCATTGTTAATCTTCACATATTGAGCAAACTGTTTTTCAAACTCGCCGACATATTTTCCTTTTGCCGATATCCAGGAAGAATCCAGACAGTCATCAACATATTTTTTCTCATTTCCCTTTAATGATGGTTGATATACGGGTATTTGAATCATTTGTGGACCTCCATAATTACCTTTGCATATATTCCACGCCGATTGATACTTCAAAAAAAGCAGAATGCCAATTAGCCGTTTTAATAGAAATTTTAATGGTCTCTGCAATTGTCATACATCTAATGACGAATATAACAATGAATAGCTTTCTTATTTAATCATAATCCAGAATCCAGAATCAAATGGATGTTAGTACTGATTTAGTTTTAAAAAGAATCCATAATGTTGGATAAGCCATACCGATTATAGAACTTGCATAAAAACCTGTGAGACCAAAATGAGGCACCAAAAGGATACAGCAAAGAATAAAAACGAGCGCATTAATAAAAAGCGAATGCAATTGGGTATAAATATAATCGAGAACAATCAATATTTCTGACAATGTTGAACTTAAACCAGCTAGAATTATGCACAGAAGAAAACAAGACCAACCGGCATATCCGAAATTTTCACTTAATGGTTGACGTATCCAAAGTAAGATTAAATGGTTGCCAATAAATATCAATGGTATAGTAGGAACGATGAGTGAAGATAACCGAATTGTTGTTACTCTTTTGATTGCATGGTAAATCCAGCGTTTTTCTTTTCTTTCAAAAGCTTCTCTGATGGCCGGATAAAAAGGAAAGGAGAGACTTGTTCCGATAGAGAAAATAACCGAATAGAATTTTGCAAGAATATTGTAATCAGCCACCATGCCTAGTCCTCCAAACTGGGCTAAAATGATATTCGCAGTTTGATTTAAAAGGAGGGCACCAAATTGAAAAAGGAAAAGAGGCACACTAGAGCGGGCAACTCTACGCAGCGCCTCTCGGGAACTTTTATTCAGCTGCAGTTTAAGCCAGGGGATTTCCCGATGAAGAAAAATCCATGACAAAGCATTACCAAATACAGCACCGGCTGACACGAAAGAAACCAGCCAGGGGAGAGTTAATCCCATCGATATTGCGATAATCAAGAATAACAGGGAGCTGAGGGATGCCGCGACCTGAGTTATGTTTACTAAATACCCCTTTTGA
>JAKPZU010000393.1 GCA_029559915.1 Bacillota bacterium
GGAGAATTGGATGACAGCATATCGGCAATTTCAAAGCAGTTGAATATCAATGTCATAAAAAGCTTTGATGAGCAAATTCCAATCACCGGGGATATTTTTCTGACTGACTCTGCAATCAACATAACTCTTGAGAAAGAATACGAAGAACTGATTCTGACAGCTGATAGAAACAAGAGCATTACAAATCTCAGAATAACACCTACCCTGGATAAAATATTGGAGGCAAATGAAACAAGATTTGGGCTGATTATCATATCTGCAGGTTTCACCAGAGTAAAAGGAAACTATGGCAAAGAAATTCTAAAAGGTGCTGCTCTTGGTATATTAACATTGGGAATGTATTATCAGACTCCAATAAAAGCCTATTCGACTATATATGCCATGATTGTCGATTCAAAAGAAGACAATGTTGCATTCTATCGAAAGTCATTTAAGGAAGACATGGAACCACTCGATCAAGAAGTCCTGACAAATCAATATAAAAAGATCTTTGAGGGCTATTTTTGGACAAAAAAATGAATTCTGGCTGCAACAAGGACAATGTCAAAGCTCAATAAAGACGACCAGCTGACCTGAGACGCCGGGAAATTCGTTCTGTGAGATCCTGGGGAGAAATTACCTTTACTTGTTCTCCGAAAGAAAGAATCAAACTTTCCATCTCAATATTTGGAATGACTTTGATTTTGATTTCAAGACCAGTTGGGTCATGCTTGTGCTTCTGACTTGGATGAATAGGCTTTGTAATGACATAAGGAGCAACCTCAGGAGAAAACTTCAAGACAACTTCCTGCAAGTTAACACCTTCGGGCCGGGTAACGCCAATCAAATCAAAAAAGTACTCTTCCCAATCGGTTTCTGACTGTTTGTATTTCCGGGAAGTTTCAGACAATGACTCAATTCGATCAAGTGCAAGATTCCAATTTGGGACCTGATTATCAGAATTAAGTCCAAAGACAAACCACCGATTGTTGTACTGCTTTAAATAGTATGGATGAAAAGTGATTTCATAAGATTCAGAGCTCCTGAAGTCTTTGTATTTGACAAGTAAAACCCGCTCATTAACAATGGCATTGAACAATGGAGTCAGAAAATGAAGCCCTTTTAGGTCAATATTGCTCTCAAAACTGATGATTTCACTTTTACGCTCAATTAAACCAAACTTAGATTCGAGCATTGGAATCATTTCGTTGACCCATTCAAACTGTGGCGTGCCTGAAAAACGAGAAATTATTTGAAGCGCTGACTTTATCTGTTCTGCTTCTGAATCATTCAAAGGTTGGTTACTAATTGAAAAAGACAAATCTTCATATCGATAATAAACTTTCCGGCCATGACGGGTTCTGCCGAGAGGAATAGACCAGCCTGCTTCACTTTCCATGAAACGAATATCATCAAACAATTGTCTTCTTTGAATTCCTTCACTATTTGGGTTAAAATCCATCAATGCTTTATTACATTCATCGAGCAGGTCTTCACAAAAATACATCCTGCCCGAATTGCGGAAGCAACGGTCTAAAACCTGATAGCGAATAAGTGCATTTTTGTTAATGGCCATACTTGATAAATTTTTAGTGCAGAATAAGTGCACAGCACAAAGATACTTTTATTACCTGAATGAGCAATGTTATGAATGGATGTACATAATACGCTTTTATAACTTATTTTTATCTGTATCTTTAACGTGCAGATTGAGTGCACGGAAGCATTTACTTTTGCAGAAGTTCTTTGAAACACCTGCCGCAAGATATTGATTCGTGGGTGCTGGTCTCAGATTCCGGTCTGGGACAATGATCGGCATCTTCTCTTAACCTTTGGTTGGGATGAATGTCACTAAGGCATTTTTAACAACATTTATTGATTTTAATGTCAATAATGTAAACATATTATAATGCAATTATTAGTGATGAATTATGTATTGAATTTTTTTTTACATATTCATACATACAAATAGAATATCCGGCAGGTGTTTTCAAAGTCCTTCAAAATTTCTGACATGGGAATAGAACAGGTACATATCGACCAAATACGGAAAGAATTTGCAAAACTGCAAAACAAAGTGGACCTAGTGAAACTTTTAAGTGACGCTAAGAACATGCTTTATGGTGAGGAATGCAAGCCGGTTCAATTAAAATCACTGACTTATTACACCAATCCAACACTTTGCAAAAAGCGTTATCATACTTTTACCATCAAGAAAAAGTCAGGAGCAGACAGAACTATTAATGCACCCGTGAAAGGATTAAAATCCATTCTTCGCTCCTTGAATTTTGTGTTGCAATGTGTCTATGAACCTCATGAAGCAGCAACAGGTTTTGTTCTTGGAAAGTCTATCGTTGACAATGCTAAAAAGCATGTGGGACATCATTTTGTCCTAAATATGGACTTAAAAGACTTTTTTCACACGTTTGACCGCAACAGAGTTAAGATGGGCTTTATGTATGAGCCATTTAACCTGAATGGCAAGAAAGAACCATTGGCTTTTCTATTGGCAAGTCTATGTACTCATCCTTTTGAAATTGATGGAGAAGTAAAAACCGTTCTTCCACAAGGAAGTCCGACATCTCCGACCTTAACCAACATTCTTTGCAGAAAGCTTGACCGCAGACTCACCGGACTTGCCTACCGGTTTGGAGCAACATATACAAGGTACGCTGACGACATTACATTTTCGTCACCGCACAACATCTATAAGGATGAAGCATTCAATAAGGAGCTAAAACGAATTATTGAAGAAGACCAAAAACTGGTTATCAACCCGAAAAAAACACGTTTGCAAAAAGCCGGCTATCGTCAGGAAGCAACAGGTTTGATTGTTAATGAAAAGGTAAATGTCCGCAGGAGATATGTAAAGCAAATCCGAATGTGGCTGTACTACTGGGAAAAATATGGCTATGAAAAAGCGGAACAGATTTTTAAACGAGATTACTTTGCCGACAGAGGGCATGTGAAAGATAATAATGCGCATTTGATAAATGTGCTGGATGGAAAATTGGAGTTCTTGAAGATGGTTAAAGGGGATAATGATTCCACATATAAAACTTTGAGAAAAAGATTTGATAAACTAAGTGTAACTGATAGTCTGTTTAATAAAGTATTGGACATTTGGGAAAATGAGGGCATTAAGAAGGCTATGGAAGTTTATTACAATGAAAATGTTTAACGGGAGTGGCAAAAGATAAATACGATTTTATATTGGATTTAATTGAGAATAAGAAACTAACTCCTTCTCAAAGGGAGTGGGTTTTGAGACTTTCTGTCAAAGAGATGAAAAATGACGGTATCGAATTTGATGAAAGGTTGAGAAAAATTGAAGAGAAGTTGAGAGAATGTAATTTTAAAAAAATAGAACCACAAAGCGGCAATTCAAAACTTGTTAGCTCTGGTATTAATACCCAATCCCAAGAAGGAAATCCAATTATTCATAATCCTAAAAAGACTGTCAAACTATTAAAGTATTTTACTTCAAATGACAAAAATCTAAAGTATTCAACACATAGTTGGGAGTTCGATAAGTTTTCAGGATATGACCATTTTATGGAGTCTATTGAAAAAGAATGGAATGAAATAAAAGATGAGTTACGAAATCAGAACTTTAGATTATATGCCAAAATCTCGTCATTTCTATTTCAGAAACACTTGGGAGATAAAAAAGATGATGGTTATTATGTGTGTTGGGGAGAAAAAAAATTAAAATTTGGTTGGTCTTCTTCTTACTTAAAAGATTTTATGAGTTCAGGAGAAAATAGGGACCCTTTTAATTGTCCCATACCTGAACAGATAAGACTAATAGAGAAAGAAAGAAACTTGTTCTATTTTGAAGATTATGTTACTGTATTTAAAAATGAAATAGAAATTAGAGAAGATAGCAACGCATTAAAAAAAATTATTAATAGTTTGTGGGAAAATGAACTCTCTTATGATTTTCAAGTAAAAACTGAAGGTGTTGAAGGTTATTCGTTTTTCACAGATGTTGCAATTTTTAAAGAAGTAATTAAGTTAATTTTTAGAAATTTCAAATCAAGACCCGAATTTCCAAATATTAACATTAGGGTAGAGAAGGAGCATGGGAATATCATATTAATAAAATTGGCACAACTAGAGTCTAAATGTAGGAGAATTATTGACGATCCGAAAATTATTTCGCCTGATGGTGGTGACTTGGGTACTATAATAAAATCTATGAAAGGGTTAGCAGACTTTTCTATTTCGGCAATTTTTCCTGATAATAAAAACTATCGAGTTAATTATCTGGCTTCTAATAACTTGGTTGAACTTATTGAAAGAATTGAATTTACTGATGGATTTACTTACGAATTAAAATTTTATTTATGATAAATTCTATATTGTTAATTGAAGATCGACCAAATCGACAACGAATCTTCACACAAGATTTAAAGATAGATCTTAACGATTTTCCAATACTAAAAAATATATGTGGGGGAGATGATTTTTATTTGTATAAAGAGAAAATTTCAAGCGAAATTGCCTTTTTTGGTGCCTATGATATCATTATCATTCACAGATCAGCCCTTACACCGGAAGAAAGAGCATTACTAAGAGATTATGTTGATGTTAAATCAAAAATATTAGTGTTTTTTTCTGGTGGCATTTCATATACTTTATTACAAAAAATTGGCAAAGGTCAATTGTTAACTGTTAGCTCAGAGGACTTTTATAGTGAGAATTTGGTATTATTTCTTAATAATTCGGGAGAGGAAATCTTAGAATTAGCATTTGGAAAATTCTGGGAACTAAATATGTTAGTTGGCGCTCATGAGAAAATAACTTTTTATATTTTGAAATATACAAAGAAACCTTTGTCTGTCGTTTTAGACGATCTTGATCTACCTCAATGGATTATAGATAAATATGTAAAAATGGAGGATGGGATGGTAGAAAAAGACCAATTGATTGCAATTAATAAAACAATCCATGCAGATATTAAAAAAAAATTGGGATGAAAAACATTTTAATTTTAAATGATATAATGGCTGACAACTACTCGCCGCCAACTTTTTTTGAAACAGATAAAGTCTCACCTCCAAATTATGATGAGGATTTAAATGTAGCTATTACCAACTATTTGATTTCTCTTAATAATAGCGAAATTAATTCTGTAACGCTACCAATAAGTTTGAGTAATAATTTTTTAGAATTATCAGGGCTAATAGTTGGGCATCATATCCGTTTGACAAAAGAACTTATGTATAGAGCTGCTACGTTAATATTCTATGGGTCTCTAAGCATAGATGTCATAGCTAAAATTTCTCCTTTGGCCTCCATACTATTCACTCCAAATGTCCACTACGTCAATATTAATGAATTTTCGTTTGATAAGATAGCTGATTTTATAAAGAATGTTAGGCAACAAGATCCTCTAAACTTCGATAAATTCTTAGAGTTTATAAGAATAGATCCTCCAGCTAACTATCAATCACACCATAGCATTGCTAATGACTGGGCATTAGCACGATACTTCTCAATGTTTGAAAAAGAGAACGGTAACGAAATGTATAACTGTCTTGGTCATAAAATCTCTAAACTCGATTATACAAAAACACTTCACTTTAAATATGTAGAGAGTAAAGTAGAAAGACAGAAATTTAAAAAGAAAAATTTTTATACCCCTCAATTTAATAATGTCTCAGGATTGACCATTGGAATAATTGAAGATGAAGCAGATAAAGGTTGGGGAGATTTTTATCAGTTTTTATTTGAGAAATCAGATGCAAAAGTGGAGATTTTTCAATTCTACAAAGAAGAACGGAAAGCTGATTTAATCAATCGGTTGAAAAAATGGATTGATGAGCATAATTCATCCAAAAGTCCAATTGATATTTATGTTGTTGATTTACGACTTCACGATGAAGATTTTGAGGAGAAAAAAAGTGAGAATATTACAGGAAATCAAATTATAAAATACATAAAGTCTATAAATAAAGGTACTCAAGTAATTGTATCTACAGCATCTAACAAAGTTTGGAATTTTCAAAAAAACATAGAAGTAGGTGTTACATCTTTTATTGTCAAGGAATCTCCTGAAACATTTAATACTCGAGAAGAGACTAGACTAACGCTACTTAATCTGACCAAAGAAGTGGACAAGGCGGCAGATAAAGCCTTTTTAGCAAAGCTGTATAGAAAGATTGAATTATTGAAGAAGTGTTATGATTTAGACTTAAACGAAAAGGATTTCATAAGTTTGGTTTTTGAAAAAAAAGGATTATTGGACAAAATATTCGACCTGCTTAATCTTGACTGTTTTAATGATGCTGTATTAGATCAATGTCTTCTTTTAGGTTTTCAAATTCTTGAGAACTATTGTGATTTAAAATCTATTGGTAGCTTTGGTAGTAGCGAGGGGTTATCATCTGGTTTTGTTTGGAAAAAAGATAAGTCAAAGTTTGATGTATTTATTAATCAACAAAATTCAAAAATATCGACTTGGTTTGAATTAAAAACTGGAAGATTTGATTTTCAAGAGGACTCGTCAAGTAATACACCTATAGGATATAGTGTGTTTCCGAAAATGGAATCAAAATCTTCATTTCACTCGGGATTAGATGCTTCATTTCTAGTGAAGATGATTTCTGTACTTCATTTTAGAGAAAATATTGACAAGGCTGATATTGAGAGAATTATGAAGTTGAGATATTATAGGAGTAATGTATCGGCACATTTAACAGGCAGGGTGAAGTCGGACATAAAAATAACTGCAAAAAATGATATTTCTTTCTTAATTGGAATATTTGAAAAAATATTTGTAAAAACTATTTAGCAATGCACTTTCACTGCACACATACAATTCATCTTTGCATGAAAGAATAACAGCCATGAAGATTTTTGACCATTTCCGGCATATCAGTCTCACCAACGACCAACGCAATGCGTTGGAAAAGCTTCAGTTTTTTTTAGAAAGTGATGAGCGGGTGTTCATCCTTCAAGGATATGCAGGCAGTGGTAAAACAACTTTGTTAAAAGGTTTGGTTGAATATCTGAAATCTTTGGATCAGAAGTACCAATTAATGGCTCCAACCGGTAGAGCGGCAAAAGTCATCAATCAAAAAACAGGTTTTGAATCTACCACCATTCACAAAGGTATTTACAGTTTTGAGGAATTGCAGGAAATCAAACAAGGTGAGGATGATAAAAATGTTTCCTTTCTGTACTATTACAAAATAAGGAATAATCCTGAGATACATTATTCGGTTCTGATCGTGGATGAAGCATCAATGGTAAGCGACGTCTTGAGCCAGGGTGAATTTTTCCGGTTTGGTACCGGTTATTTATTGAGAGACTTGATAGTTTATGGAAGAATTCAAGAAGCTACTACTACCAGCAAACTAATTTTCATAGGCGATCCAGCTCAGTTGCCACCTATTGGCATGAAATTCTCTCCTGCACTTGACCCGCAGTATTTGAGAGAGACGTACAATATTTCCGTTTCGCAAGCTGAAATGAAGGAAATGAAACGTCACGATGCCAACAATGGTATTTTAATATCTGCCACTAAAATCAGACAGTGCCTGACCTCAGGCTACTTCAATGATTTTGATTTGAGAGAAAATAATACGGATATTTTCAATCCGGCATATCAGGATTATCTGGAAACATATAAGTCACAGCAAGACCCAAAAATCATCATCTGCTACAAAAACAAAACAGCACTTGATTTAAATATAGATATCCGTAAAGATAAATTTGGAGGTGATTTACCCATTCAGGCATCTGACATTATTATTATAGGAGGAAACAATTACCGTTTAGGTATCATGAATGGAGAATTTGCAATTGTTTCAGAAGCAAGCCCCTCAGTTGAAAGTAGAGAGGTTAGGTTCTACACTAAAAAAGGTAAAATCCAAAGCGTCAGACTAACATGGCGAAGCATAAGCCTTGTTTTACCTGATGAAAACAATCAGCCCAAAACGGTAAGCGGATTTATTTTAGAAAACTATCTATACGGAGATAACTTCCTGAAACCCGAGGAACAAAGAGCCCTGTATGTAGATTTCAAAAACAGGAATCCCAAACTCAAAAAGGATACGGGGGAGTTTAAAGAAGCTATTACCAACGATAAGTACTTCAATTGCATACTTCTGAAATACGGTTATGCAGTAACCTGCCATAAAGCCCAGGGTGGTGAATGGGCAAATGCATTTGTTTTTTGGGACTATGGCACAAATGATAGATTCAATTATTATACTGATAATCAGTCAACAATTGGCAGGGCCAATAAAATGTTTTATCGTTGGGCATACACCACAGTTACAAGAGCATCCAAGAAGCTGTTCTGCATCAATCCACCGTATTTCTCGTCCTTTTCAGGCATGGATTTTATTGATGTAAGTGTTCAACAAGCATTCTATGAGTTCACAGGTCAATCTAATCCAACAATTGAAATTAACATCTATGAGGTTTTACCGGAGTTGGAAAAATTTGGACTGGCTGATCAGCCACTAACCATACAAGACCATTTTATTCATAGATGGTATTATCTCCGAAAGCAATATATAGATATTCATGCATGGCAAAAAGTAGGCAATTATGAAATCCGCTATATTTTTAGAAGAGAAGGGCAAACTGCTGCATTCAAATATTGGGTTAACAGAAAGAATGTTTTTAAAAACAGTTTTCAAAAGCTACCTGCACAAACTAATTCTGATGAGTTATTTGAGACTATCACGAAAATTCTTAAAAACACCACAGCTATTATAGTCAATAGAAATAATGTAGAAGGTATTTTGACGCAAATTGAATTTGATATATCAATTGAAGAAGAAAAGCCATTTTTGAAAAATTTATTCGATAATATCAGCAAAGGATTATCAGATGATGAAAAAATAACTAACATTCAGCATCTTGAATACCGCGAAAGATATACTATTGAAAAGAATGGCAGGTCTTGCGTGATTGACTTTGAATATGATAATTCTGGTTTTTTTGGCAGAGTGTTGCCATTGGTAAAGAAATGCGACAGCCCTGAACTTCTGGCCAAAATCAAGTCCATTGTAAATAGCCTTAAAAAAAGCTGATTATGTCATTTAAGGAAATCAAAGGACTACGGCAAGCGGGAAAGCTTGATGAAGCTTTGCAAATGGCAAATCAAGTTTTGGAAGCAGAGCCAAACAATATTTGGAACAAGCGGGCTGCTGCATGGGTATATTATGATTATCTTAAAAGAAACGCTCAACCTGAATCATTTGAAGAATTCAAGGAAAATCTGATCAGGATTAAAGATCTGCAACTGCCAGAAGATGAAAAGATGGTGTTTGACAATTGTGCGTGGCAAATCGGTAGTTTGGTTTTTGGTTTACAGAAAACAGAACATGTTGATTATGGCAAAATCAATGAATTGTTTGAAATTATCAGGGATTTCCATTTTACCAAACCATCTGAGTCATACTCATTTATATATAAAGCCTTTCACAAAGGCTATCAAAACTGGTCAAATTATCTGACTTTTGCCGACTGGTGGAATTTCGAGAACCTACGTTCCGAAGACTATTTAGAAGAAGAGTTCAAAGGCAAAAAAATGATGTCTGTTGCTGAACAGGCATACATTGCTTATTCAAAGAAGCTTTGGGAAGGAGAGCCTTTGGATACTTTTGGACAACAAAGAGTTGTTGACAAGGAGAGGATCCGATCATTCTTGCCAAAATTGGATTCTTTGATTGCGAAACAGCCGTATTATCAATACCCGCCCTATCTTAAAGCAAAACTCCTTTTGGCATTGGGAACTGATGACAATGCTCTGTCTGCATTTTTGCCTTTTGCGAAACAAAAACGAAATGACTTCTGGGTTTGGGGATTGATGGCAGAAATATTTTCGAAAGACAAAGATATTCAGCTTGCTTGTTATTGTAAGGCACTGAGTCTAAATACACAAGAAGGCTTTTTGGTTAAATTGAGACAGGCTTTTGCTGAAATTCTCATTGATAAGAGAATGTATGATGAAGCCAAAACTGAAATCCAAAAAATTATTGCAACACGAGAAAAACATGAATGGAAAATCCCCGTCCAGATAGTGCAATGGACAGAACAGGATTGGTATAAAACTGCCACTTCAAAAAAAGACAACTTAGAATTGTATTCAAGTCACATCAGACAGGCAGAGGAAATATTGTTTCAGGACATACCCGAAGAATTAATTGTAGTTGAGTTTGTGAACGAAAACAAGAGTATGTTGAATTTTGTGAAGGACAAGAAAAAACATGGATTCTTCAATTACTCACGCAATTTGATTAAACCACAGATTGGAAACCTTTTAAAAGTACGCTTTGATGGAGACGGTCAAAATGGTTATTATAAAATTCTTACCGCAAAACAGACCGACTCTGATATGCCATCAGACGCAATAATGGATTTTGAAGGAAGATTACAGGTATTTCCTCCACATAACTTTGGTTTCATTAAGGACATCTTTGTTGATGCCAAAACTATAGAAAAGAGTAAGCTAACTGATGGACAGACTGTTAATGGGAGGGCGATACTTTCATTCAACAAAAAGAAAAATAAATGGGGATGGAAAGCAATAGAAATCACATAGCCAATTGGTCCGTATCTACCTGATACTTCGTCACGTAATGCCCACTAAATTAAACCGCTGAACTTTTAGAAATAATTTCAGGCAAATCTGTATAATAACAATATTGCATATCTTTGTAAAAAGTATGTTTTGTAATAAAAACAATCAAAAAACACATCTCCATGAAAAAGCTAATAATCAAACTCGTTGCACTCATCCTGAGTACATCTTTCCTGCTATCAGGTTGTGCAAGTACCACGGTGTTCCAGACCACACCTTCCGGTGCAAAAATATATATAAATGATGAGCTTGCAGGTAATACACCTTACACTTATTCCGACACAAAAATTGTTGGGACAACAACTATTGTAAAAATTAAAGCTGAGGGATACGAGGATTTTAATTATGTCCTCAAACGAAATGAGGAGGTTAATGTTGGAGCAATTATCGGAGGAATTTTAGTACTGTTCCCATTCTTATGGGTAATGGATTATAAACCAATGCACACTTTTGAACTTGTTCCTCTAAACGAATAACTAATCGCCTATCAGTAATAAATCTTACTCTGAAATGACCCTGAGCCCTGTGCCCTGTGCTCTGCGCTCTGTACCCTGAGCCCTGTGCTCCGTGCCCTGAGCCCTGTGCCCTGTGCTCTTTGCTCTGTGCCCCGTGCAAATCGCAGCCGCATATTTATTAAATTCAACCCCTAATTCGCAGAATTAACCAAAGTGTAGTATAATATTATGCATAAACTATTCATTTCTATTATCATGCTTTCAATCTTCTGTTCATGTTCAAAACAGATACAACCGAAAGTTATATCCGGAGACAAATTGATAATCGTAAATGCAGATGATCTCTGTATGAACGATGAGACAAGCAATGCAATAATCGACGCGTACCGAAATGGTATTGTTACCAGTACCAGTGCTTTTGTAACCTTTGCGGAACCCGTGTCTGCACTGAGACGTATTCATTCTGAAAATCCTGATTTGCCCATCGGTATTCATTTGAATATCACTGAAGGGAAATCGCTTCTTCCCGCGAGTGAAATACCCAGCCTTGTAGACAAAAACGGTAATTTTTTCTCACCCGATCAAATAATGTCTAAGCTGCCAGATATAAAAATTGAGGATGTCCGAAAAGAATTAAATGCACAGGTCAAACTATTCCTTTCTTCAGAAGTGCCTCTTGATCATATTAATTGCCATCATCATATAACAGCACTGTACACTCCGTTTCATATTGTAATGAGAGAAATATGCCTGCAATACAATGTTCCCATGAGAAATCCGGTGCCCTACAGCATTTACAAAAAAATGAATGTAAATAAGGGTAGTGGAGGAGCATCAGCGGCAAAAGAAATGATTGTCTATGGCCTGCTTCATCCGTTTAAATCTTTTCCGATGATGAAAGTGATGGGTCCGGCTGCATTTATTGAACAGGA
>JAKPZU010000402.1 GCA_029559915.1 Bacillota bacterium
CCAAAAGGACACCTTTTATACCCCGGTTCTTCCGGGGTATTTTTTTGAGGTAAATTGGTACGGTAGATAATAGACATTAGGTACAAGCTAATGCTTGACTATTTGCTGCTTATATGTTTTTTTGCAAAAAATCTTGATAAAGGCCAGGTGTGGCAGAAAACTTGACAATTTTTTTAACATAAATTCAAATAAGTAGATAAATCATTACGAACTGTCAAAAATGCTTCAATAAAATCTAATGGAGGACAACATGAAAAAATCACTAATATTGTTTTCTATAATTTACATTTTATGTTTTAACATTACAATGACCAATGCTGCTGAATGGGTGTATTATGCCTCTTCTAAATCATTAGAAGACAAATATTATTATGATAACACAAGCATTATCACAGACAGTGAAGGCGCTAAAAGGGTATGGGTAAAACAGGTGTTTTCATCGAAAGGAAGATTTCATTTCATAGAAACCACGAAAAATAATGGCTATAACGATGAAAAAAGATTAGAAAAGATAAGTTACGTTCTCAATTATTTTGCAATAAAGTGTAACGAAAAACAGTATAATCTCATTTCTTATTATGTAAGGGATTCGCAGGACAACAATATCGATTCAGGTAAACCGGAGCCTGCATGGAATCCGATCAAATCTGGCAACATTATCGAGATTTTGTATAAAAAACTTTGCAGATGAACATAAAATGAATTTAGAGGAAGATGATGCTGCCGTTTGAATATAGGAAAAGATATCTTTATGAAACACACATCAAGTTAAAGCAGGGTATTGGAAGATTGATCAGGAGTGAAACAGGTAAGGGTAGGGTGGTAAGCATTTGAAAAATATCAAAAAATGCGCCCAGCAGGACTCGAACCTGCAGCCTTTTGATTCGTAGTCAAACGCTCTGTCCAATTGAGCTATGGGCGCACCGAGTTAAAGCATATCAGAAAGAAGGCAAAAAATGTAGCATAAAATTCTGTTTTTTAGCAATCCCTTGTATGTTAAAATGATGAAAATGATACTTCTAATACTTCTAAATTGTTCTCATTTATTGCTTTGTAATAAAAGGTCGTTTTATGGAAAACATTCTAATAATTTTCTCGCATCCTCGTTTTGAAAAATCAAGGGCAAACAAGGTGTTACTTGGTAGCATTGATGATATGGCTCAGGTGACAATCCATGACCTATATGAAGAATACCCTGACTTTAATATTGATACAGAACTCGAAAAATCGCTATTGATTGAACATAAAATTATTGTTTGGCATCACCCTTTTTATATGTATGGGGTTCCGGCATTGTTCAAGCAATGGGTTGATCTTGTTCTTGAATTTGGCTGGGCACACGGCTATGGAGGAGATAACCTTAAAGACAAACTTGTTTTCAATGCATTGACTGCTGGTGGTACAAGGGATACATATGTGCACGGGGGACATAATGGCTTTACGGTAAGGGAGTTTCTCGCACCTTTTGAACAAACTGCACTTTTTTGTAAAATGATTTATCTTCCACCCTTCGTAGTACACGGCACACATCTTTTGACAGATAAAGAGCTTAAAAACTATGGGGAACTCTATCGTTTATTATGTGAAAGATTGTCGCAGGGAAGATATAATCTCAACGAAATATGCAGGCATGAGTACCTAAACGATTGGCTTTTGTCAAATACAAATAATGGGGTAATTAGTTAGGTGAACGCAGGCTTTCTTCATGACGCATTGATCTATCTCGCTACTGCGATTATCTTTGTTCCTATAGCAAAAAAACTTGGGATGGGATCCGTTCTTGGATATCTGTTGGGCGGCATTATAATCGGCCCATTCTTTCTCGGCTTTGTCGGAGAGGAAGGCAAAGATATAATGCATTTTGCAGAATTTGGTGTTGTCATGATGCTTTTTTTAATTGGCCTTGAGCTTGAACCGACAAATCTATGGCGTATGCGAAAATTGATTGTAGGTACTGGTGCCTTACAATTAGGCGGTACAACTTTAATATTCTTTGTTGCTCTAATTGCAGCAGGTTTTTCATGGCAGGCAGCATTGGCAAGCGGCCTTGCACTATCAATGTCCTCTACAGCTATTGTTTTACAGACACTTAAGGAAAAAGGTCTTGCCAAGGCAGAATCAGGAAAGAGTTCTTTTGCGGTTCTCTTGTTTCAAGATATCTCTGTAATACCGATATTAGCGCTTCTTCCTCTGATTATAGGTTCTTCGTTACAAATTCATTCGGATAACAGTGCAACATTTATTGGTGGGCTACCAGGATGGAGACAGACGTTAACCCTGCTTGGTTCTGTAGTGGTTGTTATTTTGGGGGGACGTTTTTTAATTGTACCTTTTCTGAGATTTGTAGCGAGTATCCGTCTAAGGGAGCTTTTTACAGCGGCAGCGCTTTTTATTGTAATTGCTACCGCTGACCTCATGACAATGGCAGGATTGAGCCCGGCTCTCGGAACATTTCTCGCAGGGGTTGTTCTTGCTAATTCGGAATTCCGCCATGAATTAGAGAGCGATATAGAACCATTCAAGGGTGTTTTACTGGGTTTATTTTTTATTGCCGTGGGTGCATCCATAAATTTCAGACTCATCATCGACAATCCTTTGTTAGTGATAGTGTTTGTTTCGGGCGTAATAATCGTCAAAGCCTTTGTGCTAAATATAGTTGGACGGATGGCGCGTCTTAGTTTTAACCAGAATGCAATATTTACCCTTAGTCTCAGTCAGGTAGGCGAGTTTGCATTCGTACTTTTTGCGTTTATCTCAAAACTCGGCATTTTGTCCGACTACTGGACAGATGTAATGATGGGGGT
Source organism: Bacillota bacterium (assembly GCA_029559915.1). Taxonomy (GTDB): domain Bacteria; phylum Bacillota_I; class Bacilli_A; order Izemoplasmatales; family Hujiaoplasmataceae; genus UBA2289. Next base: position 2,805 of record JAKPZU010000402.1, read on the forward strand.
TACAGCTATAAGTATGACCATAACCCCATTGCTTATTCTTCTGAATGAAAGGTTTGTTCTACCGAATTTTGGTACAAAGGAATCCGTTGTAGAAAAGGAAGCAGAGGATATCAGAGGAGAATATCCTGTTATTATTGCGGGATTTGGTCATTTCGGAAGCACTATAGGCAGATTTCTTCGTGCAAACGGCGTAAACACTACGATACTTGATAATGATTCAGATAGGGTCGACCTTTTGAGAAAAATGGGGTTTAAGGTGTTTTACGGAGATGCAACACGTACAGATATTTTGAAATCAGCAGGCGCAGAACATGCAAAAATGCTTATTGCCGCTATCGATTCCCCTGAAATCAATATGGACTTGATAAAAAAGACAAGGGAACATTTTCCTAATCTTTCGATTATGGTAAGGGCAAGAAACAGGACAGATGCCTACGAGTTGATTGATGCCGGTGTACAAAATATTTATCGTGAATCTCTGGAGACGTCAGTACGCATAGGAGTTGATGTTCTGGTGAAACTGGGTTTTCGAAGATATAGCGCTACCAGAGCAGGACAGAATTTTGTCAAATATGACGAAGCAGCTTTATCAAAACTTGCAGCACATCGGCACGACCAGGATTTATATATCTTTAATGTCCGTGAACAGATAGCAATTCAGGAAGAGTTGCTGACAAACGATAGAGGAGTCAACCCCACATCACACGACCACGCATGGGAAAGGGATTCTTGAAATAAAAGGTCTCTGCATTTATCTGAAAATTATTTTTTTGCACAAATTACCGTGGAAAGAGATTCTAAATATGTGCCCGGAGGAACATATCCCCATTCCCTGTCTTTGTCGGTTTTTCCGTAATCGAGTGTTTTGCCGCCTTTGCCGACCTCGTAAATCTCATGGATAGTATATTCTGGTTTATCTTTAGTGCATTTGAATTCATAAAGAACATTTCTCTGTTCAAGCTGTTCAATGCCCTCTGTAAAAAGCCCATTATGCTTACGTTTTCTAATATATGAATTTAACCCGTCCTGCGAGTACACAAGCCTACTCCAAACAATGATATTTTCTTCAGAGGTTTTTTTCGCAGTATAATTAATACTAAAATAGTGCTCGCCATCTTTGTCGGTGGTATATTTTTGAATGTTCTCAACTGCTGGCATTTTCGGAAATATCCCTTTTTTTGAAGCTTCAAGGGATTTATTCCGCTGAAAATACATTGCAAAATATCCAACAACAACTACGGCTACTCCAACTGTTATTCCAAACATTATTACCTGCGATAACGATGGTCTTTTTCTTAACATAATTGCTTCCTTGCTAATATATTAATAGGGATTGTCCTTGAAAAGGACATCGCATTTTATATCACTTAAAAATTATGTGTGTCAACGAAATGACCTTAAAATATTTGCGAAAAATACAAGATATGATAAAATCAAAACATGTTCTATTTTTTTATCAATTATAGGAGGTTGTAATGAAATTGCCTGATTATATTTCGAAAGCAGAGGTAAGTAAAGTATGTAAAGAATTAAAGATAAGAGATTGGACAAAATTGAAAGAGGCAAAGATACTTCCGAAGGAAGCTGAAATATTGCTTAACCTTGTAAATACTGAAAATATGGATATTGATCCAGATCAGTTTCTAATAGGGCTTGAGGTTGAACTGGAACATGGCATCAGGTTTAAGGATGCAAATGTAACGAATAATCATCCAATTATAACAGGCATGATAGTTTTGGCACACATGAAGGAATCTCTTGACTATTACAGACTCCTTGAGGTTGCCGAACTCGAGGGTGACCTGACAAAAGCCATTGTTGCTGGCAATGCAAAGAAGGTAAAAGATTATTACAAAAGATTGGCTGAGGCAAAGATAGCCCTTGCAAAGGCTCAAATTGCTCAATTAGAATAGCATCTGCAAAAACGATAATAGATTCAGGTATCTAAGGGTTCGTATGGATTTTGACAGGTTCCCACGAACCCTTAAAAAATGATCCATCATATGAACGAACTGAGACCTTTGAAAAATGT
>JAKPZU010000403.1 GCA_029559915.1 Bacillota bacterium
GATTGTTATGAAGCTTTGGATTATTTTTTGAAAAATAATGCTTTTTTAGGTGTTGTCGCTTTGGGGATGCCGATTGTCCTCAATCAATTGGTGCTTAACTGCGCGGTTATCATTCAGAAAAATAGGATTTTGGGTGTAATTCCCAAATTTTATTTACCTAACACCAAGGAATATTATGAAAAACGTTGGTTCAATTCCGGCTTCGACTGTATTGACATTTATCAAGACATCAACCTTTTGGGGCAGAAAGTACCGTTTGGGAATATCATCTTTACCAATGAGGAAGTGAGTTTCGGCGTGGAAATTTGTGAAGACATGTGGGCAACTATCACGCCTGGAAATCTCTTGAGTGTCAATGGCGCAAACGTCATCATCAACCTTTCCGCTTCCAATGAAGTGTTGGGAAAAGAAAACGTCAGAAGAAACGCTGTGCTGGAACATTCAAGAAAAAATAGCGGAGCCTATATCTATGTCTCAAGCGGTGCCAGTGAGTCAACATCAGAAACCGTTTTTTCCGGTCATAATATCGTTGCGAACAATGCCCGTTTGATCAGGGAAGCAAAAGTGTTCTCGCTGGAAACGGAAATCCTAGAAACGGATATCGATATCGATCGCTTGAAATATGAGAGAAGAATCAATTCTTCCTACCGCGACTCGGTATTGAAATATCGCTTGAAATATCAAACCGTCAGATTCAGTTTGCCGAAAATCCAAAACTTCAAGTTTTCCGATCCTTGGGACAAATTGCCATTTGTTCCGAAAAACAATGTCGTTGAGGCTTATAAACGGATTGCTTCAATTCAAGAATTCGGGTTGGCAAAAAGATTAAAACATACAAATGTTGAAAATGTAGTAATTGGCGTAAGTGGTGGCTTGGATTCAAGTTTAGCTTTACTTGCGGCAGTTGGTGCCTTTGAATATTTAGGTTTGGATAAGAAGAATATCCATGCTTATACCCTGCCGGGACTACACACCTCATCAAGAACCAATGTCAATGCCAAAAAACTGATGGATTTATTGGGTGTGAGTGCTGAAGAAATCGATTTAACTCAGCACGTCAAAGATCATTTGGAATTAATCAAACATGATATAAACAAGGAAGATACGACTTATGAAAACGCTCAAGCTAGAGCCAGAACCATGGTCTTGATGAACTTGGCCAACCAATTGAACGGACTGGTTTTAGGTACTGGCGACATGAGTGAAATCGCTTTGGGTTGGTCAACTTATAATGGCGACCAGATGTCAATGTATAATGTCAATGGCGGTGTACCGAAAACCGTTGTCAAATTCATGATAAAAGCCTACGCTGACAATAAGTATGATGGTGAACTTCGCCAGGTTTTATATGACATCCTGGATACCCCTATTACTCCCGAACTCAGATCATCGCAAGTAACTGAAAATATCATCGGCAAATATGAAATCAATGATTTTATCCTTCATCGCTATATTATCGCTGGCGACACTTCGGAAAGAATCAAATATTTGTTGGAAATAGCCTTCGAATTGGACAGAACTATTGCAGGAGAATATGTCGATAATTTCTTCAAACGCTTTTTCTCGCAACAGTTCAAACGTACTGCAAGCCCAGATTCGCCAAAAGTATTTGAATTCGCCCTTTCTCCAAGGTCGGATTTTAGAATCGTCTCCGATGTCAAGAGGTCATCATGAAAAGAGTTGTTGTGGGCCTAAGTGGAGGAGTTGATTCAGCCGTCAGCGCTTATCTTTTGCAAAAGCAGGGTTATGACGTCGTTGGCCTGTTTATGAGAAACTGGGATTCAGCTGCAAATAATGACATTCTCGGCAACCCTACATTGACTGAAGATATTTGCCCGCAGGAACAAGATTATCTTGATGCCAAAAAGGTAGCTGATCATTTGGGCATTGAACTATACCGTCATGATTTCATCAAGGAATATTGGGATTACGTCTTTACCTATTTTTTGGAAGAGTATAAGAAAAACCGGACACCAAACCCAGATATTTTATGCAATAAATATGTTAAATTTGCCGGTTTCCAAGGAGTTGCGAAATCCTTAGGAGCCGATTATTTTGCCTATGGCCATTATGCAAGGGTCAAAGAAGAAAACGGCGAATATTTCTTGTTAAAGGGCTTAGACGATAATAAGGATCAAACCTATTTTCTCTCTCAACTTAACCAGAGTCAGTTGAGCAAAAGTTTGTTTCCGGTCGGGGATTTACCTAAAGTAGAAGTTCGTAGAATCGCCTTGGAAAACAATTTGCCAACGGCACAAAAGAAGGATTCGACGGGAATCTGTTTCATTGGCGAAAGGGACTTTAAGAACTTTCTCAAAAACTATATCTATGCCAAGCCGGGAGATATCAAGACGCTGGATGGCAAAGTTATCGGCCAGCATGATGGGTTGATGTATTACACCATCGGCCAAAGAAAAGGCCTTTTGATCGGTGGTGATAGTCGTTTTTCACAAGCACCTTGGTTCGTAGTCGGAAAAGACATAAAAAATAATGTTTTATTGGCAGGACAAGGTTTTCACCATCCTAAGCTATACGCTAATCGAGTGATTGTCGAAGGAGTAAACTGGATTTCACCCAAAAAATTTACCAATACTATGGAATGCATGGCTAAATTCAGGTATCGTCAAGCGGATAATCCAGTGATTATCAAATGGCTCGATGAGACGACTTTGGAAGTTATAACCAATAAACCTGTAAGAGCTATTACACCTGGACAAGCAGCTGTTTTTTATGACGGTGAGGTTTGCCTTGGTGGTGGAACCATCAACGAAGTCTTTCAAAATACTATAAAATTACCATATTGATAAAGGAATAAATAAATGAAAAATATTGGATTATGTTTGACCGGGGGCGGTGCTCGGGGATCATATCAAGCCGGAGCCATCAAAGCCCTTGAAGAAATGGGAATATTACAGAAGATTTATGCAGTTTCAGGAACCAGCATCGGTTCGGTAAACGCTACTTTATTGGCATGCAAGAATCCTGATGAAATCAAGGAACTATGGTTTAGTTATTCTTCAAATGATTTCAATAAGGACACTTCCATCTTCAAGGCCTTAAGAGAAAAGAAATTGGATGTTGTCAACAGTGGCATTTACGAAATTTCCCTTTTGGAAAAACTTTTGCAGGATAATATCGATTATGAAAAAATAAAACAGCAAAAAACGTTTATCACGCTTTCTCCAGCAGGGATGGAAAATGAAGGAGTA
>JAKPZU010000407.1 GCA_029559915.1 Bacillota bacterium
TTAGTAGATAAAGTTACGGAACTCTATCAAGATTTTCGTAATACTTCAAAAAATACCGATAAATGGCATTCGCTAGAAGCCGAAATTGAAAAAATTGAGCAGCAGATTGACAATGAGATTTATAAACTTTATGGACTTACCGATGAAGAAATCAGAACAATCGAACAACAATAATGAACTTATCGAGAAGATCCAAGCTATTTCTAACCTTATCGGCAACGGTAAGTATGCGGATGCGCTAACTCAGCTCGAAAAGTGTGAGAAAGAATATTCTAGCAATAAAAATTTTCAATTTAATAAAGTAGGATTGCTGATTGATACTGGAATAGGCCTGAATAATTTAGATGTTGTTGAAAGAGGCATTACTATAGGAGAGAAAAATTTGAAAGATAACCAGTACGAGCAATACAAAGCAACAACTTTGTATAACGTAGCCACTGGCCTACAGTACAAGGCAAGAAAGCACCTCTTGGATAGTAAGTCATACTTTGGTGCTGAAGAGATCATTCGTTCTTGCATTAAAAAATTCCAAGAATCGCTTTCGCTCGCAAGCCAAGAAAGAACGTTTGTAAACTTAGGCAACTTTTACGACGAGACAGGAAGACCCCTTGAGAGCTTAGTTCAATACGAAAGAGCCATTAGTCGAAATCCAAAATTCGGTATGGCTATAGGCAACAAAGCACGAACCGTGGAGCGGCTTGCCCCTATCAGCAAGTATCACACGGGATATTTGGTTTATGCCTATCAACTTTACCGCGAGGCGCTTCAAAATGAGGCTTCAATCCTTCAAGAAGGGGGAACGGCTGCACTAGAAGAATTTAAGCGCAGAAAGGAAAGGATAAAATCTCTTTTTGATCAAAACTCTAAAGGGGAATTGCTAGAAGAAAGCTTGACTCATAAAAAATTTTCCAAAAAAGGACGTACCGAGGACGAAATTTCATACACCACTTTTTGCCTAGATAACGATCTGTATCTCAATCTGCACATTTTTGATCGACATTCTACTGCGAGCATCGGCGATAACATATCAACTACATTTATCACGAGTATTAGCGATGAAGAAGCTGATAAATGGGTAAAAGAAGTGCTGATGAGACTCAATGAAATTAAGGAATCTTTTATCGCTGGCAGGTACATTTTATGGCTATCTCAGCAAAAGAATGAGACTTTATCCAACATCAGCCAGCAATCGCTTTTAGTAAACAACTTGGACTACACCGCTCACAACATATATACCGGCTTACTAAAGTCGTCATACAAAGAGGGCTTTTCGGTACTGGATAAAATCGCAAACACAATTGATTTTTACCTAAAATTGAACCGGCCTGAAAATAAAATAAACTACAGAAATATTTGGTACAAAGACCTTAACAAAAGTCATGGTTTTGATCCTATAATCACCCAGCAAAACTACCGGCTTTTTGGAATATTTTCGGTATTGGATGAGCTTGGCAAAAAGCCCTCCGAAGTTAGAAACGCTATGGAGCATAGATATCAGAGAATAGGAACTATAGGCATGGACGAATATGACGCGCCTACATTCAGTGAGTTTGGTCAAGAAACCATTGATATTTACTATAAAATCAAATGCGCCGTTGTGTATCTATTCAACTTTATTAACGCTTGTGAAGAAAAGAAAAAAGTTGAAGCATTGAAAAACGGCGGAATACTAGCTACCATACCTATAATCACCGACCAATGGCTTGATCTTTGGTAAAGGGAGTTGGCTTGCGCGCACAGGGTTGGCTTTGGTACACGCTCGGTGTGTGTCAGTCGTTAAAATCCTGCGAATTTTGTTCGAAAAATATTATTAAAAATTATTTAAACTATGATACAACTTCCAGATACTGAGATATTTATTGGCACAATGGATGACCTTGCTCAGACAAACGACCATGATTGGGCTTTTGTACATGCAACACAATCAGCCCATTATAAAATCTTTGGATGGAATAGGACAACCAACAAGCCCGATAAAAATCACCTTAACTATATCTTTTATGAAAAGGATAATAGACTTTCGTTAAACTGGGTTGATGGCGCCGCCAATCTTTATAACTGGAGTGGAGTTGAAACATTTAACAAAATTCTTTATTTTATAGAAAAATGGAGTAATCAAAGAAAAATTTTAATTCATTGTGATCAAGGACAATCAAGATCGCCAACGCTGGATTTGTTATATCTCGCTAAGCGACTAAAAAGTATACCGAATGATTCTTTTAAAAATGCAAGAAATGAATTTATTAAAATATACCCGAATTATTTACCAAGCGGAATTGGAGATTATGTTGACCAAAATTGGGATGAGATAGTTTGAAAGAATTTGCCGCCAAGCTCGGCTGAGCCGAGCAATCCGCCAAAGGCAGATTAGAAAAACTTGAAATCGTCCAATCCGAAAGGGTCGCCTCTCCGCCAGAGGCGGACAGGTGCGGCGGGCGGAAGGGGGGTCTTGGGGGAATTCCGCCCGCCCCGTTACAAATTTTGGGCGAAATCTGTTCGAATTTTTTCGAACGCACACCGCCAGCTTCTGATCTCTCTATTCAGCTTAAATCAAACAAAAAAGCTTCACCCTTTTACTTATTTACTTAAAAAAGTCTGGCTAAATATTGAGCCAGACTCAGCTACCTGAAGCCAGAGAAATTAAAGCCCGCAGGAGTT
>JAKPZU010000417.1 GCA_029559915.1 Bacillota bacterium
CCAATTCACTAAAAAGACCTGTGGATGTTTATTATTTATGTCCAGACTGAATTCAGCCTTATTTCCAGTCGCTGGATTTGTGAATGACATTAGGATTACACCCTCACTGTAATCAACATCTTCCAGACGATATAATCCGAAGCCAACATTATTCACCACCAGATACAATTGCCCCAGTCCCAGATTAATGTGTTTCTGTCGGTTTAAAATGAACTGTAAATGCTTATACTTATCTGGATTAAGTTCCATGTCGGCAACAAGTTCATCCAAAGTGTTTGGGTATTCATTCATAACTTCAATTATTTTATCCCTCAATTATTCATATTGTACGACATACCCCCCAGCCGTATCCACCCCTATGGGGTACTCGCCCCCCCAGTGAAGCCTAAATTGGGTGCTGGTGGGGCGGGTGGTGCTTTCCTATAAATACTTTAAATGTGGAATCTGAGACAAGATTCATGTCTCAAAAAGAAAGGGCAATTGAAAAATTCTGGAAAAAAATTTCAGTACGGTAAAATCTGGTGCAGAATAATTTTTATAAAAAATTATAATTCTTGGACAAATTCTGGTTTTACATCATCAATCATAGAATCAACTTCTTTCGGATGGATTTTTTTATAGTGATTAATCATTTCCAAGTCTTTATGACCAGTGAATTTGGCTATTCGATAATCGGGATAACCCAGTTCGCATAGTATTGAAACAGCACAGTTTCTTGCCCAACTGTTGGAAATCATGTCATGAATGGGTAACCATTCTTCTTTTGCTTCCGATGCATTTGCATACTCATATCTGAATCTTAGTTTTCTGTTCAATCCTGCTGCTATTGCTGCCTTTTTTAATAAATCGTTGTAATCATGAACTTCGAAAAACTCAGGAAAACCATCTGAATATTTCTTGAATATCGGCACAAGATAGTTTTGGTTGATTTTATTAATCACTTCACCCTCTGTTTTTTGCTGTTCAAACCATACCCGATATAAACCATTGGAGTCTTTATGAAGGTTCTCTTTCGAAAGTTTGTAAAAATCAACCTGACGCAATCCACCCAACCATGTTTGCATAATGAACATATCCCTTGCCCTTTCAAGTTTCTGGTCGTCAAATTTGAAATAATAAAACCAGTCAAATTCTTTTTTATAGAGTGCATGGGTGTTGATGTATGGTTCAGGGTGGTATTTGATAAGTGATTGTTTTTTTGTTTTCTTTTTTAACTCAAATCGTTTA
>JAKPZU010000015.1 GCA_029559915.1 Bacillota bacterium
AAAGGTAACCCCGAAGCCAAACGGATAGGGACTAGAGGTTGGAACACGCCTAAGCGCACTTACCTGTTCAGTGAGTGATCGTTTTAAAAGTATAATTCGTTAGAATTATTTTTGTTCTAGTTGTTTTGTGATGTAATCGACGTAGCGTTTTTGACAATCTTCTATCAACTTGATGGCTTCAAGTCGGTTGTGATAATCTAATACCGTTACATGATGACCCGGTTCAAGTCTTTTATAGTTTTCAAAAAACAGTTTTATTTCTCTTTGTTGCAATTCTTTCATATCGTTAATATCCACTAAATCCTCAAAACGAGGATCGGCATCGACGACAGCGATGATTTTTTCATCTTTTTCTCCAGAGTCATACATATCCAAGTAACCAATTACTCTAGCATCAACAACACAACCAGGGAATGTTTGCGTAGTCGCTAAAACTAAGATATCCAAAGGGTCGCCATCTTCGGCCAAAGTTTTTTCAATAAAGCCGTATTCAGCCGGATAGGTCATTTTGGAATAGAGAACGCGGTTGAGCTTAATGCGATTTTTGTTTTTATCAATTTCATATTTGTTTTGTGTACCCATAGGGATTTCAATGATTGCTTCGATAATTTTTGACATATACATACCTCTCAATAGTGAGATTATATATCATTTTATTCCTATTTGCAACTTCAAAAAGCATTATATAAGATTTTTTTTGTAAGCATTATATATTTTTGTTAAAGATGTGATAAAATTATCTAGAGGTGAGTAAATTGAAGTTTTTTGTGATTAACCTGGCGTTGGTGGATTGGCTTAATGAGAATTATTGGTGGCCGGTAATCTTATTTCTAGTTGCTCTTGTTGTAATCATTAAACTGGTTGTGATGCAACCAAAGGTAAAGAAACAGGTAACGACAGTAGAAAAATCAGAAGTAGTCATCGAATTTTTAGGTGGTATTGCCAACATCAACAAAGCTTCGCTCGATGGCAATCGAATTAAATTTCAGGTGAAGGACATAGATATTGTTAGACTTGAGGGATTCAAAGAATTAGGCGCTTCAGGTATCTTTGTTTCCGGAAATAATGTGAAAATGGTTTTGCCATTTTCTGCACAAATGACAGTTGATAAAATAAATTCAAATATTATTGGAGGATAATTATGATTGATGGAAAATTCAAGATAACTTATGAGAACGGACTGCATGCACGTCCGGCAACCAAGTTGGTATCTAAGGCCAACAGCTTTCAATCGGAAATGGTCATGGAGTATCAGGAACGAAAAGTCAACATGAAATCAATTATGGGAGTTATGTCACTTGGGGTTCCTGCTAACAAGACGATTAAGATTACCTTTAATGGCGAAGACGAAGATGAAGCCTTTAAAGCAATCACAAGAGTCATCAATGAGATTAACGAAATGAAGTAAAAAGCATGCAAGTGCTTTTTTCTATTAGGAGACGTAAATGGCTAAATTAAAAGATTTCAGACTGCAAATATTTAAATTTGAAATGTATGGATTTCTGAAAAGTTTGATATTTTTCGAGCCCTATTTGATTATCTATTTCACAATCAGCGGACTAACTCTGTTTCAAGTGGGACTTTTGATTGCCATTAGGGAAATCATTATCTATCTTTTTGAAATTCCTTCCGGTGTAATTGCTGACATGTATGGAAAGAAGATTGAACTTATAATGTGTTTTGTTTTTTACATCATGAGTTTTTTGTTGTTTTTCCTTGCCAGCGGTTTTTGGCTCTTCGCTTTGGCGATGATGCTATTTGGACTAGGAGATGCTTTTAGGTCAGGAACTCATAAAGCGATGATTATGTCATTTATCGATTATAATAATATTCAAGCGACAAAAACTAAGGTATATGGTCAAACCAGAGCGATGTCATTGATTGGATCGATGGTGATGAGCATTGTGGCAATTGTTTTTGTAATTTATTTACCGGAAATCAAATATTTATTCTTGGTTTCGATAATTCCCTATGTGATTGATATGCTTTTGATTGCATCCTATCCAAGTTATCTCAATGAAAAAAGGGTAGAAAAATTTAACTTTAAGGAGTTTATCAAACAAAATGTTGATAGCATCAAATATACCTTTAAAGATCGTTTTGTCAGAAGACTGGTTTTTGATGAAGCTTTATATCAAGCCGGTTATAAAAGCATCAAGGATTACGTCCAACCGATTGTAATTGCACTGTCAATTAGTGCTGGTTTGATTGCCTTCAGCAATTTCTCGCAGGAAGAAAACCTGAAAATCTATATTGGAATGATTTATGCGATAATTTATTTGATTAGTTCCTTGGCGAGCAGGTACTCATACAAAGTCGCTAATAAGGTCAATCATTTCAACTTGGCAAATTCAATGTGGTTCTTATCAGCAATGACTGCTTTGATTTTAAGTTTCTTCTTGGACAATATTTTCATCATTTTCTTCAGTTTTGTCCTTATTTATATTTTCATAAATTTGCGTAAGCCGGTAATGATTGAAGAAATCGGCAATGCCAGCGATAAAGCCAAAAGAGCTTCCGTTCTCAGCATAGAAGCTCAATTTTCGAGTCTGTTGCTGGTAATATTCGCTCCCATCGTCGGCGCATTGGCTGATTACAATATGAGATTGATGTTTATTGTAGTTGGCATAATCATGTTTATGATTTTCTTATTCAACCAGTTTTACAACTTCAAAATTTTAAAAAAACATGTTTTGAAAATGTCTGCATAAATAATAATCGCTCCTTATTTTTACCTAAGGAGCGATTTTGTTATTTTCTGCCTAAACCGATTTTTTGTTTACATTTTCTCATTTTCTTGAAGGCATATTCACCGGCGATTGCCTTTCCCTGGTCAAGAATATCCTGCAATTCTTGAGATTTAATCAGTTCTTGATAACGTTTTTGAATCGGTATCAAGGTATCAACCAAAGCTTGTGCCAAATCTTCCTTGAAAGTTTGGTAGGTTGAGTTTTGATATTTTTCAACAATTTGAGCTATTTCTAAATCCTTTATTGAAGCGAAAATCGTAATGAGATTTGCCAATCCCGGTTGATTGATTGGGTCATAATTGATTTTGGCTAAGGAGTCGGTGACCGCAGATCGAATTTTTCTTTTTATCGCTGCTTCGTCATCAAAAAGTGATATATAACCTTTGTCAAATTCATCTGATTTTGACATTTTTTTATTTGGTTCCTGTAAGTCCATGATTCTCGCTCCAACTTCAGGTATTAATGGTTCGGGGACAGTGAAAAAATCACCATAGAAATTGTTGAAGCGATTGGCTATGTCTCTAGTTAGTTCCAAATGTTGTTTTTGATCTTCACCCACAGGAACATAATCGGCGTCATATAACAATATATCCGCAGCCATCAAAGCGGGATAAGTGAAAAGCGAGGAAGTGATTGAAGTATCTTGTTTTATACTTTTGTCTTTGTATTGTGTCATTCTTTCCAATTCGCCCATATAAGTATTGGATTGAAGAATATAACCCAATTCAACATGTTCTTTTATTTCTGATTGAATGAAAAGCACAGTTCGCTCTTTCTCCAAACCGCAGGCTAAATACATCGCAGCAATATCCAAGGTTCTTTTCCTCAGTTCGGCAGGGACTTGTCTCGTGGTGATGGCATGCATGTCCGCAACAAACAAGAAGAATTCATCTTCCTTGCGATTTTTCTGCAATTTTACAAATTGCTTGATAGCCCCGATGTAATTTCCCAATGTCAGGGTTCCGGTCGGCTTGATGCCGGAAACGATTCTTTTTCCCATTTTTTAACTCCTTTTCAATAAAAAACGTCCTTCCTGATAAATAGAAAGGACGAAATAGATTTTCCGTGGTACCACCTTAATTCCGGATGTTTATCCGACACTTAATGTCTTTGTTAACGCTAGCAGACAAGCGGATGTGATTGGCATCTCTCCCTGGTCCATTCATCCTCTGATTTATTAAAGACTTTCACCAAACGTCTTTTCTCTTTTTGAATAAATAATTTAAGGATTACTATTCCAGTTCTTCGATTTCTTAGACTGATTATAACATGATTATCCTTTTAAAACAAGTTCTAATTCATCAACTAATTCGTTTAAGCGATTGACAACGGCTTTAAATGCATCTTCCTTAGTTAAATCGACACCAGCTTTTTGCAGTTGCACCACTGGATATTCTGAACCACCGGATTTGAGCAGATTGATATAATTGGCGAATGCATTGGCTTTTTTGTTTTTGACTTCTTCATAAAGCTTCAAAGAAGCGGCAAAAGAAGTGGCGTATTGATAAACATAGAAAGGCGTATAGAATAGGTGTGGAATATATGCCCAAACATATTGCTTGACTTTTTCCTTGGTAATGTCCAAATCATAGAACTCTTTATATAGATCAATCATAATCTTTGATAAAACGTCAGCGGTAATTGGTTGTTGGGACTCTACCAATTTATGGGCCTCAAGTTCATAAATTGCAAATAAAGTCTGACGATAGAAAGTAGAGAGGATATCATCAATCGCTCTTTGTAAAAGTGCGATTTTTTCGTTTTTAGAAGCATTTGATTCATTGATGATATAATCCAACAGATTATGTTCATTGAAAGTGGAAGCGACTTCAGCTACGAAAATCGTATAATTTTGCAAGGTTGACGGTTGTGCTTCCGAAGCATACATCGAGTGAATGGAATGTCCGGCTTCGTGAGCTACTGTAAAGACATCGCCCAATGTTTTTGAATAGTTCAACAAAATAAACGGATGGAGATTTGGCATTGAACTTGAGTAGGCTCCGGTCCTTTTTCCCGGTTGTTCATTAACGTCGACAAAACCGTCTTTAAGCACGTCTTTAGCCTTTTCCTGGAAATGTTCAGGTAGGTGTTTAATAGAATTGAAGAATAGTTCCTTCGCTTCATCATATTCGTATTCCTTATCGGCCTTTACCAAATCCAAGAATCTGTCATAGGTATGGTATTCGTCAAGTTTTAGGTGATCTTGTCTGAGTTTAATGTACTTTTTGATTGCGGCTGTGTTCTCTCTGGCAACCTTGGTCAGGTTATAATAAACAGAAGTCGGTATGTTATTGTCGAATAAATAACTTTCCAAGGATGAAGTGTATTTTCTGTTTTTGACTTGAGCATAATCTGCGTCAAGTACGGTTTTATAAATTGATGCGTAAGTATTTTTGTGAGCTTCGTAATATGAGAATACAGCTTCGAATATTTCTTTTCTTTCTTCTGGTGAGTCGCTTTTTTGAATGAAAGCGCGATAATTGGAATTAGTGATGTTAACGATTTCTTTATTGTCCAACATCACGTCGGTTCCTTCGATATCAGCTACTGATAATGATGAATATAGACTTCTTCCGGCATTGGTAAGTTGAGAATAATTTGCCAGTAAAGCTTCACTCGCATCATCGAGAATATGCTCTTGACGCTTGAATAGTTTTTCCATTGGAAAGCGGAATTCTTCCAAGGAGTTGTCTTGATTGATAAAACTCATAACTTTTTCCTTGCCCAAGGAAATCAATTCCGGTTCTTCAAAAGACAGAGCTTGTTGAAGTCTGGCGAAAGCTATCTGCACTTTTTGAAGACGTGCCGAATTACCTGAATCTTTTTTGTTCAAATCGCTCAATAACGAAGCGTATTGATAAGTTCTTAAACCAATTTTTTCGAATTCTTTTTGTAAAAGGAAGAATTCCTTGAAACTTGAAAACTGGTTTAATTTGCCTTTATAACCAGCAAGTTTGTCAATCAAGGTTATCGATTTTTCATAACCCTTTTCAAATTCATCAAGATTATTGAATAAATAAGTTAAATCCCATTTCATAAAATTGTTATCCTCCATAAAAAAATGCTAGTAATATTATAACACCATTTTGAAAAAAAGTTGTTTAAAATACGTCCTGAGTTTTACAGTTGTAGTGCTAAGAAGAAGTAATCTAATCTAAAGTTTGATTTTTTAGACCATTAAGGTCTTTTTTTATTTTTCTTTATTTTGTATTTAATGGAT
>JAKPZU010000048.1 GCA_029559915.1 Bacillota bacterium
TCTTCCCAAAAGCAATTTATCTCCCTTAAATTTCAAGGCGATATAATCACGGGAATGGCCGACCAAGAAACCTTCTTTTTCTTGTTCAGCGATTACTTTCACAGTTTTACCAATGCTTTTTTTGATATATTCCGCCATTAAAAAATCACTGAGTTCCAGTAGTTTATGGACTCGATTCTTTTTAGTCTGAGGATCAACCTGTTCAGGCATTTTGTCCGCCACGGTACCACTGCGGCGCGAATATGGGAACACATGAAGCTCTTGAAAAGCCGCTTTTTTGATGAAATCATAAGCTTCTTCAAAATCCGCTTCAGTTTCTGAAGGGAATCCGACAATGACATCGGTAGTGAAGGCAACATCGGTAATTTTCTCACGGATTTTATTTAATTTATCCAGGAATTCTTCTTTGTGGTATTTCCGATTCATGAGTTTCAAGATGCGATTACTACCGCTTTGCAAAGGTATGTGAAGATGATGAACAATCTTTTTGCTTTGGGTGATGACTTCCAAAATTTCTTCATCAAGTTCCGAGATTTCAATTGAAGAGATACGTATTCTTTCCAAACCTCTTACTTTTTCCAAATCGCGCAAGAGGTCAGCAAAACTGTAATCTTTCAAATCCGCGCCATATCCTCCAGTATGAATTCCCGTCAACACGACTTCAATATGTCCGTGTTTTACTAGTTGGTCAATTTCTTCCAATATTAAATCCTTGGCTTTTGACCTGATTCTTCCTCTGGTGTAGGGAATGATGCAGTAGGTGCAGAAATTATTGCAGCCGTCCTGTATCTTCAAGAAAGCCCGTTTTTGAGTATGAAAATCATTGATGGTCAAGGCATCATACTCTTCATCTTTTTCTAAAGCGCTGACGAGATTACGTGGAATTTGGTCTTCCAGATAATTTTCGAGATAATCAACTAAATTTTCGCGATTCTTCGTACCAATCACGATTTTTACACCGTCAATTTCCATCATTTCCACAGCTTTAAGTTGCGACAAGCAACCCATGACGATGACAATTGCCTCTGGGTTATGATGATAAGGTCTTCTTGTTATTTGTTTTGATTTTTTTTCACCAGTGTTGGTAACCATGCAGGAATTGATGACGTAAATATCGCTTACGCCATCGAAGTCAACGACTTCATAGCCTTTGGCAAGGAATTTTTCCATCACGGCTTCTGTTTCATAAGAATTAACTTTGCATCCTAAAGTGTAAAAAGCTACTTTCATAATTGATCCTCCAACAAGAAACGAACCAGAGACACAGCATAAATGGCGGCCGTTTCGCTCCTCAAGATGGTTTTTCCCAAGGAAACGCTTTTAAAACCGTTTTCCAAGAGATATGAGATTTCAGTTTGACTGAAATCACCTTCAGGACCAATTAAAATCAAAATATTATGATTTTTTTTCAAGCCAGTGAGTTCTTCCTTGATATTCAAACTGTTTTCCCTGGCATAACAGAATAATTTGTAATCATATTTGTCGAGTTCCAAGGATTTCAAATTAGTAAAGTCAGAAATAATCGGTAAAACCGATCTTTCCGATTGTTCACTGGCTTCCTTGACAATCGTCATGAATCTTTCGTGTTTTTTATCAAAATCATTGATTTTTATAATTGAACGATCGGTATTAAGCGGAATAATCTTCCTTACGCCAAGTTCGGTGGTTTTTTCCAATATCAATTCAAAACGATCTTTTTTGATTAAGCTGACTCCCAAGTCCAAAGGCAAAGATTGATAGTCGTTAACAAGACTTTTTACAATCCTTAAAACTACACGATTCTTTTCGATTTTTTCGATTTCCGTTTCAAAAACACTTCCTTCGTAAGTGTTCACGATTATATTATCGGTAACTTTGAATCGCATCACGTCTTTTATGTGATGCACATCAGAGTTATCGATGATTACGGTTTGTTCGTTTATTTGATTTTCATCAATAAAATATCTTTGCATATTATCACCATAAATATCATATCACAATCTCCGAAAAAAACGAGAAAAAACAACCGAAAAGTCGGTTGTTGATTCTATAGATCAGTTTTTATAACTTCATAAGCTCTAGCGTTTTTGCCATCTCTAAGGGTAACAATTGTTGTATCTGTATACTTGGATAAAACTTCCATTTTTTGTGGTGGCGTTGCCAAAAGAATTTGCACTGGCAACTGACGGATGAATTTCATCATCGCTTTGATTCTTGAAGTATCCATCTTGTCAAACACTTCATCGAACAATATCAAACCTATCGAATCACTGCTTACTCCTCTGGCAGCTTGTTCAAAGACTCTGACGAAGGAAGCCAATGTGGCCACATAGAACGGAACTTGGGTTTCTCCCCCACTCTTTTCCTTAAAGACTTTGGAGTAAAGATATCTTTCGCCCTGAACGTTTGATATGGCTATATCATAGTCCATGTAGGTGCGGTAATCTGTAAACTTGTTGACGGTACCTTGAGAGTTTAAGTCTTCGGAAGCTAAATTGATGAATAACTCTTCAAGCTGACGTTGATACTTTCTTTCAAAATCGTAATTAAAGATTTCTTCACCGGTCTTCATCGATTCATCGCTTAAAACCATATCATAGTATTCGCCATATTCTTTTGATTTCGGGAAGATGAATTCATAGGTGTCTTCACCGAAGTGAATGGTCTTCAAGGTTTCGTTAATCTTGGATATTTCTTCTTGAGCGGACACGATATAGTTCCTAAGTTTGGCAATGAAATCTTCCTTAAATAATTTTTCTGCAGTTTCTCTGGCTTCTCTGACCCGTGATTCATATTTTACCAATTCGGATTTAACCAGTTTATTCAGTTCATCAAGATATTCTTGCATATAATCAAAGCCATATTTGTAGCTGAGATTATATTTGGACGTATAACGAATTTGTTGATTTTTTAGCGAATCTTCCAAGTTGATAATGTTGTTGAGTTCTGATTGAATCTTTGCTTGATATTCTTCGAAAATATTGGTAATGTTGGTTGTTTTCTTCAGTTCAAGTTCAAAGAGATTGTTCGCTTCTTTTTTAATAACTAAATTATCATTCTTATCCAATTCTACTTGGATTTGCTTAATTTGACTTTCAATTTCCAATAACTCTTCATGACACTTTAATTCATCACTTTCAAATTTACCTTGCTTTTGATCGGCTTTTTGACGGTTCAGATTATAATTTCTCATTTCTTCTTTAACTTCTTCATATTCTTTTCTGAGTTCAGTCAAGTCTTCCTGTGGCATGT
>JAKPZU010000051.1 GCA_029559915.1 Bacillota bacterium
TCGGCTTTTTTCCGAGAAATACGATTATCCCCTTCATCTTGGTGTTACCGAAGCCGGTCCGGTCTGGTCGGGCACAATTAAATCCGCCATTGGTATTGGAACGCTTTTAGCGGAAGGAATTGGCGACACTTTGCGGGTGTCTCTGACGGCGAATCCAGTCGAAGAAGTACGCACCGGTTTTGAAATACTAAAAGCCCTAAATTTAACCAAAAGTGGTATCCGACTGGTATCGTGTCCCACCTGCGGCCGCACTTCAGTTAATCTGATTGAAATAGTGGATGAAGTCGAGACTAAAATCCGCGATATACCTAAAAACTTAACCGTTGCGGTTATGGGCTGTGAGGTCAATGGACCCGGCGAAGCCCGGTCGGCTGATCTGGGAATCGCTTTCGGTAAAGGAGTAGCTCTATTATTTAAACACGGTCAGGTTGTCGCACGATTGAAACCGGAAGAGGCAGTAGCGCGATTACTGGCGGAAATTGAAAGTGCGGAGTAAATTGGGCAGGACGATATGAAGAATAACGATAATAGTCAGCTAGTATTAGAAAATTTTGAGGATGGTCCAAATACTTATGGAGCGGTAATTTTAAACAAAGAAAAATTCATTGAAGCATTAACGGAAATTAATCAGATAGATAATTTATATGCTATTAAAAATAAAATAATTGCACTAAAAAATATTTTAACTAACTATAGCAGAGACAAAGAAGGCATATTAAATATAGATGCTAACGGAGATACGATTTCCTTACGCAAGGATGTTTTGACTTCTGAATTGGATCAAATATTAGAATCACAAACGGTAGATAGAGCAAAATATTATCTTAAAAGATTAGAAAATGGAGTCCAACGAGTCAAGACCAGCAAAATTAATGATATGAATCTTCTCAGATGGAAAGAATACGACGAGATAATAACTGATAGTTTATGGGTTTTAGACAAAAGAGATACATCAGGTGCTCATTTGGGATGGTATTGGGGAAATTTCATTCCTCAAATTCCTCATCAGATGATGTTAAGATATACAAAAAAAGGAGACTGGGTCTTAGATACTTTTGTTGGAAGCGGAACGACCTTAATTGAGTGCAAAAGATTAGGTAGGAACGGAATTGGAATAGAGTTAAATCCTGATGTAGCCCAAAAGGCAAAAGAACTGACCGAAAAAGAACAGAATAAAGACAATGTAGTTAGTGAGGTAATTATTGGGGATAGCAGGACAATTAATTTAAAACAAGTTTTGGATAAACAGGGCATAAACCAAGTTCAATTTCTTATTATGCATCCCCCCTATCACGACATTATCAAATTTTCAAAAGATGAAAAAGATCTTTCAAATGCAAAAAACACTGAAGATTTTTTAAAGATGTTTGGTGCAGTTGTGGATAATGGGACCCCATATTTAGAAAAGGGACGTTACTTTGCGTTAGTTATTGGGGACAAATATTCTAAAGGTGAATGGATACCCTTGGGATTTTATTGTATGCAGGAGGTCTTGAAAAGAGGGTATTTATTGAAAAGTATAATTGTAAAAAATTTTGAAGAAACAAGGGCAAAGAGAAATCAAAAAGAACTTTGGCGATATAGGGCACTGGTTGGTGGATTTTACATCTTTAAACACGAATATATAATGCTTTTCAAGAAGAAAGGAGGTGATAAACATGATAGATGAAATCAAAATCGGAGATAGGGTAAAGGATGTTTGTGGCGATGTTGGTGAAGTCATTGACATTGAGTATACCGACAGTGGCGAAGTGTGGCGTTACATTTTGGAAGAATACGAGGATGAGGAAAGACACACTTGGCCTGCTCATCCTGATTATACTTGCAAGATGGTATAAGAAAAATAAAAGACATCCTTTAAGTATCCGGAATATACTATGTAACCATTAAGGAGATATCTATGCCATTGTTAAGTCAAAAAGAGGTTTTGAATTTAAAACTTAGTTGTATCCCATTGTCAGACTTAAAAATGCTATCTCAAAATTTAGAAGTTAGCAATATAGGTACGGCAACGGAGATAATTAAAAGAGTATTAGAAAGTCATCCGAACGAGAAAGCAATTGATGAGTTTATCAAGGGAAAATACTCAAAGAGGATTCAAGAACGAAGAGCGATTATTTCGGACAAAGATTTGAAGAAAGAACTAATGAAAGTCAGGACTTTTTCATGGGGTGCAGTTCAAGGACAGTTAGATCAAAAAATACAGACTGAATATGTAAGGAGAATCGTCCGCTACGAAGATTTATTGAATAATGTTAGAGCGAAGCTTCATAAT
>JAKPZU010000067.1 GCA_029559915.1 Bacillota bacterium
CCGGCTTTCATTCGAATGTATTATTTGATTGGAGTTGCTTCCTGCATTATCCTGGGATTTCAAAAAAACATGGCAGGTTTTGAATATTGGTTGTATCTGTTTTTCTTATTGCCTGCATTGTGTATGCTTGCAAGTCGGAAATATATTTATTGAATAACATTAAAAATATTAAAAACAAATCCAATACGGGTATAATTAAAAAATATTTTTTAATTATAATGCATATAGAACAAATATTAACGATTATCTTGAATAAAATATGAATATTCTTTCATTGGCGCTTTTGGGACTGAATAAATCGATTTTTTTCTCAAATTATATGGAATCATTGGTGTCCGGTAAAAAATATTCGCTAAAATGAAGGGGAACCCCTTTCGGTAATTCCCCCGGAAGGTTTACCTTTATAGTTGCAAAACAAAAAAGATAACCGACATGGGCAAAGGTACAAATTTTAGCGGACAGCCGATCTTTACACAGCTGTTAAATTTATTGGACAAGTCAAAAATATCAAAAGCCTCCAAAGCGTTGGGAGCGGACAGGTATGTGAAGCGATTCACCAGCCATAAACATATTGTTGTGATGTTGTTTGTTGCTTTCGAAGGTTACAACTCCATTCGTGAGACGGTGTTGGGCCTGCTGTCCAACGCCCATCGTCTTGGTCACCTCGGCCTTGATTATGTTGTCCGGCGCAGCACTCTTTCAGAGGCCAATGCACGTCGCTCAGCTGAAGTCTTTGCCCGGGTATACCATGATACCAACCAACGTTACTGGGGTATTTTAGCGGACAGCAGCTTGAGCAGACAGGATATGAAGCGTCTTTACATCATGGATTCGACCACGATAACGTTGTTCAGGAACATCCTGAAAGGTGTAGGGCGAAACCCTGATAATGGAAAGAAGAAGGGTGGTATCAAAGCCCATACCATCATCCGCTCAGAAGACAACCAGCCTTGTTTCATCCGTTACACGGAAGCCGCCAGACACGATCATCTTTTGCTAAAGAAAGGAGGTAAATCTACCCGAAGATTCTATCCTTTGCTTTGACAAAGGATATGTGGATTACGCACAGTATGAGGTTTTCACCCGTAAAAGAATCTGGTATGTAACCCGTTTAAAGGATAATGCTCTTTGTCAGGCCACGAAGAGTTTGATATTCCGGATGATGCCGATTCAGGTGTCCTGAAAGATGAACAGATTGAGCTGCTTTTCAAGCAGCTGAAGCAGAACTTTCCCTTGAAATATTTTCTGGGAGACAACGAAAACGCCATTATCATACAAATTTGGTCGGTTATGCTGGCCAACTTGCTGCTGATGATACTCAAAAGCCAAATTAAGCGGAAATGGGCATTTTCAAACATGGTTTCCGTAATCAGGCAGCACTTGATGAGTTACATCGATGCCGGAAGATTCTTTGAGAATCCTGAAAAAGCCTGGCAGGAACTTATTGAAGAGCAAAAATCTCGTCAAAAAGGCATGACAGATCAATATTCACTCTTTGCTCAATGGGAGGGGGCTTGCTTTTAGAAATACACGGAAAACCGGGCAGAAAGCCCTTTAAATCGTGATCAAAAATCAAATTACCGGTTTTACCGGACAACAATGATATGGAATAATTAAATTTGTTGTTATGAAGAAAAGGAAAACTTACAGTTCAGGGTTCAAAACCAAGGTAGTTCTTGAAGTATTACAAGAAAGAGAAACTGTTCAGGAAATCGGTCGTAAGTACGAGATTCACCCGAGTCAGATATCTACCCGGAAGAGTCAATTTTTATCCGGTGCCAGTACTGTTTTTGAAAAGGGAGCATCAAAAACTGATGATGATAAAGAAAAAGACACTCTCTTTAAAGACTCACAAGTTAAGCGTTTCACGTCGGTGTGAGCTGTTGAATGTGGTCCGAAGCCGCTTCTACTATTCTCCACTTGAAGATGGTTCTTATAATGAGGAACTGATGAAGCTAATTGATAAACAATATACAATGACCCCTTTTTACGTAGTTCCCGGAATGACAGCTCATTTACGAGGTCTTGGACATGAAGTGAATCCAAAGCGTATTCGCCGGTTATACCAACAGATGGATCTGCATGCTATGGGACCTCGGCCAAATACCGGCAGACCGCACAAGGGAAATGGTCATACTGTTTACCCTTACCTGCTGCGAGGGTTAAAAGTAGCCCATCCTAATCAGGTTTGGGCTATGGATATTACCTACGCCCATTGAAGGTGTTCATATGTATCCGGCGGCTATTATAGATGTTTACAGCCGTTATATAGTTCTTGGTCGCTCCAACACCATGACCTCGGAGTGGTCTCGTGAATGCCTTGAAACAGGCATAAACCGTTATGGCGCTCCGGAAATAATCAATACGGATCAAGGAAGTCAGTTTACAAGTCCCGTTTTCACGGAGTTTATAGCCTCATATGAAGGCTTACAGTTGAGTATGGATGACAAAGGTCGTGCAATCGACAATATATTTATAGAAAGGTTTTGGCGAAATATAAAATATGAGAAAAAATATCTTGAACCATCATCAAATGGGTTGGAGTTATATCATAAAATAAAGGATTACATGAAATTTTATAATGCAGAAAGACCACATCAAACTCCGGAATATAAAAAACCGGAGCAAATGTATTTTTCGGCAGCGTAGTTCCTTGACTCGCCCAATTGGGCGAGTCAAGGAACTAACTTAAATTAGTAGAGAAATTGTCTAAGAAAGGGGAGTAGTTTAGTAGTAATTCCACAATAAAAAATATTCTACAAATAAAATGGAAAAAAAAAGATTATTTATCGGTTCTTTTATTGAAAATAACAGAGCAGATGAAGTTTGGCAGAATTCTAAAACTGGATTAGTATTTTCTGGAGATTTATTTCAAAAGTCTCTATTAAATGGATTTAATAATTACCCGCATTTTATTAATTATATAATTAATGCACCCTCTATTGGTAGTTACCCTCTCAGATATAAAAAGATGTATTTCCCTCCATCACAATTTGAATTCGGGTGTATCGATGGCGTAAATTGTGGATTTATGAATTTTACGTATTTTAAAGAACATGACATTTATCTGTCAATAAAAAGAAAAGCTTTAGCGTGGGCAAAAAAAAATATTAGCAGTGAGAGAACAATTATATTATATTCATTATTAGAACCCTACCTTAAAGCAGCAATTGCTGTAAAGAATAAATATACAGACACTCACATATGTTGTATAGTACTTGATTTACCAGAGTTTTTCAATGATAATAAATCTTTATTAAGTGATTATTTAACTAAACGAAGAAACAAAAGAATCAACTATTTAATACCCCATATCGATTCGTTTGTTCTCTTGACGGAACATATGGCAAAAGCTTTAAATATTCAAGGGGAAAAACCCTGGATATTAATAGAAGGTATGTACTTACCTATATCAAGAAATCCTGTAGAAAAAGAAAAAAAAACTATACTATATACTGGGAAGCTTGACCGCAGATTTGGAATCATGGAAATGATTGATGCATTCATCTCTATTCCGGATAAAGATTATAGTTTTTATGGATATGGTGATAAAAGTGTTATGTATGTCACATTATTGTCTACATATATTCTATTAAATATTGACAAAAAAGTATCGACAAGAAAAGTGTTATTGCTTGTTTTTGGTTCAATCACAATAGGCAT
>JAKPZU010000080.1 GCA_029559915.1 Bacillota bacterium
TCCTCATAGGTACGGTAAGAACCCAGCCGTTCCCAATGAGAACACCATAAGCATCTGCGTTTCCATTCCTCATAGGTACGGTAAGAACTCATACAACTAGCATAACTATTATATCAAAATCATTGACAATGAGTCAAGCAAATCTTAGAATCCATCGTTGATTATTTTGCGAATGTTTATTCCAAGCCTATTTGTGATTTCAAAATGGAATCTGTCGATCCTCCGCTGTTTCAGTGTTTTTGTAGGTCGACAGACTTTGAGAACAATCTTCAATAAGAAAACCAAGTTCATATTGAAAACTTGTGTGAAGAAAAGGAAAACATTTATTGTAACGAATTTATGCGCTTTTTGTAAGGTTTTTACTGTGACTAACAAGTTGTCAAGAGGCGCTTCAGTAATGTAAATACGACACATATTTTTTTTTGAGTTTCTATGTGGTTGATTTATATTAATATATTATAATATAATTAGACGATAATTATATTGTGGGGGATTTATGTGAGAATAAATGTTCTCTTTTCCTTTGAAAAGTTAGAGCTCCCAGTCAATTATAATCATATTATGCAATCTTTTATTTTACAGTTGATTGATGATGCTGAATATCGTAGGTTTATTCATGACGAAGGATACAAACACAGTACGCGTAGCTACAAATTGTTTACATTTTCGGCGTTTGTTGGAGATTTTGTCTTGGATCGTCACCGTAAGATAATTACTTTCAGTAAAAACGCTGTATTAAGTATATCATCATGCAATGAGGACTTGATAAGATACTGTGCAGATAGTCTTCTTTTCAAGGATTACTTTCAACTTTTGTCCCAGAAAATTTATGTTAAGAAGCTTGATTACGAAAGCGAGAAGATTGAAGATCGCGAGATAACAGTGAAGACACTTTCCCCAATCACGGTTTACTCTACTATTGATGATGGTTTGAGAAAAAGAACGGTTTATTTTTCGCCACATGATTCACAGTTTTCCGTCTTAGTAGGAGAGAATTTGATACACAAATACTTTGCGTTTCACGGTACTGATGAAAGTGCGTGTCTTAATCGAGATATAAAGATATTTCCAAAGGAAGAAAAGAGCTTGCGTAAAGTTGTAACGAGGTACAAGAATTTTGTCATTGAGGCATGGAATGGAGTA
>JAKPZU010000081.1 GCA_029559915.1 Bacillota bacterium
ACTTCCAGCCAATATTTTCTATGGAACATCCATTCCAACTTGCATTTTGGTTTTCAAGAAGTGCCGTGAACATCCTGATGATATTTTGTTTATTGATGCCAGCCAGTATTATGAGAAGGTTAAGACGCAAAATTACCTTCGTGATGAAGATGTTGACAGGATAGTTGACACATACGCAAAACGCATCACAATTGACAAATACAGTTATGTTGCCAGTCTGGATGAGGTCAGGGAGAACGATTATAACCTGAACATTCCGAGGTATGTTGACACCTTTGAAGAGGAAGAACAAGTAGATATTGCTGTTGTTGCCAGCGAACTGAAAGCACTGGAAACGGAAATGAAGGACACTGATAATACCATTGCTGGTTTCTGCAAGGAATTAAGCATCCCAACACCCTTTTAAACATGGAAAAGCAAAAGAACATACCGCAATTGCGTTTCCCAGAATTTGAAGGAGAATGGGATAAGAAGATGATAAATGATACATGTACAATTGTTGGTGGGGGAACACCAGAATCAGGTAAGGATGAGTTTTGGAACGGAAATATTCAATGGTTTACGCCCACAGAAATAAAAATGAATTATGTATCAAAAAGCGAAAGAACCATTACTGAACTCGGATTAAAGAAATCATCAGCAAGACTTTTACCAAAAGGTACAATACTACTGACATCCAGAGCAACTATTGGTGAAGTTGCTATTGCATTAAACGAATGTACAACGAATCAGGGTTTCCAGTCGTTAATTGTGAATAAGTCATTTAATAGCATATTCATATTTAACTGGATAAAAAACAATAGAAACCTGTTTATAAGACGGGCAAATGGTTCAACGTTCTTGGAAATTAGTAAATCTGAAATAGGAACAATACCTATTTATGCTCCCACTCTTCCCGAACAACAAAAAATCGCATCCTTTTTCACCGCCATTGACCAGAAAATATCCCAACTCAAACGCAAGAAAACCCTGCTGGAACAATACAAGAAAGGGGTGATGCAGAAAATATTCTCTCAGGAAATCAGGTTCAGGGACGAAAACGGACAGGAGTTTCCGAAGTGGGAGAAGAAAAAACTGGGGGAAGTATATTCATTCAGAGGCAACAATTCATTTTCAAGAGAAAATCTAAACTATGAAAAAGGTAAAGTAAAAAACATTCATTATGGGGACATACACACCAAATTTAACACCTTGTTTGATATCACCAAGGAAGTGATTCCATTTATCAATGAAGACCTACAAATTGGAAGAATTAGTGCGGAAAATTATTGTAAAAAAGGCGATTTGGTCTTTGCAGATGCTTCAGAAGACCTCACCGATGTTGGCAAATCAATTGAACTCGTAAATCTGAATAATGAGAAGATTCTTTCAGGACTTCATACAATCTTGGCAAGACCAGATTTGTCAAAAATGGCAATTGGTTTTGGTGGGTACTTAATGAAGTCGATTGATGTAAGAAAACAAATCATGAAAGAGGCACAAGGGTCAAAGGTTTCGAGTATTTCGGCAGCAAAACTCTCAGGTGTTCTGTTGAATATTCCTGTGCCAAAGGAACAAACCAAAATCGCCTATTTCTTGTCAGCCATTGATAATAAAATCACTCACACTCAGACCCAGATT
>JAKPZU010000094.1 GCA_029559915.1 Bacillota bacterium
TGTTGAAATTAAATTTGCAGATCAGCTTTCCCTAAAGGAATCAAATTTATCATCCAAGGACATTGTTACCGTGGCTGTCTGTTTTGATGATGCCGACAAATCTTTTTCCAAGGCTTTGCAATATAGGGATGCGAAACAAACCGGATTAGAACAGGTCTTTGTAGAACTTCCGGATACTTCGGGCTACCGAGAAGCCATCAAAATCATGGGTTCCTCCAATGGCAAAATTCCTCTTTATCCTGTTGGGGCAAGCGCTCAGGCGTTTGAACTGGCGGAAGAACTGGATGAGTTGGCTGAAAAGATACATGCCCATTACCAAATAAAATATAACGACGTCGCATGGTCGAAACTTGATGAAATTAAGAGGGCATGGAATCGGTCACCAGCAGATCACATTTACGTTAAAATGAGAATTCTCACTGCAATGCTTGAAAGTGTCGATGAAAAGCAGAGCAAGGACGATCTTGAGAATAATCTAAAGAAACTTATCAACAGGCTCACTGACTACGATCCAAGGAACCCTGATAGTTCTCTTGATAAATATTTTGATATGCTTTCCCGTATAGAACATGATCGCTGGTGTGCCGAAAAATATGCTGATGGTTGGACCCATGCGAAGGGTCCTAAAAATAATGCCTCGAAACAGAATCCATGCCTTATTCCCTATAATGATCTTCCTAATGATGAAAAGTCAAAAGACTGGGAAACCATGAAGGTCATTCTTGATCATATTAAACAAGATAAATATGCGAAACTTTAATGTCCAGTTTTAATACACATATTTCTGCAGGAATAGTTTTGGGCGTTGCAACTGCAACATTTCTCGCCTCTAAAGAAATTCTTCCCCAACCTGGTGCTTTTCTAATTGCAACAGCTGTCGCAATAGGTTCGATTATGCCGGATTTGGACTCAGATACATCCGTGCCTTTTCATATTGTTTCATCGTTACTTGCCTTGATCATCGGTACACTAACTTACATCTATTTCAAAAACATAATGTCTAATAACGGAGACATAATATTACGAGTTATCATTGCATTGCTGGCAGTTAAGTTCGTGATTAGTCCGATTATAAAAAAACTGACCAAGCATAGAGGAATTTGGCATTCAATCCCGGCAGCTGTTATCATGACGCTTGGAGCGTTCCTTGCTTTACAGGTAGTCGATTTAGGCATGAGGTTGAGGTTTTACATAGCCGTTGCCTTGGGTGCAGGTTATCTAAGTCACCTGGTGCTTGATGAAGGTGTCTCTCTATTTCGCTTTAAATTTCTTATTTTCTGGTCACCTAAGCAATCACTTGGCTCTGCCCTGAAGCTGGCCGTCGAATCAAAAATAATAAACATAATTGTTTATACGATTATACTTGTACTTCTTATTGC
This sequence comes from Bacillota bacterium, assembly GCA_029559915.1. Lineage (GTDB taxonomy): Bacteria > Bacillota_I > Bacilli_A > Izemoplasmatales > Hujiaoplasmataceae > UBA2289. The sequence continues at coordinate 1,380 of JAKPZU010000094.1, forward strand.
TTCATATCCATACGTGAAAACATTATTGTGAGGTTTACTCAATGATATATTGGACATAAATGGTGATCTTACCCCTCAATGAAAGTGCTTTGTCAAATAAACTATAAGGAGAAAACATTATGAGCTTTGCAGACAAGATGGAGAAAAAAGTATTTTTCAAGATTGTCAGATGGTTTGCTTTTATTGCCTCATTTATTGGTTTTATAACAATTATCATCGGCGCGGTTCTCTTCTTTCAAAACTTTTCAAATATCTTCCCTTCTTCAGAAGTCAAAGTTGAATTTAGTAATGTTCAATCCGCCGTTCAATCGGAAGAGGCGAAGGAAAAAGCAGCCAGGGACGCCGCCGAAATTGAAGAAAGCAATAAAATTGCAATTAATTATTTGAAATCAGCTTATACGGCGGCTGAATCTTTTTTCAGAAGCAATCCGCCGCAAAGTGTCTTATCTCTTGAGGGACTGAAAACAAATGGACTTATAATTGATGAAAACATTGTAGTCTCCGTGCCTATTGGCGAGATTAACGGTTTAAGAATAACAGCAAATCATAAAAAGGGAAATAAAACTTATTACGTGGATGTCAATGGCAGCATAAACGAATTAGAGACAATTCCGTCGCCAACTCCAGCAACGCCCCAAACATCATCAAGGACAATTGATGTGAAGGACAGCAAAATTGAAACTCTAATCAACGAGGTTGTCAATGAATTTCCCAAAGACAAATATGACCAAAATAAACTAAAAGAAATTTTACGGGATGTTACCAAAAACGAAATCAAAGAGGATTATAAAGCCCAATATCTTAAAGATTTAAAGGAAGTGGTTAAACTGGTTCCGGTTGAAAAGAGACCAATGTATTTGAACCATTTTACTAGCATGTTTAAAGAAAGATTGGCAGAGATATTGACCAATAAAGAGTTGAAAAAATTGACGGCTTATACCAATTTTGCAATATATGCGGGAACAATCTTAGCAGGCGTGTTGATCATTGCATTATTCGGATTGATCCTTGTCTTGCTTGCAATCGAACGTAACACTCGAAAAAATGAAATTTGATTATAAAAAATGGCAGAAATGCTCTGTTAGAAATGCTCTTGACATCCACCAGCATCGGTAGTATTTTACAATTAAACGTTGCTGGTGAATCTATCAACCCGATAGACACAAACCGGCCCTAAGAGATCTGGAAAAGTTGGTCTCCCTGAGTAATCAGCAAACTCAAGGAGACCTTTTTTATTTTGGGGAAACGAGCGATGACCATTATATTTTTGGAGCCAACATTCGGCGACAAGCTTTTGGCGGTTATGGGAAAGAAGCGGGCGGTCTTTATCCCGGACATTTACAGCAGATTCGGGAAATACGCCTATGGAAGGGCGGTTAAGGAATCTTTCCTGGAAGCTCTGATCAGACCAAAGAATCAGGAATTGGAAGAAGGCTGGTTTTATCAAGATGAAATCATGCCGCCAATCAACCGTGAGGAAAGAAAGGACATTTGATTTAGCGACAATTATGCCTGGGTGACTACCAGACCGGTAATCATACACAGACCCTGTGAGGTTTGAAAAAGTTAGCCTCCCGTAAAGTGAACACGTTCATTTTGGGGAGGTTTTTCATTTTAGCGCAGATTGCTACCTATATTAATTATAAAATAATCGAGAGGTGTCGCATGACTAAGAAAAGAAATCCGGATTTCAGCATCTGTGAAATATTCCGGGAGTGGTTTGCGGAAAACAAGCACCGCTTTAACCAGAAATGCAGGATTCGTTACTACAAGAACCGGGAATACAACCATGTAGAGATTGACTTTAAAAATGTCGCCAAAGAAATACGCTGCTGGGTGAATGAGAATGACACATTGGCAATCGCCGCTATTTATGAAAAGGAACTCACCGATTTTATTATGGATCTGGAATGTCCCGTACGCCGTGGGAAGAACAGGAAATATTACTGCTGTTTTTGTGAACCGCCCAAATATTACAAGACGCCGAAGGAACTGGTTGTTGAGCATTCCTTTGAGAACTTTCTGGAGTG
>JAKPZU010000107.1 GCA_029559915.1 Bacillota bacterium
CCTTCCAATATCCACAGATTGTCTTCTAGCTGAGTGGTAGTTACGGTGGCATACTGAAAATGCTGGCAGGTAACCAGATAGCAACATCCAACAAATAAAAGCAGAATGATGAATAGTCTTTGTTTTTTCATAAGTCTCCTAAAGTTTGGTAAAGTCGTTTTGTTTTTTTCTTGGTTCCTAGGGAAATGGAATTATTGATTTTTTTGTTTAAGAATACTTTTATTCTAAGTTTGAGAGCCTGATTCAGTTGGTAACAAGCTATTTTGTCCTGTTAACGATGTTTTACTCAGTGTAATTACGAGAATAAGAAATAGAATTTTTGTTTTCATTTTTATTTGCCCTTTAATTATAAATATTTATACATTATGCAATGTCAGGTAACGTTTTCGGGCTTTGCGAAGTGCGAAGCATTTAGACGAGCGAAGAGAGCCGCAAAGCCCGTGTTATCTGCCGTTGCTTTTCTCAGCATGGTCTTTCATATAATTTCCAGTGAAGGATAGATAATCCACTATATTGGAGATTAATTCCAAGGGATTTACAACCTTGCAGTCAGCCGCTCCCAAATTTGCAGGGTCATTTGTTTTAGAAGTTAATAACACCATCTCCATCTCACTTGCACCATTTTTAGACCATCCATATAATTTATAGAAAGGCCTATTGCGGTGAACAACAAATTTGTCTCTGGCTAATCCCAAGAGTGAGGGAAACCATTCTGTTCGCTCACGAACATATTTGGCATATTCTTCATGGTTGCCATGAGGAATATTTTCAGGTTTCAAAAAGAAGCTCCGATGTTTATTGAAAGAAGCGAAGCTTGGCAGTGAACGTTCATTTTTCAAAAATGCCCTTGTTAAAGCAGTAGCTCTATCCAAAAGAATACGACTATGAATCAACAAATTATCAAAATCAAGATTGAGAAAGCGGGCAGTTTCACGTCTTTTAACAGCAAGCCACCGTTTAGAATCTGAGAATCGTCTACTTTCCTTACGAGTCCAATTAGGACCATTCTTATAGCGACGCTCGATTGACATGGCTTTCAGTAATCTTTCACAAGTTAGAAAAAAGAAGAAATGTTGCTCTAAATAAGAGTTTATAGCATCTGCATACCATGACCAATAAGGCTTGTAATCCTCCGAATTTTTTAGGAACTCGGATAATTAGTCATTTTTAATTTGAGCAAGTATCTTTCTGACGTTCATTTAGATTTTAATAGCAATGGCAGATAACATATTTTTCACGCAATAATATGCGTATAAAAATTTAAATGTCAATATTATTTTTGATAGTTTCTCATTTCAGAGTTTTCTTAAAAATCCCTAATGAGTAAAAATGTCTGACCGATTTCAATAAGGTGGCTCGGCTGGTCCGGTATATCCGCACATTCCAGTTCGCGGCGAATTCACGATCGGCAGAGTTTCAGAATAGCTATCTCCTAGAATCTTACGAGCGTGTTTTTCGCAGAGCGTAAATAGGTCGCGCTCAATTTCCATCCATTCAGGTATCAACACCGTCGCTGGACGTTCACATTTCTGGCATAATATTTCCGGCGGTTCATTGCGTGCCATCAGAAAAATTGGATGGGTGGTTAGCGGCTGACCAAAACGTTCGTCAACCACTTCGATCAGAGTTTTTGAGGATGTCCCGAAGTCATAAATATGCAGGAGTGTCATTCCGGGTTCTAATATATTTTTGGCTTTAGTCCGCATGTTTATTTTTTGTCTGGTATTATAAATGGTGAACTCACTTAAATGGCCGCAACATTCCAGCCAGATAGCACGCAGATAATCATCCAGATCAAAAAGATTGGCATTGTCATTCATCTCCAGATAAAGCCAGTAATTACCAGTATAGGTGTCCTTGATTTTTAAATGGTAAAGATACTGAGCGCTTTCCGAAGTTTGGTTGGCTATGTTGATTGCCTCGTTGCGTTTGGCACAGGTTGATAAATGGCGCGACATGCCATAACTGGTCATTTGACATCCGCACAAGATACAAGCGCCTTTAGTATGTTTAATGTTTGTCATAGTATTTTATAAAACGGTTTGCGGATAAAAGAAGTTGCCGTGGGCAATTTGTGTGAGCGAAACGAACCGCAAACACGCTGTTAGCCGATGTTCTATTCATCTTGTTCTTCTGATAATTCCTTGAAAACCTTAGAAAGTCTCTCAAAGTTAGCCTTCATCACATTGATTTTTTCAAAACCATCTAATACGTCTTCGCGTGTCAATGGGTGATATTTTTGACCGAATTCGTCGGTCCAAATTTCTCCGTTTGCAGCAGCAGTGATTTTTCTAAAATCAGCATCCAATTTTGATTTACGAGCAAATCCCAAGGATTCCATTACAGCTCGGAGTTGTTCTAAATCATTCGATATGAATGGCTGTTTTGAATCAATAGACTGGAGGAGACATCTACCAATCTCATAGTTATACTTGTATGTAATTTCGTTAAGTTTTGTTAACAATTCAGCTTCTTGTCCTGTCCAAGAACGACCAACCCGTTTCATATAACTTTTATTAACCCTTTTTATACGATCGATATCCTCATCTTTAAGGGGCTGTTGCAAAGCTTTTCCAATGACCTGGCTGATTTCACTAAGTTCCTCTGCTGTAAGTTCTGGCCATTTTTGTGGAGTCTTTCTAGAGTTATCAATTTTGGGCTTTGATTTCGAGGTTTTGATGTCTCTTCCCGAAAGTTTTCCTCGAAGCTCATGAAGGTGTGCTTCATACCAATCACCCCATTTATCCTGCAACAATTGTCCCTTCAAAGAAATTTGAGGGTCAGCCTTTTCGAATCCTTGAATTGTAAGTCTAATGCCTTCACAAAATTCTTCTCGATAATGAGTTGGAAGGTCAGGATGAAGCTTGGACAGGACACCGTCTCTCACATTTTGAGCCTCTCTCAAACTCCCTCTCATTAGGTTTAGTGATTCATTTAGCTTTTTCTGTTCGATTGTCCCAACAATTTCGCCAGATATACCCTCATTAAGCACACTTATCGCCTCATTCTTGAGCTGTATCGACTTACCGAAATGACCGATTTCAATCCTCTCGGCTTTTGTTAAACCACCTCGTCTCATCCAGAAGAAGAACTCTATACTCCTATACCAAGAATAAGGTGGAACAAATACAGCTTTGAGTCCGTCGCCTACACCACGGTGCTTGAAGGCGTGATATATGCCACCAAACTCTCCCCAAAGTATTCCCAGAACAATTAGGACTTGTAAAAATCCTACTAAGAATTTTCCAAACTTTCCATTTTCACTCAACATGTATTCTCCTATGATAGAATATCGTCTAACGTTTGCATGTATGAGAAGATTTGCTGACTTCCTTATTATTTACTATAGATGAGGCGAAATTTGGGTGAAAGAAAAAGTGCAATATTTGAAAATTATTAACGCACTTTTTCTTGAATCTCATACGCGCTGTTATATGATGTAATCGGACGGACATTTATTATTACAGGAATTTTACGTATAGAATTACGTATAAAATAATGGCGAAAATTATAATCGTTATTATTCCAAAATTTTTCCAAAAGCCGAGCTGTTTCAATACTTCTAATTGACTTTCCGCTTGATTCTCAAGAATAGATGAAAAATATGATAGGAAAAAATCAAGTGGATAACTATGTATGATCGGTGTTCCCATAATATCTTGCGGCGACCAAATAACATGAATCTTCTTATTTTTATATCTCCATGGAATTGCATACCAATTCCATAACAACATAGCGAAAGCACGGCGATTTAATCCTTCAAATATTTTTTCCGCTGATTCAATTTTAGCTCCTTTCTTCCGGTCAGCAGGATATATGGGAACATTTGCGTCTGCTATCATTTTTTCTAACAAGGTTATTTCTTCAAAATAATCTGCCTCAATATCTTTATTTTCAGACGGCATACCGTAATCAGAGTATAGCATTTCAGAAATATCCGGAGTGTCAAGACCATTGAGGAAGGCGTATTTGAGAGGATAGTTAGAAACAGTGAGGCGATTTTCCCCATTTTTCAATTTTTTTATCGCTTCCTCAATAAGCGGCTTAAAATTTAGGCAATGTAACTGCTTAGATTTTTTCATATTTGTAAAATTATAAATGGTTTTTTAACAGAAGCGTCCGCCCGATTATTTCACATAACGTTCCCAGCATAGACGCGTTGTGACTGAAGGGCAAGGGTATTAGCCCGTAGCTTATATGCTGTGTTATCTGTCTGTTTGTCGCCATATTATTCTTTCCTCGGTCTTGCCCAATTGCAGTATCTGTGTGTCAGCCGAGCATTTTCTGGAATAGTTTTACCACCTTTCCAATACTGTTCAATATGATCAATTGCCGCATCATCTATATTTTGAATTCTCTGATCGCAAATCGCACAGGTAGAATCATTTTTATAAAGTTCTTCTTTTAATTTTAAAGAAAAACAACGTGGTTCTTTTTGCGCAATGCCTATTATATCCTGGAGTGTTAATCTCCATTTATCAAATCGTTTTGTTACCGCTTGAACGCTACTTGTTGAAAGTTCTATTGAATCTATGAATTCTTGATCGTTTGTCATTAAGTCTATCAATGCTTCACGAATAGAATCTAAATTTTGATAGACTTTATTTTTGTCTTCTCTTGCGAAGCTATACATTAAGATGTCATACAAAGAGGCGTTAAATTTCTTAGGTTCCCAATAACCATTAGGATCCTTGTCAGTGCCTTTATAAAACCTCTTGAAGGCATGTTTATCCAACAACGATCTAATTATTGTTACTGTATTTTTTAATGCTGAATTTAGCTCTAGTCTGTCTTTTTCGTCTATGTTTTGATACTTCTCCATGTCAGTGTTAAGAAATTTTTTTATCGGTGGTTTATAATTTAGATATGTCGAGTGATAAAAAGCAGCAAACCTTAACACTAATTCTACATCTCTCATTCTTTTCTCGGGTGCTTTTAGATTCAAAAGATACATAAAATCTCTATCTTTAGAGAGATCTTTTAACAAATCATTGTAAGGGCCTCTGTAAACACAATTTCTTAACTCCTGGTCATTTAGAGAGACGGCACCTGTGTTTAGCCTTTCAAATATTTCAAATCTTAGATCGGTATCAGACTCTTTTTTAAATGTAATTGTACGAAGTTTACAATATTTTATTTTATCTTGATGTCCCTCATCGATTTCTTTAAAAGTTTTCTTATTTAGGTCTCTGTACACCTTTAGTCCAGACAATTTAAAGTCTTTTCCGTCAGGGAATTTGCCATCAATAAATGAAAAAAACGCAGTTAACCTTTGTTGTCCATCAATTACGTACTCTTTACCATCTTTTCCTTCAGATAAATAGATAACTGGTAAAGGTATGTCAAGAAAAGTGGATTCAATTAAACGAGATGATTTTACAATATCCCAAACAAAATACCGTTGGAAATCAGGCTGTAATACAAGTTTTCCTTTTTTATACTTCCCATACAAAGACTCTATTTCAGGATCTCCTTTGTCTGTATAGATTTTCCGTTCCTCTGGTATCGCTTCTATTTCTTCTTCTAACGGTTGTTCAAATTCGATTTCATTCAATTCTGGTGTTTCTTCACTCATTTTATTACCTCCTCTGGCGACAAATTGCAGATAACGGTATCGGTGCATATGAAGTGCAAAGCATTTTTCATTTTACATATGCACCGTGTTATATGAAATGGCGGTTTCATGCTTTAATCATTTTATCTACTAATGACCCAACCTCTTCTATAACTTTTTCTCCGGCTTTGAATACTTCTTTACGCATGGATAAAACCTTTGCAATTTCATCAGATATTTGCTTCTGAACTTCTTTTGGTGGAACCAGCACCAGCACCTTTGATAAATCTTCAATAGAAATTGCTGGAATAGCATGACCCGTCATCAGGCGCCTAACCTGCCGCAAAAAATATTCCGTGCACATGTATGATAAAAGGAATAACGGTTCTATACCATGAATATTACGGAGCACAGAAAAACCATTAGAGCAAATTGCTCCATCTTCATCTTCGGTAATCAATGTGGTTGCATGTCGTTCTGTACCAGTGCTTGCACCAGATACAGCAGTAATAATGTCCCCAGTCCGTACACGGTAAGTTGCCCTTGATGGTGCCTCATGTGGTTTAATTATTTGATAAGAGACTACTTGCATCGTGCGTGCGTCAACATCGGAAATGGCGATATATCTTATTTCACTATTGGACGCCAAACGGAAATCGTCAGTTTCTTTGAGAATGTCTGCCAATTCGCCAAGAGGTTTTGCTCCATTTGTTTGTAACATTTCAATAAGATTTCTATCTTCTGGTTTATAATGTTCTACGTCCAAACGTGTATTTAACGATTTCTCAGGAACTGTATAAATTCTTTCCTGGTTTATTTCATGTCCACTATTTTTAAACCTACTGTATTCAGAAATAATTTTGTCTATATCAGTGTCAATAATAGGTAATCCTGATTTCCCTATCACCATCTTGCCATCGTTTGTTTTCTTGTGAATAGGTTGCCCTTTTACATCATAGCCAATCTTTTGTATCAGAGCCATGAAAACTTTTTCTGTATCGGAAGGCAGTTTTTGTAGTAAAAGCAGGGATGTTTTAATGCCTGTACCATAAGGGATAAAGGCTTCTTGTGGAATGGATACAACACCTAACACTTTTGCTTGAGTGCGAATCCAGAATCTTATATGGCTATTGGTAATGTTTTGAAGCAAGCCATCTGGCAAGACAATTGCCATCCGTCCACCAGGTCGCAGTATTTTTAGACACTTTTCAATGAAAAGAATTTCTGGCGATTGTCCTGAAAGAACATTTCTCGTCACTTCCCAATCGCCCTTTTGAGATTTATTCCATTTACGAGCCAACTGATAGTATTTGAGAATCTTTTGCTCTTCTATTTTACCTTTGCTGCCAAAAGGTGGATTGGTGAGAACCACATCAAAAGCATTATTAAACTCTTCATTTTCTACTAAGGCATTTGCACAAATGATTTCTGTGCCTGCACCACCTTCAAATGCAAGTTGAATCATCGCGGATAGTGCAACATCGGGATTAAACTCAATGCCATAAATATGTTTCTGGATGTAGTCTCTCCTATCAATATTGGGATTATTTCGGCAAATATGTGCAATGGTTTGAATTAGAAAACCGCCACTCCCACAGGCCGGGTCAATGACCATTTCATTGGATTTAGGAGCCATCATTTCGACAGCCAATCTTACAATTGGATGTGGAGTAAAAAACTCACCACGATCACCCCGTTGATGCCGATAGACAAACTTTTGAAAGGCTTCACCCTTGACGTCACCGGGTGTCTGAGTGAGGTTAACAAACTGTAATCGTCCAACAATATAAGCAAGCGTTAGGGGTTTCAATTTTAGTGTATCGTCCGAGAACAAAGACTGATACTTATTTCGCACTGTATTGAATAGTTTGTTGATACGAACTTCAAAATTACTTGGTTTATGTGCAAGTATGCTTCTATATTCACTTGAAGTAATGCCAAATTGCAAAATGCCATCTGTAGTATTCTGCTCATCATAAAGTTTCATGGTAAGAAGTTTTACAATTTCGTGAAATATCTTATCCTTGAGTAATCCTTCATTAGCATAGATATAATTATGACATTCATCAAATATGGCTGAGAGATTGTGTGCTTGGCGTAATTCTTTTAAGTGTGGTAGGTTTTGTGGCAGCAAACTCTCTTCAGAATAGAGAAGTTGCTGTTCTTTAACTTTCCATTCTTGTTGTGTAACTGGTTTATATATGTTCTTCTTACTCATTTTATTTCTCATTTTGTTCCTCCTCGTCCAGAACAATACACCTGTTATCAATTTGCATGTCGTCTTCACTAACTGAATCTTCAGAATCTAATGTATCATAAACATCGTTTAAATCTTCATACCAATCGTCCGTAATCGTCAAAGTTTGATTACCTTGCTCGTCGGTGAAAATAAAACCCATGATATAGTTTTGCTGTAAATGGTTGGGGTCGTCTCCTGAAGACTCTAGATTTTTGGGGTTGGCAAATAGAAATTTATGCTCGGGGTACCGAAGGACAATATCAATGGCGATAACATTGAATTCGTCCTTGCGTGGAGTTGCCTGCGTTCGTTCACTTATTCCAGATCGGCCTGAAACAAAGTGAGTTTCCAAGACTTTTATTTTTGACATTACATAATTCAACCTTTCCTCAATCATACCATTGATTTTGTCGCGGGTATAATCACGCAATACTGTAATATCTCTGGCTTTCTTTGTATCTCGTTTAGAATTGTATTTCTGAACCTCTTCGTACTCGTAGAGATTAGACAAATATTCATCTCGGAACTTAGGTAGGTTGGTGTAAATCCAGTTGGTTACTTGCTCCTCTACATTAAGTGTATTATCTATCCATGGAATTTTATCTGAATGAGTGATCAAAAAATTTTTTATGTTATCGAAATTGTAAAGCTTATGCCACTTTTCCGAATTAGATTTAACCCCTTTTGACTCAACTACATACCAATATGAAGAATCAGGCTTTTTTAAATAAAAATCGCCATGATGGCGCGGGTGCTTTCTTCCTTCCCATTTCTCTCTAATTCTTTTGATTTCAAACCCATATTCTTCCTCAAGTTTCTTTTTCAGCAGAAGTTCAGTTATGGAACCACTGACATATCCCTGAGCATTGGGACTGAGTTTCAAAGCTTCAAGGAATATTTCCACAGTAGTTTTAAATGCTTGTTTAACAAACCCTGTTAGTTTCTCATAGATATTCATAGCAAACGCCTCTCAAATATTTTATTGACTCCATTAAAACTTGATACCGCCATTTCGCCTAACGGTCGGCGGTATGGTTAGTTGCCGATTTCGAAGCACTTCTCTGTCAAGTTATAACTAATTTTAATACGGGCTGAAACGCTAGAATGTGCACTGGACCAGCAATTAACTATACCGCTTGTTACCAGCCGTTTTTTATTCATCGTCTCCAAGGTATCTCTGCTTAAGTTCAGTTGTCCAGTCCGCAGTTGAAATGGTTGTCATTGTTTTTATGAAGTCATCTAAGTAACGAGGATAAAAACAGTTTTGCTCGTCATTGTCAAATGCAAGATATTTTTTGTAATCGTCAACGCCCTTTTGGCAATGAATGTTTTTGGAAGGAAAAAGGAAAACAAAAAAACCTTCGTCATAGTCCTGTCGTGTAGCAATGCAAAGAAGATGGTCACGCCAAATTTGTGAGAGTGGTGGTTGTCGCAAGAAGTCAACGCTGTCGGGTTTAAATAATCCGCAATTATTGGTCAAAGTGGCGTATTGCTCTTTGAAGTTTTTGTTTGCTTTGTCCTTTGTTTCTTCATTTAAACTCTCTGCATACTTGACTTCAATTCCTATAAAACCTTTTCTGTCATCCTTTGTATATTCCACAAAAACGTCAAACGCAGAATGGTCGCCAATGTACTTTGTGTCGCCTCGACCAGGCGAATACTCAAACTTAACTGCTGTGACTGAATCGAGTCGGTTTGGAAAAAGTTGTTTAAAATACTTTGTCGCCAAGTCCAAATCAAAATGAAGCTCACCAAATAAGTTAAAGCAAAGTGGTTGTGAGGAAAGAAGATTATTCCATATCCTCGGTTCGCTTATTAGTCCGCCCGTCTTTTTTGCGTTTGCTACTTCTTTCGATACAAGTTGTCTGATATTGTCAGTCAGAAAGTTTACTTTAGTTGTCTTTGCAAACTCAATGTCTAAGAAGTTGCCAAGTTTCAATTCGGGAAACTTTTTTTTGTCCCGCCACTTGCTCTGAAGTAGTCGGGCATAAGCTGAAAAGTCAGTGTCCTGCGGATAGTCAATATTGAATTTTATTCTGTCCTCTTTTGTTGGTCTTGTCATAGTAACTATGTCTTAAAATGGCTGGTAACGTCTGTAGGTATGAACCGTTGCATTATCAGAGCGATTTGTTGTCTAGTTAGCACAAGGTAACCAATAGTACTAACCTGCGCAAACCCTCTGCCAGCAATGGTTTATACCTGTTGTTGTGTGTGGTTTTTATTTCATATTTGGTTTACCCGCATCAGAAAGCTTTGCATTCAATGCTAACTTTTTCTTTTTCACAATCTCAGGCCTAACAAATAAATAATCAAATAACATTTCTAGAACATCTAGGTTCCATTCTGCTTCTCCGGGTTCAACATCAACTATTTCGCCACTTGATTGACTTTTAATGGGATGTGCAGCAAAGTTTCCAATGTTTCTAATAGCATCAATACTTTCAAGGAGATCCGCTGGTAATAAAGCATTATCTATAACTTCCTGTATCTCCTTTGCTAAATCACTCTTTTTAATTTTAAGTTTGTCCCTTAAGATATGCTGCAAACATCTTCTACTTAATGCGGCACTTGCCATTGGACTGTCAGACAATACTAAACACGATTGTATATAATCTTTTGAAAAATCCGCAGGAACCTCCAGAGGAACTGGATATCTGTTAGTTCCTTTAGGATAAATCAGATTAGTAGATTTTGTTACTTCTTTACTCGTTCCACCTGGATTAGTTCTTAGCTCATAACAAACAAGATAATAGCTGTTTTTATTACATCCTGGGCATTGGGTTACTTCTATATACCAACTACCATCTTTGTCAGTACCGATTCCTACTCGTTTTGAATTAGGATAAATCTCAACTAAACAATGAGGACATTTCATATTATATGGTCTTTATAAAATCACACCTAACGTTTCGCGGCTATGCGCCGTTTTAATGGCGTATAGCCGCTGTTATCGGCTGTATTTCTTCTATTTCATCAAAAAGTGAATTAGCTGATATATCATTAGAAACTAAATAATTTGAGATAAATAGTTCATTTCCTTTCATATTGGCATTTTCGCCTACATTTCTCATTCCATATGTCAAATTCCATTCTTTGATATAAGCAAATGAATATAAATTTTTTATGTATTCGCTATTATCATATGTAAGTAGCCATTTATGTTTTGTATTTTTGAGTACTTCAGCAAGTCGTTCGTGATCAAATGTTTTGTGTAGTATGCCATTTTTTCCATATAATGCTGATTTTGTAGCAGAATAATACGGAGGATCAAGAAAAATAAAAACATTTTCGCCTTCTGCTTCTACTACTTTTTGGTAATCATAATTTGTTATTTTTGTATTAAGTAAAATCTTTGATAATATGTTTACTCTTTCTATACTTGATTGAGTAAACCGTTTTTTAAATGCTGCATCTGAAAACCCGCCACTTTCACTTGTTCCTGAGAAGGTAATTCTATTGAATACAAAAAAAGCAGCTGCTTTTTCTATTTCATTAAATAAATTAATATTTATTGTCAAGTAATTAAATAAATCTTTACCATTTTTAAATGTATCCTTCCAAATTTGGATTTGAGTAATTAGTTTTACTGGATTTTCTTGTGTATGTTTCCAGAAATAGTAAAGATTTTCATATAAGTCATTTATCCAATATATTTTATTTGGGTATCTTTGTTTAAGATATATAAAAACAGAACCACCTCCAACAAAGGGCTCTCGATATTCTTTAAAATAAGGAATCAATTCAGCAATATATTTTATCGCCTTACTTTTTCCACCAGGATATCTTAAAGGAGTTTTTATCATTTATAAACCCTTTTTAATTAATACTTCAAAGTTATTTTCGTGAGCTTCTTTAAAAAGTTTCTTTAAAATGTCTTTGTCTTTTTCACTGAGAAATTTATTAGTATTTAAGTTAGATATAGTAATCTCATCTTTAATTCTACTTGAGGTCAATTTTAGAGTTGGAATAATTTTATATTCTTTTCCCGAAACAGAAACATTTTTTAAATTGGAAAAAAGTATCATTTTTAATAATCCATCTTTGATGTCCCCAATACTTGGTAAAATAGAGATTTTTGAGTGTTTATCCTCAATTAAAAAAAGAGTGCTTTTCTGTATAACTAATTCATCAACAGTAAAATAATATTTACCTCCAAGGTAATTTTCAATAGTAATTTTAGCCTTTGTCAAAGTAGATAAGGACTCTTTGGGTTGTATTGTTTTAACTTCACGTTTCTGAGCTTCTTTAGCCTTTTGTCTGGATGTTATCATAAATTCATTTACGCCTTGCATAAATTGCTTTGCAAATAAATCAATTCCTTGTTCGTTATGAAATTCAACTTTTAATTTTTTGCTTATTGAATTATATGCTTCTTTTGATTTTTGAATTAAATATGGAAAAGAATATTCAATTTCTTTTAAATTCCAATGTAGTGCAGAACTATGATAATTTTTTATTTCAGAAATTTTTCGTTTTGTCCACTCATTATCAAATTGTTGATTTGTTATTTTATTCTTTCCCGATTTGTGTTTCTCTGCTGTTTTATAGTAAGAAAATACAACAAAAACATCTAATAAACTCATCAATGAAACAGTATCCCATTGAATAAAATCCCTATCACCTTCTTTACCCTCATCTTTAATAATTGGAATGATAGTTATTCTCTTTGCAGTACTAAGTGTGTTGTAAACTCTTTCATAAGGATATGATCTTGTTCTTTTGGGTGATACCCATTTAGATAATCCAAAATTAAACCCATCATAATTAATAATACAACTTGATGGCAAATCATTTATATCTAAATTTTTGAAATTAAAAACTTCTAGTTTGTTTGTTAGAAAGGGCTTGTATTTGATGCCGGTTATTTTTGCTGTAATTTCCATATCATGTACTCATTTTTTTATTAATGTATTCCAAAGTCACATACCTATATTTGCCTTTATTTCTTTCAATTATTTCTAAATTTTCAACATCTATTTTTGATCTTATAATATTTTCTAAATCTCTTATTATTTCTATGCCAATTGAGTTTCGATGAAGCAAATTAGCGACTTTCATAGTAGTTCCACTTCCTAAAAAAGGATCTAAAACTGTTTCGCCAATATAAGAAAAAAGTTTAATAATCCTGTAGGGAAGCTCATCGGGAAAAGCAGCAATACCTTTTTCTAACTCCGAACCTGGTAGAACATTGGTCATTTCCCATAATGTTCGGTGCCAATTATTCTTTTGAAATTCTTTAATATCGATTTTTGATTTTTCTTTTATTTCTTTAGAAATGGAACTGTATTTGAATTTCCCTTTCTGAAAAATAATTATGCTTTCTAATAAATTATCCGGATAAAAATACATGGGATAAGGATTTTGTAATAAAACACCACTTCTTTTACTTATTCTTAAATAACCATCTGGCTTTTTCCAGACAATCCTATCTCTGTAAGTAAAACCTGCGTGTTGAAAAATTTTTGTAGCATCTGCGGTAATAGGATATTTTTTCCCATCTACAAGCATATCATCTATGTTTAGAGCGAATATCCGTCCTTCTTTTAGAACTCTGAAAGATTCTTTTGCAACTTTTTCAATTACACCTAAATATTGTTCATAGCTTTTAAAAAGATTTTTATAATCAAACGGAGCATTAAAATATGGTGGAGAAGTTACAATTAAATGTATGCTTTCATCTGGCAATTCTATCATGCTAATTGAATTACCAAATATTAATGTATGTTTAGTATGCATTATAGTTTTTTTACAAAGTTATTATTTTTTTTCTTCTAATTTATATAACTGTTTTTCATTAATATTGCCGATAACGTTTTCGGGCTTTGCGTTCGGGCGGGTTTCGGAGCACAAAACTGTCAACCAGCACAAAACTTGAATAGAAGCACAAAGCTCCAATTTAGCACGTCAGCCCGCCTGACGCAAAACCCGTGTTATAGGGCGTTTTTATTTGTCATAAATGCAATACTTCAAGGATTTCTTTCGTTTGAAACCCAATATTTTCAAGTCTTGAAAGTTGGTTTACAGTTAAATTATCTTTAACCAAAGCTTTTGCTCTTATTTGTCCACTTGTATTAATTGGTGGATTTGAAGAATAGTTTTTTAACAATTCTTCCATTTCAATGTCGGTAAGTAATAAGTCTATAGTCACGTTTGCCCCATATTCATTGTAAGAGTCAGTTGTTGGAATAAACGAAATGGTAATTGCGTGATTTTGAATTTTAGATACTTTAAACAAATACTCTCGTGAGAAATTTGTGTTGGTCTCAGTTCGTATTTTCAATTCACTTTCAATAAGTGCTTTTAATTCAGGATTTCCTCCTGAAGCTAGCCAAAG
>JAKPZU010000114.1 GCA_029559915.1 Bacillota bacterium
GTTGTAAAAGAAAAAATGGAGTTGTTTGGCTCTTTCAACAAGGCTTAATACACAAAAAAACCACATTTTTACTGTGGTTTTTCTTTTCTTTTATTGTATAATATTTAAAGAGGGTTAAAATATGGAAAAACTTTTAAAAGAATATCAAGGTTGGCTTACCGACAATAAAAATTTCTATGAACATCTAAAAAGTCATGAATCAGCTTTATTTGTTCGTTTTCAACCAGTCTATGATGTGCTTTTGGTGCTTTTTCAAGAATATAAAGACCATCCAGACCAAGGAAACGAAGATATAGAAAAGATATTTCAAGTCGGTTTAGAGTATTTAAATATGCAATTTTTTAATTGCAAAATGTATTTGAAGAAGACTTTCGACAATAATTTTCATCACTTTTTAGAATATGATCAAGTTATCAGTTATTCCTTATTCTTGGAAGATTTAAAATATGAATTGGTGGAAAAATCAGTTTCTTATGATGAGAAAGCGATGGAAAGTATCAGTGATTTTCTCGATGACATCATCGAGAATAAAAAGGAAATACCAGACAATTTAGGTCTTTATGTTGACGGTAAAATCCATCAGATGATTGACGTTGACGATTATCATTTCACAGGAATTATCGATATTTTTGTCGAGATAGCAGATGCTTTGGGAATTTCATTTGATGATGAACAAGATATAACAATAGAAAGAGGAACAATAAAATGAATAGAAAACAATATTTAACGGCAGTAATTGCCATCTTAGCCATTGATTTGGCATTGATTATAACCAGAATTTTTATTAACTACATAGATTGGACATGGATCTTGGTCATAGTTGCGTCTTTATATTTATTTTTGAAGTACAAGACGACAGGACCTTTACAAGCTTTTTCCACTAAATTCAACATGTTGGTAGATTATGATTTGAACGTGGCTGAAGCCAAAAGACTTTGTCAAGAAAGAGTTGATCAAGCACCGACCAAAAATATCAAGGCTTTTTACATGGTTTATCTTGGCATGGCAACTTATTACAACGGTGACTATGAAGAAGCCATAAAGACTTTCAATATGGTTGACTTGAAGAAATTGAACAACGTCTATCACATCCTGATTCTTTCCTTCATCGCTTATGCTGCATATGAATTGGAAGATTTGGAAACCTTCAATTTGTCAATCGAAAGAATCAAAAACCTTGAAGGTACTGTAAATCGTAAGTACTTGGCCTTTGTCGGTTCCTATCTACAAGTTTTGGAAGCTATGCAAAACCTTAGCAGTAACCCTGAACATTACAAAGAAGTGATTGAAAGTCAATTCTCACGCAATGACGGATACGTCTCCACTAAACTTATTTATAATTATAGAATGGCTTTATACTATAAAACCATCAACGATGAACTAGAAATGGACAAATGCTTGGCTAAAGTCATAGCTAATGGCAAAGAACATCATACAGCCATTCAAGCAAGAAAATTATTCAAGAACAATGTCAATATTGAAGATTATGTCTTTGTTGAAGAAGTTGACGTTGATGAAACCGACGATAACACTGAACAAGAATTGATTGAAACAGACATTAAAGAACAAAATGAAATCGAAGAAGTAGAAAAAGTTGAAGAAAAAGATGACGAAAACTTATTTAAATAACGAAAATAGCGCTGAATTCAGCGCTATTATTTTTTTTATCTATTCTTCATTTGTGGGAATAACAAGACGTCCCTGATTGATTTGGAATCAGTAAGCAACATGACCAAACGATCAATTCCAATACCGATACCACCAGTTGGCGGCATACCGTATTCCAAAGCTTCAACGAAATCAGTATCCATTTCATTGGCCTCTTCATTACCGAGGTCTTTTTCTTTGATTTGATTTTCAAATCTTTCCAATTGATCGATTGGATCGTTAAGTTCAGTATAAGCATTCGCGTATTCACTACCATTGATGAAAAGTTCAAATCTTTGGGTGAATCTTTCATCGTTAGGCTCTTTTTTAGTCAGTGGAGAAATTTCGATTGGATGTCCATAAACGAAGGTTGGTTGAATCAAATCGGCTTCACAATAATGTTCGAAGAACAAATTGACGATATGACCAACGCCATAAAGATGTTTTTCAACTACCAAATGATGTTCATTAGCTAATTTTTTAGCAACTTCAAAATCATGGATTTCAAAGAAATTGATGCCGGTTTTTTCTTTAATCAAGTCGACCATATGGGCTTTTCTCCAACCCTTGGCCAAATTGATTTCCTTACCATCATATTGGATAGTAGTGGTTCCGCAAACCTTATTTGCCAAATGGGCAATCAAGTCTTCGCTCAAATCCATCATGCCTTGTAAATCAGAATATGCCAAATATAACTCTATCGTGGTGAATTCCGGATTGTGGAGACGATCGATACCCTCGTTTCTGAATAATCTACCGATTTCATAAACACCATCAAAACCGCCGATTATGCATCTTTTTAAATGCAATTCAGTTGCGATTCTTAAATAAAAAGGCATATTTAAAGTGTTGTGATGGGTTATGAAAGGTCTGGCATTGGCACCACCAAGAATTGGTTGCAATACCGGTGTTTCCACTTCAAAATAACCTAAATTGTCCAGATAATCACGCATTTCCTTAATTATTCTCGATCTTTTAATAAAGGTTTCTCTACTGTCTTGATTCATGATTAAATCAACATAACGGCGACGGTAAATTTCTTCTTTATCAGTCAAGCCATGGAATTTTTCTGGCAATGGACGTAAAGCTTTGGTCAAGTGAGTGTATTTATTTACTTTTAAAGACAATTCACCGGTATTGGTAATCATTGCAGTTCCGCTGACACCGATAATATCGCCGATATCACCTTTTTTGAAAATCTCATAAGCTTCTTCACCGATGGCGTCAACCTTGATATACAGTTGCAAGAGGCCGTGTTGATCTTGAATGTGAACGAATCCCGCTTTACCCTTGACTCTTCTGGTCATGATTCTACCAGCAATCTTGACTTCTTTAGGATTTTCTATTTCATGAAGTTCTTCCTTAGTGAAAAGGGAAAATTCATCCTTGAAAGTTTTGGTATTATGAGTGCGGTCAAAACGAGAACCGAAAGGATCGATTCCCAGTTCTCTTAAGTTTTCCGCCTTTTCTCTTCTGACGATTTCTTGTTCGGTGTATTTGTTTTCCATTTAATTCTATCCTTCCTGATATTCACCAGCAGCCTTGAGCAGTTCCAAATTCTCATACATGACGGTTACATAATTTTTACCTAAATTCTCATCATCTTTGGTGATTGATTGTAAAATATTGAATTCTACTTTGATTGGTTCTAAACCAAGCAAAGTCAATTCGCTAAATACTGCATTGGAAAGAGGAGAAGTAGTGTATTTTTCATAGATGATATATCTGATTTCATGATATACCGCCTCCGATACGACTTCCTCTTTTTGTTGAGAGGTGAATTGATCGCTTTCTTCATGATATCCAGGAGATATCGGTATAAAGTGCAAATCATAATCATGTAGCAAGTAACCATAAAGATTGGTTGAAGTCATCACGGGTTTAGTCAGTTTGCTGATAACAGTGGTATATTCGTCATGAAGTTCGCTAAGCAAAGCCACTAGACTCATATAATTTTCCGTTAAAGTAGTTTCTTCTTCAGGGTATGCCAAAATCAATTTATCATAAACAAGTTCAGAAACTTCCAAAACTTTGAGTGGTGAGATCCAAAAATGGGGGTCAACACCTAAAACGGTAGTGTTAAGTGGATCGCTTTCTCCTACATGCTCATTTTCGTGATTATGTTCATGAATCAAACCAGGGATAAACTCGATATAATCGGTTTCCAATTCGATTTTTATCAATTGGACGTCTTTGTTTTTAAAAATGCTGTCGATTTGATAATCGATGTAATAATCATAGTTGGCGCCAACATAAAACAAGTAAGTTGCCTCAGTCATCGCAATAATTTCTTTTGGCGACCAATCTACGGAACTTTCATGAGAAGTAACTCCCGGTACAATTCCAACAGTATAGTCAGTATCCTTTAAAATTTCTTCAGCGACATATTTAAGCGGATAAACCGTTACGTAGATGTCATGGGATTGATTGCTCACTCCGCAAGCACTCATTATAATTATCACACTCAGCAATAAAAATGATAAAATCAATTTTTTCATATCTTTTTAACTCCATTCAATAATTATAACTAAATCGTTATCGCAAATCAATTGATATCGGCGATAATTTCATACATCGATTCAGCACTTTCTTTTTTAACATATTCAGGCGTTGCCAAAACTCTGACCTTCAGTTCTTTTCCACCATAGGAAATTACCAAAATATCATTTTCTTTAACTTCTGTTCCTGGTTTGGCAACTCGGCCGTTAATCAGGATTCTCTGGTTTTTACTGACTTCTTTGGCAATTGTTCTTCTTTTGAAAATACGCGATACTTTTAAATATTTATCTAATCTCATGGGAATCTCCTTTAAAAATAGAGGGATACATTTTAAAGTATCCCATCAATTTGTCTTAAAGTTTGGTATTTTCTGCTTGAGTGGTGTTATTTGGCTCTTCGGGTTTAGTTTCTTGATGTAATTCACCAGCTAAGACATCGTCCCAACGAGATAATTTATTTGTTTCAACAATTTCGTCAATATCTTCTTTAGTCAATGTTTCAACTTCCAACAGATAATGAGCGATGATTTTTAATAGGTCAATATTGGTTTCAATGACTTCCTTCGCTTTTTCGTAACATTCATGGATGATGCCGCGAACTTCCTTATCGATTTCCGTTGCGATTTGTTCGGAGAAATTCTTGGATTTACCATAATCTCTTCCCAAGAAGACTGTGTCCGAGTCTTTTTCGTAAGTGATAGGGCCAAGTCTTTCGCTCATCCCATATTCGGTAATCATCGCTCTAGCGATAGCAGTAGAACGTTGGAGATCATTGTGACCGCCGGTGGAAATTTCTTTGAAGATAACTTCTTCAGCGACTCTACCACCCAAAAGCCCGATAATCATTTCTAATAGATTTTGCCTTGTTTGCAGGAATGCCTGTTCTTCCCTAGGAAGCATCAAGTTATAACCTCCAGCTTGTCCACGAGGTATGATAGTAACTTTATGAACAATGCTGGCATTTTCGAGTTTCAAACCGATAACTGCATGTCCTGCTTCATGATAAGCGATAATCTCTTTTTCTTTTTTTGAGAAAACGCGGGATTTCTTTGCCGGTCCCATCATTACTCTATCCACAGCTTCATCGATATGTGATAATTCGATTTGCGTTTTGTTTTCTCTTGCTGCCAAAAGCGCAGCTTCATTCATCAAGTTTTCTAGATCAGCTCCAGTAAAACCTGGCGTTCTTCTAGCAATTTCCTGGAAAGTTATTTCTGGATTTATCTTTTTATTACGTGAGTGAACTTTAAGTATTTCCACTCTACCCTTGATGTCAGGAGTACCGACGTAAACTTGTCTGTCGAAACGACCTGGACGCATTAAGGCTGGATCCAAAATATCAACACGATTGGTTGCGGCAATAACGATTACGCCTGAGTTATGACCGAAACCATCCATTTCCACCAATAATTGGTTCAATGTTTGTTCCCTTTCATCATGACCTCCACCTAAACCAGTACCTCTTTGTCGACCTACAGCGTCGATTTCATCGATGAAAAGGATACAAGGAGCGTGGGTTTTAGCGGTTTTAAACATATCTCTGACTCTAGAGGCACCGACACCGACAAACATTTCCAAAAAGTCAGAACCGGAAACGAAGTAGAATGGAACTTTAGCTTCACCGGCAACAGCTCTCGCTATCAAGGTTTTACCTGTTCCTGGAGGTCCTACCAAAAGTACGCCCTTAGGAATTCTTGCGCCTAATTCCATATATTTTTTAGGATTTTTCAAGAAATCGATGATTTCTTTCAATTCCTCTTTTTCTTCATCAGCACCAGCAACATCATTGAAAGTTGTCTGTTGATTCTTTGAAACTTGAGCTCTTGACTTACCAAAATCAAATGCTTGTTTATTGGCATTTGAACCACCTTTCATCATCACCACCATCATTACCACTACGCCCGCAACCAAAATGATTGGGAAAATGATGTTTATAATGCTATAGGTAGCGCCACGATGGAAAATTAAAAGGATATTGTTGGTCATATCGCCATCAGAGTTGATGGCATTAACGACATTTCTCACTTCATTCAGTTCGTCGTCATTAGCAAAATAGGTGATATAGACTTTACCGTCCAATAACTTACCGGTTACTTTGTAAGCGCGATAATTTGTTTCTCCAGCCAAAGGCGTAACTTCAACGGAAGTGATTCCACCATTGTCCAGCAAGAATGTAAAATCGGAATTGGCAATTTCTACTGGGCCATTGGCGTTGCCAAAACTGTACATGATGGAAATAATCAATATTACCAACAGCGCTATCATTATGAATCGAGTAGAACGATTGTTCATTGATTTGTTTTGTGAATTTTTACTGACTGCCATTTTATACCTCCTTAATTATTGTAAACTTCAGGTTTCAAGACACCGATATAAGGGAGATTACGATAAAATTCATCATAATCAAGGCCAAATCCAACAACGAATTCTTTCGGGATTGTCGTCCCAATATATTTCGGTGTAAAATCTTCGGTTCTTCCTGAAGGCTTATCGAGAAGGGTTACTACCTCAACCGATAAAGCGCCACGATATTTTAATAAATTTTTTACGACATTTATGGTTTTACCTGTATCGACGATATCTTCAGCTATCAACACATGGCGATTTTCAATTGATACATCCAGGTCTTTGGTTATTTTGACATTCCCTGAAGATTCAGTGCCACCATGATAACTTTGAACGCCCATGAGTTCAATTTGACAATAGATGTCGATGTGTTTGATCAATTCCGCCATAAAAGGCAGGCAGCCTTTTAAAAGGCCGATTATTACCGGATTTTTATCGCGATAATCTTCAGTAATCTGCTTACCCAATCTTTTAGAAATAGCAACTATTTCTTCATTGGTTACCAAGATTTTTTCTATATCTTTTTCTAACATTTTTTTACTCCTCTAAAACTACTATGAAAAGTTCGTTTTCGCCCGTTGTTTCTTTTTGGTATATACCAGGAACAAAGATAATTTCATTTTGCTTGTCAAGAAAAACTGGTAAAGAATTTCTTGCCTCAATAGATAATTTTTTATTGATAAAGACATCTTTGAGTTTTTTCGTTCCGGATTTAGTTTTTAGATTATCACCATTCATCCGATTTCTTACGGTTATAGGAAAGACTAAATCTAGATTATTATAACATATTTTATATATAAAACCATTATTTTTGTTTGGATTTTTTGTGATGGAAACTAAATAACCGTTAGGAAGTTTTATTTCCTTAAAACCATCAATGACAAAGTTATATTCTTCGAATACCAAAGACTTAGTTCTAAATTTTAATATGTCATAACTTTTATAAACATATAATTGATTTTCGATTTCAAATTGAACTTGTGGTTTGGGGTTATTTGCAAGTTTAAGAATGTCGATAAAATTTTGATAGGAAATTTCTATTTTGTTATCAGTAAGTAAATTTATAATTTTTTTGACAACTTCAATTTGGATTATCAGTGGCTGTTTCAGTAGTTCCTTAACACTCAACTCAAAACAATCATCAAATTTGATGTTTTTGACAATTTTTTCGCTCAAACTATCGATTAAGTCATAAGCCATAGTTTGATAGATGGAAAAATGGTTGATTTTTTCCAAATATTTGGGATTCTCTTCTTCAAGCAGCGGCAAGACATGATGCCTAAACCGATTTCTCGTGTAATCGTCTTCCAGATTGGTTGGATCATTGACATAAGGAACTAAGTTTGCTTGTTGGTAGATTTCAATATCTTTGCGACTAACATTAAGAAGCGGCCTAACAATTTGTAAACCTTGATAGTAATTGCTTCTTAAAATTCCTCGGTAACCCTCGAAAGAACTGCCTCTGGTAAGGCGCATCAGAATAGTTTCGGCATTATCATTGGCATTATGTGCAAGCAATACTTTCTTGATATTATGTTCTTTGGCAATACGCAAGAAAAAGTCATATCTTTTTTTATGAGCGTAATCATGGAAATTATTATCGTTGTTCAGTTCTAAGTTTTCAACAAAACAAGGAATAGAAAATTCCTCAGCCATTTCCACAACAAAATCTCGGTCATCCTTGCTGGAAGGCCGTTTTTGATGATCGACATGGGCAATATATAGTTTAAGCTGCATTTTATTTTTTAATTTATTCACTATGTCCAGCATCACCATGGAATCAATGCCGCCACTGATGGCCAAAAGCAGTGAATCATGATTTTCAATTAAATCAATACCGAAATTTTTAATCATGGTTAATATCTCCTAAAATAAAATAAATGAGCATAGAAATTGATAATCTCTATGCTCAAATATATAAAATAAAAGAGAAAATTTGATTGCATAAATAGAATATCAAATCTATGTGATAGTTTTATGTAGTTTTTAACTAAAAGGCTGTGTTCAATGAAAGTACTGATGAGATTCATAAAACAATTGATAGATAAGAAATAATTTGATACAATATAGTTGCCAAATCAAGACAGAAA
>JAKPZU010000123.1 GCA_029559915.1 Bacillota bacterium
ATATCCTTCTACCGGATATCCGCAACTATGAAAAAGAAGTGGACAATTTTCGCAATTTTTGTGGTATTTATCGCAAATTAATGATAATTTTTGTAAATAAAGTTTAGCATCCATAATTTATCACTCCTCGATTAGAAATCTGTTTTCTTTAGCAGAACAAATTTTATTTCAGGATACTTGTGAATTACCAGCTTGAATTTCAGTCTGGCGGTGTCAGTAAAAAATCCCTTAACCTCATTTACTATCTTTTGTCCTGTTTGATCGGTGAACATAAAGTCTCCAATATAATAAATCGGCTGGTACGTCTTGCCTGTGTACTGATCTTTGAATTTTTCTTGCAACAAAAACTTTGGTTGCAAAACTAAGTTGCGGATGACGCCATCCATCTCCATCTGCTTTAGTTGTGTGTATCGTCTCGCTTCAAGACGTGACTGAAATTTTATACCATCGACGGTGCACTCGATTGATTGCAGTTTTGATCGAGGGTTCTGGAGGAAACGCCAATGACATACTGGACAGGTGTACATAAGCAGGTCGATATCAATCGGATCAGAAAGTTCTGGCACGATTTTTTTATCTGTTCTAAATTTGTTATGACATTTTGGACAGGTAAGCGTAATCTTTTCCATGGCATCATCCTGCTTCATACAAATTTAACTTCCAAGAATTTCCTGCTCGCCAAATAATCAGCCAAATGTACAAAATCCTGGAATTTATTTTGTGGGCGTTCCAGTACTTCTTCTTGGGTTTTATAACTCTGCACAAAGCCTCCCATATGATGCTCAACACATCCAATTACAAATGCAAACTGATCTTCTGGTAATAATGCTCGTAATTCTTTATTTTTAGATAATTCAGTCCCAGCGATAAGTGGATGTACATCAACTGTAAATTTAGCGTATTCAGTTCCATGTTTCCATCCATCGTGACAGATTAATGATGCGATAATTAAATCTTTTTCATCGTCTGTAAAATCATATGACTCAATTCTAAACAACTCTACTGCAATTTTTACAGCAGCTTGTGTATGTCTAAGTAATCCTCCAAATCCTAAAGCGTATGCAGGATGATATTTTGAAGTGCTTGAAGCACCTACTTCGAAGAAATAATCAGGGAAAGTCTTGATTGCTTCTTCTGCAAACTTCCT
>JAKPZU010000150.1 GCA_029559915.1 Bacillota bacterium
GGATAAATTACCTTGGAAAAAATCTGGGGAAGTCTTGCAGGAAGTAGATTTTACAAGACGAACATTAAATTGGGAAGAAGTAAACAACGTTTATGAGCTAAAACGCAGTTCTGACCAGGGCTACTTTATGTCTGTTTTTCCTAAAAATGGCCGTAGTATATCTACAAGTAACCTGGTCTTTAGTGACACAAAATTCAGTGTTGAAGCAAAAAAGGTTACCGGTTCCGATGAAACTAGCTATGGCTTGGTTTGTCGATATCAAGATAAACAAAATTTTTATGGCTTTTCAGTTTCGACAGATGGGTATGCTGGAATATATCGTGTAGAAGATGGCAAAACCAGCCTGTTGTCTGGTGAAAATTATCTTTATACAGAATTAATTGAAATGCATGATGGCGTAAATATGATTGTGGCAATTTGTCAGAATGAATCATTGCGCCTTGAAATTAATGGCGTTGAAGTATTGCGTGCAACTGATGACCGCTTTCAGATTGGTGAAGTTGGATTTTTCCTGGAAACAGCACAAGAAGGCAACGCATCTGCTTTATTTAATCATTTTATAGTCGTAAAACCCTAAATGAAAATCTATTTTGATATGGTTGGCTGTAGGCTCAACCAGGCTGAAATTGACCTTTATGCAATGAAGTGCTTAGCAGAAGGTGATTCTCTAGTTAGCAAGGCTGGCGACGCAGACCGTATTATTGTTAACACTTGTTGTGTCACCAAGAAAGCGGCAGCAGATTCCCGCAAGATGGTTCGTAAATATCAACGTGAAACAAATGCAAATGTTGTAGCGATGGGTTGTTGGCCAAGCGCGATGCCAGAAGATGCTTTATCAATCCTGGATGCTGAAGATATTATTTACAATGATGAAAAATTTTGCTTACTTGAATATGGAACTATAGATTTATCGGAAGTTAAAGATAAGCCGAAACTAGGTCAACGACAGCGCACGAGGGCATTTGTCAAGGTTCAGGATGGTTGTCTTAATCAATGCGCCTTTTGTTTAACAACGATTGCCCGAGGACGGGCGCGAAGCGCGCGACAAGAAGATATAGTTCGATATATCAACAAATTGGAAAAACTTGGGAATAAGGAAATTGTTCTCACCGGTGTGCAACTGGGAAGCTGGGGAGTTGATTTGGGTGAAAGCCTAAGAATAGCTGATTTGATTAAAACAATCTTATCTGAAACTGGAATACCCCGAATTCGTTTGTCATCAATTGAACCATGGGATATTTCAAAAGAATTGATAAACCTTTTTCAAAACGAACGATTATGTAATCATTTGCACATCCCTGTACAAAGTGCATCAGATAAAATATTAAAATCAATGCGGCGTCCATCAACTAGAGAAAAGCTAGAAGATCTGTTTTCAATGATTAAAAAATTTGCACCAAACGTTGCCATAACGAGCGATATTTTGCTCGGTTTCCCTGGGGAAGATCAAAATGATTTTAATGAAACATTGTCCTTTATTAGAAATTCAGGAATGAGTGGAGGACATGTATTTAGCTTTTCTCCAATGCCCGGCACTGTGGCTGAAAGGATGGAAGGACAAGTGCAATCCAGTATCACGAAAGAACGCAATAAAAAAGCCAGGGATTTGCTAGATCAA
>JAKPZU010000160.1 GCA_029559915.1 Bacillota bacterium
TATGAATTATCTATGACAATTGAGTGCGATGGTAAAGTAATTGAATATAACAAACCTATTGATATATACAGGCTAATGGAACAGCTTTCCATTAATAGGGAAGTTTATCTTCCGATGGTAAACGATCGACTCGTTACGGAAGATTATCGTGCAGAAAAAGGTGATTCGGTTAAATTCATTAAGGTGGTATCAGGCGGTTGAAATGCAGGGTATGTGGTGAACCGGCAGTTATCAGTCTGAAGGCATACAGCACCGCTCTGTGTGCGCCACACTTTATATCTTTTCTTGAAAAAAGGACGCTTAACACAATAAATAAATATCGTCTTATTGAAAACGGCGAAAAACCCATTGTAGCTGTATCCGGTGGAAAAGACAGCCTTTCTGTATGGTTTATGCTTAATAAGCTCGGGTATGCTGCTGATGGCGTGTATATCAATCTCGGTATAGAAAATTATTCGGACATTTCTTTTGCAAAAATTGAGAAAATGGCAGATTTACTTATGAAGAAGGTGTATAGCTTTGACATAAAAAGATTGTCAGATAAGGGTATAGATGGGCTTGCGAAGGTATTGAAAAGGGTGCCATGTTCGGCGTGTGGTATGATAAAGCGTTACGTTATGAATAGGGTATGTATTGAGTATGGATATACAACGCTTGTTACGGGCCATAATATTGATGATGAGGCCTCTGCGCTTTTTGGTAATGTCCTGTATTGGAAAGAGGAATATCTTGGCAAAAAGAATGTGGTTTTGGAAGCCAGACATGGCCATCTTTCGAAAAAGGTGAAGCCATTTTTTTTATGCTCTGAAAGGGATATTGCTGCGTATGCTATTTTAAATAACATCGACTATATCAGGGAAGAATGCCCTTTTTCTGTTGGTGCAAAGACATTGATTTATAAAGACATGTTGAACAGACTCGAGCAGTTGTCACCCGGAACAAAGATACAGTTTGTTAAAGGATATTTAAAGTCGTTTATAAAGAATAGGCAGGAAGATATTAAAAATACTGAAAACTTTTGTTCTAAATGCGGTTACCCAACATATGGCAGCATTTGTAACATGTGCAGGGTGCTTGAAAGGTTAAATATCGGAGAAGGACATATCTGTTTTGACGAATATGATCCGTCAGTCCTTGACACAACAGAAAGGTTGATGACATAATTTTGAGATGGGCATGATACAAGGATTTACTGATATCATATTTAATGTATATGAGGCATTTTCTGTGGCTCTTTTTATAAAAGAGGAGGGGTGTTTAAAATGTCTTTCGTATGCATCATTCGCAAATAGTTTTGACAAAAACAGAAACATTCCTATTGAAGGGTCACTGCCTGGATGGGTTATCAAACACAATCAACCGCTTATTATCCCCAATTTTGATAAGGATGAGAGTACCCTTGGTTACTACGGAAACACAGAAGGCATAAAATCCTTTATGGGTTTTCCAATGGAAGATAGAGGGGTTATCGTCGTTGACAGTAAAAAAAAATGGGTTTTCACCGATAAGGAAAAAAAAATCCTAAATTCGTTTGTCTTGGCGATTAATAAAGAAATTGAAAATGAAAAACGTTTCTTTGATATGGAAGAAAGGCTCGAAACCCTGAATGCAGAAAGGAGAATTTTAAACCTGTTTGATGGATTGAATCAGTCAAAAATATCTGTCAATGAGATATTCAAAGAATGTATAAACCTATCACATGCGGATTTTTGTTTTGTTGGTATTGAAAAAAACGGAAGACTGTTTATTCATGATTTAGTGGGTTTAGATATTGATTACAATGGCAAAGAATGTCCCACTGGAAGTAGCATAGCATCGGTAGTGATGGAAGGGGGGAGAGAACTCTTGCTGCCCCACAGCAGTAGATTCCTTCAAGAAAAGTCTTTATTTTTTCCTGGTGATATGTTGAATGTAAAACAATTTTTTGGATTTCCATTTTTTACAAATGATATAACATTCGGGATGATTGGTTTTGTTGCTATGTCTGATAAAAATTTAAAAGAACAATCCATAGGTTTTCTAAGAAATGTTTCTACCCTGCTGTCTTTATATTATTCGTCATTATGGATGAGGGAAAACCTTGAAAAGTTGAAAGATTTTGAACCGGTAACAGATGCACTCCAATTTCCTGTTTTTCTAAAGATATTGGATAAAACCGTAAAAAGACCCGATAAGTTTTCCCTCTTGTCGATCAGACTTTCCGGTATCCATGCATGTAATGAGTTGATGGGACTAAATTTTACAAACAATTTAATAAAGAGGGTGTTTCACATAATAAAAAACTGTGTAGATTCACGTTCCCATATCTCGAGAAGAGGGGGAGGGCGGTTTTGTATATTACTAAAGGGGGATGATGTATATCAAACAAAAAACATCTTAAGGATTTTACATTACAGCATTTTAAAGTGCCTTGAGGAGGAAAAGATTGATAAATCTATATGCAATATTGAAACCGGGGTATCCTATTTCCCGGATGATGGGTTGAGCATGTGGGGCATGTTAGAAAAGACAGAAAAGGGAAAGGTTGGTATTCAAATAAAGGAGGGGTTATGAGTTTTTTTAAAAAACTATTTGGATTATTTTCTACGCATTTTGCTATGGATCTTGGAACGGCTAACACCCTTATTTATCTTAAGGGAGAGGGTGTCATACTGAATGAACCATCCGTTGTTGCAATTGACAATAGTTCGAACAAGGTTATAGCTGTCGGCAAAGATGCAAAAGAATATATAGGTCGGACACCGCCGAATATAAGCGCGATAAGACCTCTGAAGGATGGGGTCATTGCCGATTTTGATGTTACAAAAGCAATGATAAAGTATTTTCTGACCATAGTCAAACGTGATAGAAAGATTTCAAAACCAAAACTGGTAGTAGGGGTACCT
Organism: Bacillota bacterium; assembly: GCA_029559915.1. Classification (GTDB taxonomy): domain Bacteria; phylum Bacillota_I; class Bacilli_A; order Izemoplasmatales; family Hujiaoplasmataceae; genus UBA2289. Next base: position 2,886 of record JAKPZU010000160.1, read on the forward strand.
TCAGGCATAACACAAGTAGAGAAAAAGGCTGTTGTGGATGCCTGTTTTCAGGTTGGCATAAAGGATGTGTTTCTTATTGAAGAACCAATGGCAGCAGCTATAGGTTCTGATCTGCCCATTGAAATGCCAAAGGGCAACATGGTTGTCGATATTGGTGGAGGCACGACAGAGGTGGCAATAATAAGCCTTTCTGCGACTGCATACAGTGAATCTCTCAGGGTTGCCGGTAGTGAAATTGACGAGTCGATTATCAGGTACCTTCAAAAAAAATACCAGGTTGCAATTGGTTATATAGCCGCAGAAAAAATAAAAATTGAGGCCGCATCTGTATTGCCAATGGAGGATAAGGGTGATCCAATTAGCATTGTGGGCAAAGATATGTTTACTGGCATACCAAGAAATATAAAAATACCGAGGGATGAAATACGAGAAGCCATCGAGGAACCTGTTTCCGCTATCATTGATTCTGTTAAAAGGGCACTCGAAAAACTGCCTCCTGAATTTGTGTCTGATCTGCACGAAGCTGGAATGGTATTGACAGGGGGTGGGGCAATGCTTAAAGGTCTTAACAAAAGGATAGAAACGGAGACAGATATAAGGGTTCGAGTCGTCGATGATCCCCTGTTTTCAGTTGTGTTAGGTTCGGGTAGGGCGATTGAAGATATGGGAAGATATAAGAAGGTTTTTATTAATTAATCCGATACCTGCCATTCGTCGTACGTGTTTCCGTTAAGCTCTGATATAAAACGGGATGGCTTCATTATGATATGCCCTATTTGTTTGTCGTAAGTGAGTAGTGGATAACAAAGGTAAAGTTCATCCATTGCCCTTGTGGTAGCGACATAAAACAATCGCCTCTCCTCTTCTATATTTCCCTCTTCAACGGCCTTTGGGTTAGGAAAGCGTCCTTCGGCGCACCAAATTATAAAAACCGCTTTCCACTCGAGACCTTTTGCCTGATGAATGGTGCTCAAAACAACCCTTTTATCTTCTTCGCCAGCAGTAATAATTTCTTCGCCACTTATACCGCTCATAAGTGAAAGCTCGCTAAGAAAAGACTCTAAGTCAGAATATTTTGTTGAAAAATTTATTAATTGTCCTATATCTTCGAGTCTTGATTCATAATTCGGGTAGTTGTTCTTTAAATATTCTGTGTATCCATGCTTGAGAATTGTGGAAATCATTTCCGATATTGCATCGTCATTATGCAAATCCCTTAATTTTGTGAATAATACAGACCATAATTCGATGTTTTCTCTCTGGATGTTTTTGAATATTTCCCCGATTTTTTTTGAAACAAACACGTTGAGGGGGTTTTCTACAGTTTTTATATATTCATATATATGGTCTGCTGTCTTTTTTCCAATCCTGGAAAATATCTTTAACATTCTTTTCCACGATACCTCATCGCTGGAATTAACAATAACCCTTAAAAAAGAGACCACATCTTTTATATGTGCCTGCTCAAAAAAACGGAGACCGCTTCTAATCTCATAGGGTATACCCCTTCTTGTCAGTTCCATCTGTAGCTCCATAGAATGGTAGTGCGCCCTGTATAGGACTGCAATGTCATCAATGGATATGTCCTCGTCTCTTAATTCGAGGATCCTCTGTGCTACAAATTCTGCCTGTTGAATGACATCTCTCAGATTTACTACAGCAGGTATAAGACCGTTTTTTCTTATGCTCTTTAATTCCTTTGAGAATTGTTTTTTATTCAGAGATATAGAGTTGTTAGCCAATATCAATATTTCCGGAGTGCTTCTATAATTTGTTTCGAGTTTGAAAATCTTTGCCTCTTCATATTTTTTAGGAAATTCGAGAATATTTTGGAAATTAGCCCCGCGAAAGGAATATATGCTTTGTGCGTCATCACCAACCACCATGACGTTTCTGTTTATAAAACCCATAAAATCTACTATCTCTGCTTGAATTTTGTTAGTGTCCTGATATTCATCAACAAGTATGTATGGTAAAGCGATTGCATAATGCCTCCTTAATTCCTCATTTTCGGAAAGTAGTTTATGCCAGTAGAAAAGCAGGTCATCGAAGTCCATTGAGTTTGCTATCCGTTTTTTTTCGGTATATCTTGTAAAAACCATCTTGATTTCATCAACAAGATCAAAGAAGTAGGGAAATCTTTCCTTTATACCGTCTTCTAAACTATGTATTGTGTTGATTGAATAGCTGAATATCTCTTTTAACACGGTCCCTTTAGGGAAACGGTGTTCTTTTTTGTTTATCCGAAGATCCCTTAAAGATAATTCAATGAGATCTTTTGCATCTTCGTTGTCGAGGATTGTAAAATTTTTTGTGAATCCCAGCATTTCGCTGTGTCGTCTTAAGATCATGTTTCCTATGTGATGGAAGGTGCCCCCGTATATATAATGTGTATCGATCTTAACAAGATGTTCAACCCTATGTAACATCTCGCGTGCAGCCTTGTTTGTAAACGTAAGAAGCAGGATATTGTTTGGTAATATGCCTTTTTCGAGGAGTCTTGCAACCCTGTAGGTAACGACCCGTGTTTTTCCGCTACCAGCGCCTGCAATTACAAGGGTTGGTCCATTGCCGTTTAATACGACTTCCAACTGCTCTTTATTGAGTTCTTTTTCATAATCAATAAGTGTTTTTTTGGCGGACGTATCCTTATGGAGAACGTAACGTTTCATCAGATTAATTTATATGTCCAATGCCTATTTAATTGATGTATTTTAATAGTCCGTTTCTTGTGTGATGCCTGCAAGTAACCAGTTTTTATTGCCTGTTTTTCTCGTAAAGGTCCAATATTCGAGAAATTTTACAGGGTCGTTTTGGCTGCCCGAGATGACCCTGTTATCGGTTTCGTTTATAGTGTAATCAAGGATGCTCGCAAGAAATTTTACAGTTATGTATTCTTCTCCTTGATCTTGAACTGCATCTACGATGTCTACCTGCCGCATAGCTATATTTTCGAGGCGATTGATCTGTTTGTTTGATATATAATTATCAATATCTGCTTGGAATGTATTTAGCATTTGCGGTGTTAAGAGGCTTTTGACATTGCTCATGTCTCGTCTTGTCCAGCCGCCCTGGATTTTAAAGAAGGTATCCTCAGCCAATTCCCTGAATTGATTTTCATCGAAAGAGACATCCATTTCCTTTATATGACGAAGACCGTTTGACACAGGGTCATTCTGGAATGTTTGTTCATTGTATGTTTGTGCGGGTATTGGCTCGTTGTAATTATAAGAAGATGAGTAACCCACGCCTGACATATTCATTTGCATTTCTTCTGCCTTGCGTGCACGGTACTTTTTATAAATGAAATAGATAATGCCTGCAATGACAAGAAGTATTATAAAATCGCCAAAACCAAATCCGCCGCCGTATCCGCCACCTCCGGCATATCCCCGACTGCCGAACAACATGCTCCCGATCATTCCTCCCATGAGTCCGCCCCCTATACCATAGAGCAGACTTCTCCCAAAAGATGGTTGGGGCTGTTGAATTGGTGGTACTTGCGTTGATGGTTGCTGAGCAGTTGTTGGGGGTCTGGTTGGAGCAGTTGTTGGGGGTCTGGTTGGAGCAGTTCTTTGGTAGGAGCGGCTGCCGCCTGAACCGAATCCCCTACTGCCTAATGATCTGCCGCCACCTGCCCGAGCATAGGCAACCGATTCCATTCCGATAAAAAAGAGAAAGAACAAAATAGTCAGTATAGTTAACACGTTAATTTTATTATTTAATATCTTTTTCATCTAATCCCTCACAATGTTATTAAAATAAAAAACTATGGGTTATAAAAATATCATACAAATGCCATTTATGTCAAAAAAACCCTAATAGCGGAAAGTAGTTAACATTGTGCTTGATTTTGGTGCTAAGGTGTATTAAGAAGATATTCGTTACTGAAATAAAGCCAAAACAGGAGAATATCATTTATGTCAAATGTTGGTGTTGTAGGAATCCAGTGGGGTGATGAAGGTAAAGGAAAGATTATTGATATACTCAGCGAATATGCTGATGTAATCGTGCGGTTTCAAGGAGGGGCAAACGCAGGACATACTATTGTGGTAGGAGGAAAAAAGGTAATACTGCATTTAATCCCATCAGGTATTCTTCATGAGAAAAAATATTGTATCATAGGAAACGGTGTGGTACTAGACCCTGGTATATTAGAGCAAGAAATCAACGATCTTAAATCAATAGGATACATTAAAGATGATAAAAGATTGATGATAAGTGGTTTAACTCATATAATTATGCCTTACCACAAGAAGCTTGATATGTTAAGAGAATCAAAGAAAAAGAACAAGATAGGAACTACAGGGCGTGGTATAGGTCCGGCTTACGAGGATAAGGTTAGCAGGATGGGTATAAGGGTTATTGACCTACTTGATAAAAAGATGTTTTCTGACATGGTAAAGGAAAACCTCGAAATAAAGAATTTTATCATTAAAAAATATTATAAAGATCAGCCATTTAAGGCGAGAGAAATAATAAAGAGTTACGAAGTATATAGGAAGCTGCTTAAAAAATATACAACCGATACAACGCAATTTATTCATAAATGCCAGCAAGAAGGCAAAAAGATGCTTTTTGAGGGTGCACAGGGAACTTATCTGGATGTTGATCACGGTACTTACCCGTTTGTAACATCTTCAAACACTGTTTCAGGAAACATCTTTTCGGGAAGCGGTGCGCCCCCTACTTCCGTAGGCTATATTCTCGGGATATGTAAAGCATACACGACGAGGGTAGGGGAGGGACCTTTTCCGACAGAATTATCAGATGAAACAGGTGAAAGGATAAGAAAGATCGGGGGAGAATACGGCGCGACAACAAACAGGCCGAGACGCTGCGGATGGTTTGATGCAGTTATTGTTCGCAGGGCTTTAAAACTCAACGGAGTAAAAGGCCTGTGTATGATGAAGCTTGACGTCCTCGATGAATTTGATAAAATCAGGGTTTGCACCAAATATAAATTGGGAAATAGGTTTTTAACTGATCCACCAATGGCAACCACGTCATATCCTAAGTGTGAACCTGTGTACGAAGATATTGATGGTTGGAATAGCCCAACGAGAGGTATCACTAGTTATGGCGACCTCCCTTTAAATGCAAGGAAATATCTCAAAAGATTGGAAGAAATTGTAGGTGTGAACATAGACATAATTTCAACGGGACCTGAAAGAGAAAGTACCATCGTGCTTAAAAACCCTTTTGAATGAAACAGTCTATTTCTGCCATGTTTACCATCATTTATGTTGACTTCAAGCGGTTTTTAAGTTTAGATTAATAACTTTAAGTTAATTCCATGAATGGAGGGAGGGAAAGATGAATGCCGGCAGTTATTGTAAGAGAAGGAGAGTCCTTCGAAAGTGCCCTAAAAAGATTTAAAAAACAATGCGAGAAGACAGGCATACTTTCTGAGATAAAGAAAAGAGAACATTACGAGAAACCGAGCGTAAAAAAGAAGAAAAAAATGCTTGCTGCAAAGAAAAGAGCATTAAAGAAACTTAAAAGGGTTATGGATAAGGGACTCTACTAATAATGGAACACAGAGCCAGAATAGAAGAAGACCTAAAAATATCTCTGAAGCAAAAAGACAGCTTAAGGGTATCCGTTCTGCGGATGCTCTTAGCTGCAATCAAAAATAAAGAAGTCGAAAAGATACGTGCTTTGACTGAAGATGAGTTTTATGCACTCGTCAAAACATCTATAAAGCAACATATAGATTCTATTGAAAGCTTCAAGAAAGGCAATAGGGTAGAGCTTGCACAGAAAGAGGAGAAGGAACTTGAGATATTAAAGGAATTTTTACCGGCTCCTTTGACTGAAGAAGAACTTTCAAGAGAGATAGAAGAGGCTATAAAATCGATTGAAGCAAAAAGTCAAAAAGATATGGGTAAGGTAATAAAAACCATTATGGATAAATTTCCTGGAAGGACTGACGGAAAGGTGTTGAGTGGAATGGTGCTTAAAAGACTGTCTTCGAAATAGATAGTCAATAGCCCACAATGATTGATAAAACCTTATTATATCTCGACTATACAAAGTTACTCGAGCTGCTTAAAAATTACTCTTCTATTCAGTATGTACATGAATTAATCTCCAGCCTGCTACCAGAAAACGATACCAACTTAATCCAGGAAAGACAGGATAAAATCGAAGCCGTGATGGAGGTATTGCGATGGGATGGCAAAATCCCATTTTCTGACATTCCTTTCATCGAGGACATTATCAAAAGGCTAAATATAAAAGATTCACTTCTTGAAATATCGGAATTCATTGCTCTCTCTGATTTTCTTTCTGTTTGCGACAGCGTCTTAAAGTATCTTAAAAAAGTACACATAAAGAAACAATTCATCGAAGAAGCAATAAAAAAGATAAACCCTCTTTATCCGTTAACAACAAAAATAAAACAAACCATTAACAGTGAAGGTACTATTGAAGATACAGCTTCATATGAACTTTCAAGGATCAGGACTGACCTCTATGTATACAAGGAAAAAATAAGAAACCTGCTTAATAGAATTATGGAAAGTGAATCTGTTGCGCCTGTTCTTCAGGATAATTATATTGCCGTTAGAAACGGAAGGTATGTTGTACCCTTTAAGCCCAATTTTAATCAGTTTATACAAGGTATTGTTCATGATTATTCACATTCTTTGAAGACGTCTTTTGTAGAGCCTGTGGAATGTGTTGAATTGAATAATAGTATAAGCATCTTCGAAAAGGAGGAAAAAGAAGAAGAATTGAGAATTCTCAATGACTTAACCGAATATGCAAGAAAATCATTAGGCGACCTTGAAATAAACCTGGATATTATTTGCGAGCTGGATTTTTATCATAGCCTTGCCCTTTTCAGCACAGAGTTTGATTGCATAAGGCCTGAAATAAGCAATGACGGCTCAATCGATATAAATTATGCAAGAAACCCCTTTATTGCTATATCAAAAAAGGAGATGACGATCCCGATCGATATAAAACTCGATAAAAAAAAGGATATCATGATTATAAGTGGACCCAATGCCGGTGGAAAGACCGCTGCACTGAAAACAATAGGTTTGTTGTCGCTTATGTCACAAGCTGGTTTGTTTATTCCAGCATCCGGTCGACCAAAACTACCTGTATATTCAAATATATATGCAATTATCGGGGATGAACAGGATATTTCTATGGAGCTTTCGAGTTTTACAGCGCATATGATGTCAATTAAAGATATCTACAACAAAATTAAAGGCGGTGAACTAATCCTTATTGATGAGATTGGAGGCAATACAGAACCACAGGAGGCATCTGCCTTATCTATGGGTATTATGGATACGTTTGTGGATAAGGGATGTAAAATAGTCGTTACCACGCATCTGAACCTTTTAAAGGCTTATGGTTATTCAAGACCGTTTGCAATAAATGCGTCAACCGTATTCGATCCGGAAAGCATGGAGCCCCTTTATAAGCTTACATACGGCATGGCCGGATATAGTAATGCGATTAATGTTGCAAAAAACATGAATTTCCCCGATGAAATAATTGAAAAAAGTTCCAAGTATTTGGGTGCCCAAGAACATATGTTAAACGACCTTATTTGTGCATTGGAAAACGGTAAAAAAAGGGTAGATGAAGAAAAAGATAAGATTAAAAAGCTAAGAGAGGAACTGAAGGATAAGATATCTTTGATTAAACAGAAAAAGGAAGAGTATTTCAGGGAATATGAAGAAAAATGCAACAACAAACTATTGGAGCTTGAAAAAGAACTGGATGAGATAAAAAAAGAGATTGCAAAAAAGGAAAAAGCGTCTATAAAGATAAATAAGGAGCGATTAAGCAGATTAAAAGATAAATATGTACGCACTGAAAGTAAAAAACAGGATAAACTTCTAATCGGCGATTATGTCACAATAAGGACGCTGGGAATCAGCGGATACGTTACAGATATTGACGAGGTGAGGGATATAGTAGAAGTTATAACGGGTAATGTAAGGACAAAAATAAGCAGGGTTTTCATAAGCAAGTCGAAAGAATTGCCCAAAAAAGATGTATACAGCAAAATAGGTTTGACCTCAAATAACAATATCACACCGGAATTAAATATTATAGGGTTTCGAGTTGAGGAGGCAATTTCTGCGCTCAGTAAATTTATAGATTCTGCAGTAATTAATGGTGTTCATAAGGCGAAAATTATACATGGAATTGGTACTGGACGTCTGATGAAAGCCGTTAAAGATTATTTGTCTGATGAGAAATTTATAAAGCATTTAAGAAGCGAAGAAGGTAACGCAGGTGTTACTGTTGTTGAGTTTATATGATGAATATTGCAGATGAAGTGCTCTCAAGGATAAATATAGTGGAGGTTGTTTCCCAATACGTTCAGTTAAGAAAAACTGGTAGAAACTTTGTAGGCCTGTGTCCTTTTCACAAAGAAAAAACGCCTTCATTCACTGTAAGCCTTGAGAAGCAGATTTTTTATTGTTTTGGCTGTAATGAAGGAGGCAATGCAATAAATTTCCTGATGAAATATGACGGTCTGACTTTCCAAGAAGCCATTGAAAGTCTTGCCCATCAATATGGCATTAAAATAAAAAAGGATTTTGTAAAGAGAAACAATGCATTTGATGCGCTTTCAAGATTGGCTGAATATTACCATAAGAATCTAATATCTTCGAGGATTGCGCTGAACTATCTGAAAGCCAGGGGTATAGGAAATGATATAATCGAAGAATTTATGATTGGATATAGTGAAAGATCAAGAGAGAGTTTGGCAAATTTTATAAAAAAAACAAACATTCAAACTGATGTCTTTATAAATACTGGTATTGTGAGGACAAAAGAAGGTGAAATATACGATATATTCAGGGGAAGGATAGTTATGCCCATTTTTGATGTAAATAAAAAGATTGTAGGTTTTGGTGGTAGAACAATCGAAAAAGATGGTTTCCCAAAATATATCAATTCACCGGAATCGTCTGTATTTTCAAAAGGATCTTCTTTGTTCGGCATAGACAAGGCGCGAAAAAGCATTGCTGAAAAAGATGAAGTTTTTATTGTTGAAGGCTATTTCGATCATATCTCCCTTTATATGAATGGTTTCAAGAATGTAGTATCCACGCTCGGAACATCTGTTACAGAGGGTCAATTGTCAAAACTTAGAAATTATACAGAAAATATTACCTTGATGCTCGATGGCGATGAAGCAGGTATAAAAAGTGCACTCCGTTTGATAGGGGTTTTTTCAGAAATGGATATAAATGGTAACATGGTTGTATTACCGGATGGGCACGATCCCGACAGTTTCCTGAGGGAAAAGGGCAAAGAAGTAATGAATGACACAATGAGGCTCAAAAAATCTATACTTGATTATTATTTTGATTACTGCATGAAAAAATGGGGAATGAAGACATTAGAAAACAAAAAGGCATTTATAAAATCTGTTATGCCTCACATCGAGGTTATAAAAAATACTGTAAGCAGGAGGCTTTATGTTAAACGTTTGTCAGAATTGACAGGCGTTGAAGAAAGATATTTTTTTGGAAGTATGTCAAAAGGAAGCGTTCATGAAAAAAAGGTTTTGAACCAACATTCATATAACCAGATAGGCAAGAAGGTTATAGGTGCTTTAATGAGCTATCCTGAACTTTTATCGGTTTTTAGAGATAAGGAGGTGATTAATTACATAAAAGATGTCAATATAAGAGATGTTTTACAAAAAATGTTCAGTCATTACACTGAAAAGGGTAATTTGGAGTTAAATGATTTTATGCAATCGCTCGATAAGGATGAATTAAAGAGTTTGGTCTTGAATGGTGTTTTTGATGTGGCTGAATGCACCGAAGATGAGATTAATATAATAGTAAAAGATTATTCAAGACATTTGTCAAAAACCTTTAAAAAGGAGGAAGCAAGGAAAATTACGGAAAGATTATCTGCAGCAGAAAAAATTGGAGATGTAAATACAATAAATAAACTTCTCGAGAAAAAAAGGCAAATACTGTCATTTACAAAAAATTGATAAATAAAGTGAGGTAAAGATGCCCGAAAAAGCTAAGAGTTTTTTTTCCTTTGATGAAAACTCAGATAATAAGGAGCTTTATCTTTTTATAAGAACAAGTGACAAATCAGAAAGCATTTTTGATGATATCGATTTATTTGAGATTGAGAGTAAAGCGGATGTTGAATTGCCTGAAGAGGGGAAAATTGATGATGTATTCGAACGGGAATTCGATGGGTTTTATGATGATGAATTTACCAATCCAATAAGGCACTATATAAAGGAAATGGCTTCAATGTCTTTACTCACCAGAGAGGGTGAAAAGGATATTGCGATAAAAATGGAAGAGGCGAAAGAAGAAATCAAGCAGATCATTTTATCTTTCCCAATGACAGTCAAGGAACTGCTATATACATTGTTATCTTTAAAAACATCTAAGACAAACATAAAAGATATCACCCTTGATGTTGATGAGGAAGAAGAGATTGAAACCGAGCTCGATTTACAAAAGGAAAGGGTTATAAAATTACTTGAACGGTTAAGAGATGTCCATATACAGTTTAAATCCAACAATAATGGTACCAGTGAAGAATACAAAAAAAGGTGCGTGTCGATAATATCAGAAATCAATATAAGCAAAAAATTGATCGATAAAATAGTCTGGAGGATGAAAAGGTATGTCGAAAGGATCGACAATATCGAAAGAGAGTATGAACGTTGTAAAAAAGACAGAAATGGGGATTTTGATAGAGAATTAAATACAATATTAAGGAGATTGCACAGGATTGAACGGGAAGTTGGTGTTTCTGCTGAAGACCTTAGGTATTATCTATGCAGGGTTGAAGACGCAGAAAGAAGATGTATTTATTATAAAAATGAACTTGTCAAGGCTAATCTGAGGCTTGTGGTCAGTATTGCAAAAAGGTATATGAATAGAGGGCTTCCGCTGCTCGATCTGGTACAGGAAGGCAACATAGGATTGATGAAAGCGGTTGATAGATTTGAACATAAAAGAGGATATAAATTTAGTACATATGCTACATGCTGGATAAGGCAATCCATTACAAGGGCAATTGCAGATCAGGCAAGAACAATCCGAATACCTGTTCATATGATCGAAACAATAAACAAAATTATTAAAGTATCCAAGGGACTTGTACAGGAACTTGGCAGAGAACCATTTCCAGACGAGATAGCGGAACGAGTTGGTTTTTCAATAGAAAAGGTGAGAAAGGTTTTAAGGATTACCAGGGAGCCAATTTCTCTTGAATCTCCAGTAAATGATGATGAAGATACACATCTTTCGGATTTTATTGAGGATAAACAATCGTACACACCCCAGGATAAAGCAATATGTTTTGATCTTTATGAAAATCTGAACAAGGTTCTCGCAACGCTTACCCCGAGAGAAGAAAAGGTTGTAAGGATGAGGTTCGGGTTAGGAGAGAAATATGATCATACCCTAGAAGAGGTTGGTCAATATTTTGATGTAACAAGAGAACGTGTCAGACAGATCGAAGCAAAAGCCCTGAAAAAATTGAAGCATCCGGTCAGATCAAAAAAACTGAAGTGTTTTGTAGAATCTTAAAAAAAACTAAACTGTTATTCAATAACCTAAGAATAAACATAACTGGCTATTCGATGCTCTAATTTTTGCTTGACAAAGATTGTGATTTTCAAATATTGTATACAAAATCTATTCAATAATTTTCCTTTTAGGGGGTAACCTATGGATTTTAAATTGACAGAGGAACAAGAATTTTTCAGGAAAACGATAACAGATACTATTGATAAGATTGTTGTTCCAAAGTCTCAGGAAATTGATGAAAAGGATGAATTCCCATGGGAAACGTGGAAGGAATTCACCTCTCTTGGTTACCTCGGGTTGCGTTATCCAGAAGAAATAGGCGGAATGAATGCAGACAAAATCATGAGTATGATTTTTTACGAGGAGATAGCAAGAGGCTCTGTTGGTTTTGCACAGAGCGTAATAATGAATATATTGATGGGTACATACTTTATATATAGGTTTGGAAATGATGCTATTAAAGAGAGGTGTCTTTTACCTGCAATGAGGGGGGAAAAGATTGCAACCATGTGTTTCACTGAAGACCAATCGGGTTCAGACCTTGGTGCCACAAGGACAACGGCGGTTAAAGATGGCGATGGATGGAGGATCAACGGAACAAAGATGTGGATAACAAATGGACCGATATGCAATTTTTGTACTGTCCTCGCAACTACGGATCCTTCAAAAGGTCTTAAGGGTCTTAATTTTTTTCTGGTAGAGAAAGGAACACCAGGGTTTTCGAGTGGCCAGATAATTCATAAGCTTGGTTGCAGGGGTACAGTAACAGGTGAGTTGATTTTTGATGATGTATGGGTACCTGATGAGAATTTCTTAGGCGACGAGCTTGGAAAGGGTGTATATTATGTGGGTGATATTCTCGATGAAGTGAGGCTCATGACAGGCGCTATGGCTTTAGGCATTGCAAAGGGGGCATACAAAGAGGCACTTGAATTTTCCAAGAAAAGGATAGCATTTGGTCAACCTATAGGTAACTATCAGTTGATCAGAGAAAAGATCGCAGATATTGATACATCTATGAATGCTGCAAGACTTATGATAAACTACGGAGCCTGGCTTTTGGAAAATGGTATGGATTGCAGAGTGACCGCTGCAGAGGCGAAAATGTATGCTACAGAGGTGTGTCTTAAGGTGGTTGATGAGTTGACGAGAATCTATGGTGCAAATGCATTTGCATATGAATATATACCCCAAAGATACTTCAGGGATGCACGCTTTCTTTTGTATGGAGGCGGAACACACGAAGTATTGAAAGATTTTATTGGAAGAATGATCATCGGAAAGATATAATAAAAGGTTTTAAATTTTCCCGATATTTTGATTGTTCTAACGATAAGATTAAATAATGTGAATTTTATTGAAAATAGGAGGCTATTGAAGTGAATATTTTGGTGTGTGTTAAACAGGTTGCTGACACGGAAGCGAGGATACTGCTTACAAGCGACAAAAAATCTATTGAAATCGAAAATAAATATAATATGAATTTTTTTGATGAATTTGCTGTTGAAGAAGCAATAAGGACTAAGGGTAAAGTCAAAGATTGCCAGATTTCTGTTTGTACCTATGGTTCAAATAAAGCTACAGAGGTGTTAAGAACTGCAATAGCTATGGGGGCGGACAAGGCTTATCTACTGGACAATAATGGTTATGATATCGAAGACCCTATAATAACAGCTAAAATACTTGCAAGTTTTGCAAAGACAGAAGGGTTTGATTTGATATTTTGTGGGAGACAGGCGATTGATGATGAAAATGCGAACATTGGCGCTATGATGGCAGAATTTTTGAATATACCTCATGTAAGCGCTATTTTAAAGTTTGATGTTTTAGATGAAAAAAAGGCAAGAGTAGAGAGCGAAATCGAAGGTGGCAAGGAAATTCAGGAAGTTCAATTGCCTGCACTATTTACAA
>JAKPZU010000170.1 GCA_029559915.1 Bacillota bacterium
ATGACATTTTACCGGGAAAATGGTGATTAAGTGTGGATGATAAGTTTAAATATAACTTAAGAATATTTATCATTTTTGGTATTTGTTTTGAGTTAATGAATGTATTTTATAATCCATACGCGCGATTAAGTTTCTAGAAAGAATCGGCGGGAAATGAAAGTGTACCTTCAGGTGGAAGGGTTCAGCTGATATTCATGAACCGGAAAAGCATTGGGGCTATTATAAAGTCAATCGTCAACCGAATTTGATAGCTAAAAGAAGTTAATAATAAATTATTTATGAAGCGCTCATTGAAAAACGAGTGCTTTTTCGTTTTTTTTAGGAATCTTAGTTTATAAAACCACTCAATGAGTGGTATTATTAGACTGAGTTATTTGGCAAACGCTTCAATAATAAAACTATAGAAGACTTATTATATTATGTTGGCAAGATTTTGATTGCCGGATAAGGAGAAAAAGTGATGAGTAAGTATATTAATTGGGATGAATATTTTAATGATCAGCCACTAAGAGGTAAAGAGATGCTTGAAGAATTGAGATTGATTTTTAAAGAGACTCTTCCAGAAGGGGTTGAGTCTTGGGGATATGGGGTACCTGCATATGATTTGGTGCCAAAAGCGAAATCGGATAAAAAAATTATGATTGCCGGATTCAAGAATCATATTGGGTTTTATCCCACTCCTGAAGTAATCAGGGCTTTCGAAATGGAGTTAAAAGCTTATACATTGAAAGAAGGAACTGTACAAATAAAGCATAACCAAGAAGTGCCGATAGAACTAATAAAAAAAATGATCTTATAAATTTCAACAAATCACAAAAAAGGTAAAATATAAACTATAGTGGGTTAAAGTGATAAATAATGTAGAATATGTTTGCTGGTTTGGCATAATATTCTTCCTGAATACTCAAAATTTTAAATATTTCTCTTTTCCACAATTGGATTGAAATAAACAACAAAACAAATACCCTGTAAAGAATTGGCAAGTCAATTGTTTCTTTACAGGGTATATTTTTATTTAAATGATATGTTTTTAGTAATTAAGAAAACTTGTCATAAAAAACATTTTCTTGCTTGATGTCATGTTTTCCCAAGTCTTTGATACAAGCGTTGATCATGCCAGGCGAACCGCAAAGATAGGCCTCGGTATCGTTTAAATCACCAGAATACTTATCAACTACGTCAGTAATCAAGCCGATATCGCCAGTCCAATTATCTTCAGGCAGAGGATCGGATAAAGCTGGTATATATTCAAAGTTAGGGTATTCTTTGGCAAGTTGAACAAATTCTTCGGTATAGTAAAGATCTTTTTTGGATCTAGCCCCAAAGAAGTATTTAACTTTTCTTGGCATCCCCCTATCTTTAAGATAATGCAGGATTGATCTGATTGGTGCCTTGCCGGAACCGCCGGCAATACAGATGATATCTCGATTTGAATCTTCTCTTAAATAGAAGCTGCCATATGGTCCGGTAACGATGACTTTATCCCCTAATTCCAAAGCTCGATGCACGAAAGTAGTGGCTTTTCCCTTAGGAACCATTCTAATAATCAGTTCTATCTCATGAGTTATTTTTGGATTGGACGCAATCGAATAAGCTCTGATGATGTCAATTCCCGGAACCTTCAATTGAGCGTATTGACCAGGCTTGAATTCCATGGAAGTAGGATTGATGAATTTGAATTTAACCAATTTGATATCATAAGTCAAATCTTCAATTTGTGTAACTTCACAGGTATATTCTTTGGCATATAACAAAGATTCAGGAATAGCGATTTTAATATCATCAATGACTTTTACCTGACAGGACAAGCGGACGTTATCTTTCTTTTCTTGAGGGGAAAGGAAAGGTTCTTCCATCGGTTTGACTTCTCCGCCGCCTTCAAGGACTTGACACTTGCAGAAACCGCAAGTTGCTTTTCCACCGCAAGCGGAAGGAATGAATATTTTATTATTGGATAAAATATTGAGCAGGGTGTCTTCGCCTTTTACAGGAATGACTTTATCATTGTTGATGGTAATGGTTTTTTCTTTATTTCCACCTAAGGCAATCGTAGCCAATATCAACAATACCGTTATCAGCAACAATAACCCGGTAATGATGATTGGTATATAAAAATTCACTGCTAAAAATAAGTTCATATTCTATCCCCCTTTAAAAGATGGATAATCCGGTAAAACCGATGAATGCCAAAGACAAGATCCCTAAAAGGATGAAGGCAATCGCTTTTCCAGATAATCCCTTTGGAAGATTGGCGTATTTTGCTAACTTTTGTCTGATGCCTGCGAGTAATATTATCGCCAGCATCCATCCTAAAGATGAACCGAAAGAAAAAGCAGCGGTTTCAACGAATGAATACTCTCTATTGACGAAGAAAAGCGATACTGCCAAAACTACGCAGTTAACGGTGATCAAAGGCAGATAGATACCGAAAGCATTATAAAGTTTCGGTAAAAACTTTGCCAAAAACATTTCCAAAAACTGAACAGTAGCGGCGATGGTGATGATGAATACCAATAGACTCAAATTGGTTGTGCCTGTAGATTTCAATAAAGCGTAGATTGGCCAGTTGATGATGCCGGTTAACGTAACCACGAAAACAACCGCTATCCCCATGCCTTTAGCGTTTTTAACGTTGGTGGAGATGGCAATCAGTGGACACATACCCAAAATATAGACTAAGGCAATATTTTGATTGGTCAATGATGAAATGATAATTTCAATTACACTTTTCATGATGTTGTCTCCTGATTTTCATAATATTTGAGGAGTTCTCTCATACCCCAGATAATAAGACCTAAAACGAAGAAGCCACCAGGTGCCATGGCCATGACAACCCATTTTTCCCATCCCGCGCCCATGACCGGCATGTTAAGAATGGTTCCGAATGCCAGAAGTTCACGGATAATAGCTACAACGATCAATACGAAGGTATAACCCATCCCGCTGGCAAAACCGTCAACGATTGAATATTTAACTGGGTTCTTGACCGCAAAAGCTTCTTGACGGCCCATAACGATACAGTTGGTGATGATTAGTCCAACATACGCGCCCAAGGCGTCGGCTATCGGCATGAAAAATGCCTGAAGGAAAGCTTGAACGGAGATAACGTAAGTAGAAATGACAACCATGTAAGTTACCATTCTTACCTTTGGTGGAATAATGTTTCTGATAAGAGAAATTGTCAATGAAGAAGCCATAATGACAAAGGTAACGCCAAGTCCCATGGCAATTGCATTTTCAACTTTATTCGTTACTGCAAGGGCAGAACAAATACCTAATACTGCAATAACGATCGGATTGCTTCTGGAGATGCCGTCTTTTAAGATATTGAAGGATTTGGTATATTTAACTCTGATTAATTTCATCCTTTTCACCCCTTATCCTAATTTTGACTAAGCCAAGCGAGTTTCGCTGCGGCATAGTCAGTATTGATAATTTCTTCAAAGCGTTTGGAAGTGTTGGTAGCCCCAACGATTGAATCAATTTCGTTAGGTAGATTGGCACCAGGGTCTTTGTTGATCATAAATTCAGGAACCATTACTTTACCAACGAAAGTTTCCAAATATTGGCTTTCGGCGATAACTCCGCCTAAACCAGGTGTTTCTTCCTGTTGGAGAATTGAGACTTTGACGATAGTTTCAAAATCGGACTCCAACGTAAGGATACCTTCAATCGGACCCCAGACACCACCACCAGAAAGAGCGAAACTTACGGATCCATTGTCAGGATTGACATAAAATGTCCATTCGTCAACTTCGACTACATCAATCTCTTGATCAAAAGTGTCGTTGATTGTTGCGAGGGTATAACTGATGCCATTGGCTTCAAGGATGGCAATCTTGATTTTTGCATCTTGGTTATTTTGGATTCTTTCAGCCGTCAAGGCTTCCACACCTACCAAGATGCCGGAAGTGAGAACTGCCATTATCAAAACAAACAATAACAATTTTAGATTTGTTTTCATTGAGCAGTCACCTCTTTTTCTTCAGGAACTTCAATATTTTTTTCAAATAAACCATCGATAAGTGGTGCGATGGCATTCATCAAGATTATCGCAAAAATAACGCCCTCTTGGAAGGTAGCGAAATTACGAATCAAGATGGTAAAGAATGCCAAACCACAGCCATAGATGATTTTACCCCATGGTTTGATTGGTGCGGTGACAGGGTCGGTAGCAACAAAGAAAGCTCCGAACATTATCCCACCGACAAATAATGAAAGGATTGGGTCCGGAAAAGCTGCTGGCGCTAGCCAGTAGCCCAGAGCTGCAAGTCCAAAAAAAGATCCCAAATAAGCAACAGGTATTCTCCAGTCTGCGACTTTTAGAACCATTAAGGCAATACCCAAGACAATAATGCCGACTCTAAAGGTTTCGCCTATCGCTCCAGGTACATTGCCTAAGAACAAATCCATAAAACCATACGTGAAGTCTCCGCCTCTATTTAGCAATGTCAATGGTGTAGCTCCTGCAAAATTATCGATTGATGGATGAATCCATTCAGCAGCGGTAATCAATGAAGGAAAAGATATGGTGACGAATAAAACACCAACAACGGCCGGATTAAAGATGTTTTTTCCTAAACCGCCAAAAATTGCTTTACCGAAGAAAACACCAAATACTGAAGCTACCGCAACCACCCAAAGTTTCACAGTTGGTGGCAACATCAAGGTTAAAACCAAAGGCGAAACAATCCAGGAAATTTCAAATTCCAACTTTCTCACTTTGGCAAAGAGAAACTCTACCATTCCTCCTGATAGAAGTGCCACAGCGGCTACAGCTAAAACATAGAAGCCGTAAAGAAATGTAGAAGCTATTAAAAGAATTAGCAGGCTACTGGAGAAAATGATCAAATTTTTCTTGCTCGGAGTAGTCTCTAATTTCAATTGCACTTTTTGATCCATAAAAAGCCCCACTTTCAATTATTGATTCTGTTGATTAGTAATTATTCTATCATATGTATCAATTCAATAAAACAACTTGTCCAAAAGTTTGTTTTCATATTTGTATTACAAAAAGCTAATATCAGCATTTTTGACAAAACACTTTTTTGTCTAAAAATGCAATAATTGCGTTTTATATTTTAATAAATACGCAACAATTGCATATAATGATTGCTTTAATACGCAAACAATAGTATAATGTCTTTGGGTGGTGATAGTATGTCGATAAAGGATTTGCGAAAATCATTGGATTTAACGCAAAAAGAAGCTTCTAAATTATTAAAAATTCCTCTAAGAACATATTTAAATTATGAAAATGACGAACAAAAAAAAGACTCAATCAAGTATTTGTATATTAAAGAAAAATTAGAGGAATACGGTTTGATTGATGAAGAACATGGTATCTTGTCTTTAGAAAAGATTAAGGATGTTGTTGAACAAGTCTTGGCAGATTATGATGTTGAATATTGTTATTTATTTGGATCGTATGCGAAGCAAAAGGCTATAGAAACAAGTGATGTTGATTTATTGATATCAACATCTGTTTCCGGTTTACCTTTTTATGGGTTAATCGAAAAATTGAGAGAAGAACTTCATAAGAAAGTTGAAGTAATTACAGTAAGTTCTCTTAAAGATAATCCACAACTTATAGGTGAAATTTTGAAAGATGGAATAAAAATTTATGGATAATGTAAAGAACAATAATTATTACTTAGAGAAATTACTGGTAGACCTAAGGTTCATCATTAAACATACTAAAAATATCAAACAAGAAGATTTGTTGAAAGAAGAAGTCTTGTTGGATTCGATAATGTTTCGCTTTATTCAAATTTCCGAGCATGTGAAAAAACTTACGGCTGAATTTAAAGAAGTGAACTCGCATGTACCTTGGCGAAATATCATAGGATTAAGAAATCGCATTGTCCATGAATATGGAAATATTGATTTAGATATTGTATATAGCGCCATAAACAAGGACATTTATGATATTGTTAGTTGGCTCGAATCAATTTAAATAAAATTTAACAATCTAATCAAGAAGTCCCCTTCCTCTATAGGTAGCGGGATGAATTGATTTTTTTGTTTTTTTTATTTGGAATATTATATATAAAATATGGTAAAATATAAATATAATAAACATTCGGTATAATTACGGAAAGAAGGCTATATAATGTTAAAATTAGACACGAATTCACATTCAGTCTTTATGTTGTCGTATCACTTGATTTTAGTCACTAAATATAGACGTGAAGTCTTTACAG
>JAKPZU010000192.1 GCA_029559915.1 Bacillota bacterium
ATAGATCAGTCCTTGCGCGAACAAAGATTCAAATCTTTTGAGCAGAAAGGCAAAATCAAACCGGTCATAAAGGTAGAGTTGCAGAAAGAGGATACCGGCGAGCTTCTCTTCCGCGAAATCCTCATCAAAGAAAGAAAGCGCGAGTTCAAGTTGAACTTCAGGCTCCAGCGAACCGATTCCCTCGGTAATATACCAGTTCTTTAGTTCTTCCCGTATCTTCGGTATTCCCACTCCATGGAATTTTGTATCATGTTTAACATAATTTTCCCACCAGCGGGCAGTTTTGGGGTCTGAAAGAGATTCCAGCCGCGATAATAAAATCGACTTAAGGTTTGAAATGTCGAGTGTGTAGGGAGTCATATTACTTCTACCGAAATGATTAAAAAGCAGGTTTCAATTTAAATAAAAAAAAGAGGCTGTCTTTAAAAAGACAGCCTCTTTAATGGCGGAGGGGGCGGGATTCGAACCCGTATATTTTACCTCACTCAAAAAACAGTTATAATGATTCAAAATCGAAGAAAATGAATCTTTACAAGGTGGTATTTTTCCCATATTTAGTAGTAAAAGTGTGCAAAAAATGTGCAAAATGTTTTTCTGAGGTGAGGAAAAAATTTTCATAATTTAGACTTTCGTTTTGCTGTAAAATCGTCCAGATCGCTTTTTTTATAGAATATTTTGCCATCCTGTTTTATGAATGGAATGGCCCCCATTGAATTGTAATTGTAAAGCGTTTTCGGTGTCACTTTTAGATAAGAGATAGCCTGCTTAAAATCCAGCATCAAATTACTCGAACGATCATTTGCAATGAGTTTTGAAAAGTTCTCCTGTGCCTTCAGCACATGGAACTGTCTTAGTCCATAATCATCAGGGTTTAATTGTATTTCGGAGGTGATCCCTGTATCATCTTTTGCAAGTACACAATAGACATTGATCACATTTTCTCTTGACAGGTTGTGAAACTCATAAACCAGTCGATTTGTCCTGTTTGTTGAAAGTTTCACATCGACATCGTAAGGCGAAGTGAAAAGCCCACTCAAATAGTGGTTTGCTCGCATAATCAGATACAGTACTCCCTGATTGCCTACATCACACTGAATTGTAGCTTTGTTTTCATCGTCAAAAAGTGGTTGATCGAATATAACTAACTTACCAGGGTGCAATAATTCCGCTCTCTTGATCCCGAAATCTTTCGCATATTCCGGCGTGATATCCTGATCCAAAGAAATTGTTCGAACACCATAACGATTTATTCCGTCCTCAATGGTGATAACCTTCTCAAGTTTCATGAGATTCATTTAACAGCTCTTCCATTAATAAAACAAGTGTCACACTTGTCACACTTCGATTTACTCAGGTGTGACAGCACTTGTGACAAAATATTTGCTTAAATAATTTGTTTTTGACTCATAATCAAAGAATTTACTCCTTGAAACAATGTGTCACACTTGTCACACTTCATTTTCATAACTTTTCAAATAAATCGAATAGAAATATAAAAAAAGTATTTTTTGATATTGAAACATTAATTTATGAAAAATATTGTGTGACAGTGTGACAAATGGTAAAAAACTGCGTTTTTAACTCGAAATCAAACATTTTGTGTCACGCTTGCCAAAACCAAATTTGATAGTATCTGTGACAGTAGAAAAATAATTTATATTTTTTTTACAAATATTTGACACCTAAACTAAAATACCGTATAATTAATACAGAAGGTAAATAATATTAATCAAGAAAAATGAGGTAAAAATGACACACATAAACATCGACTTGGCTAAACTCCTTGTCGAACTGGAAATGACACAGACCGCTTTTGCGAAAGCAATAGGGTACTCAAGGGCCCAGTTGAATAAGGCTTGCAGAACATCGAGGTGTTCGGCAAATATGATAAGGGCGATTAGACAGTTCATCGCTCAGTACAATATTAATTTGGATTCATTCTTGGAAAAGATGAATCATAAAACATTAGAGGAAAAGAATGCTAGTTAGAGATACATTCAAACTTGCCTGGTTAACATACCACGGATTCCGATGGATAAAAATGGAAGTGGCGGATAATGGCAAGTTTCAGTACCTCTTTGAAGGCACTGATGAAGAAAAGAAATGCTTAAGACAGTATGGATCAAATGCTACCATGCCTGTCAAAGAGTTGAAGGAAGAGATTCAGCTCAATCAATATAGATCACAGGAGTCAACCACAAATGAAAGGAATCACATTATCAATTAACAAAAAGCTCACCGAAGAATTAAGAAACGAGAAAGGGAAGGATTACATCAACAGCATCAGCCTCGATGGCTGGGAACGGATAGAAGTAGATCCATTCAGTCTCACATCCACCTTTTTCTCCTCACAGGGACAATATTACGCCGAGATGTTCGATTATACCAAAGGTAAAGACCATATCAACACTGATTTTTCAACAATTTCAGCAATCGTCCTCGACTACGATGCCAAGGTAGACAGTCGTCTTTCTTCGAAAGAAGCAGATGAGCTTATCAAGAAGATGAATATTAAGGCATATCTTGTAGGTGGAAGTTCATATGACCCCCTGTACAAAGACTCATTTAGAGTAATTTTCCCTTTGGAAGAACCGATAAATGGCCTAGAATTACATTTTATTATTAACTCAATCTCAAAGTCTAAAACTCAATTTGGAAAAGGTTTAGATACAAGCGCTGGAACAATGAGGTATTGGCAACCTTCCTCGTCAGTTCTTTTCTCCACCAATGATGCAACAGAACTACTTTCAGTTAAGGGAATTGAGAAGTATTTTAATGTCAAAATGGCGGAAGAACTTGATGCTCTCGATTATTCAAAAGGTGTGGTCCAGAAGTCAAAAGTTGTGAATGGCTTAAATAACATAACCTTAAGTAAGGAATCGGGGACATTTAATTTATCGGAAATTTCTTTGAAACAAGGCGAGAAAATTCAATGTTTATGTCCGGATTGTGGATCAAATCAAAATCGAGGTAACAAAGGAAAAAATAATGCTTTCATCAGTATAAATAACAATGGCTCCTATTACTTGTACTGTAGCTCCGAAAACAAGACCATTTGGTTTGAACCAGATATTGAGTCCTGCACTGAACCGTACTATGTTATTGGTAAAGCAGTCTACAAGGTCTTAGTTGAGGAACACAAGATTTGGGTAACTGAAATAGGAGAGAAGAACTACTACATCCTGACAAATGTATGGGGCAACAAAGTACTGGAGTCCAAATTTTACGAACATCTTGTGAAGAATAAATTTGTAGATACACATTTCAAGATAGAGTACTTGCATTCCGCAGAATGGGCCAAAGAAAAATTTGAAAGGGAAAAGAATATTTTGAGATTGAAGATCCCTGCAATCCCTGTTGATGTCTGTGACAATCAATTTATAGAGAATATTCTGGAAGAGTGGTTTGGTACACAGAAAGATTTTATTAAAAAATATTGGGCATTCTACTGTTACACAAATTATGTAAAACTTCCGACACTATTATTAACCGGTAAAAGAAGCACAGGAAAAAATACATTTTGTGAGATGATCATAAAAACTTTCCCCAATTCGGCTTCAACACCCACTGACATAGAAACAAGATTTAACTCTTTTGCAGAAAAGAAATTGATTTTTCTGGATGAACATTTAGAGTCTGGAGCAAAGCAATACAAGCTCTTTAAACAGTTGAGTGGCTCCGAGTATATCCAAATGGAAAAGAAATACGCTGACCCTGTAGAAGTCCGTAATAATCTTAATATTATAATAGCCAGCAACGATCCAACACCACTGTGGTTAAAAAAGAGTGAGATGCCTCCAGATGAGATAAGAAATCAGTTCTTTGCATGGGAATTTCCTCCGCTTAAATCTGGTAAAATGGATTCCGGATTGAAAAAGAAGCTTGAAGAAAGAATTGGTCATTACATAAGAACAGAACTCTTATCTGTCTTTGAATCATCTAAAGGCGATATGGCAAATTACCGATATGCAATCCCTGTCCCCATAACCGATGTATTAAAGAGTATGTATGACTGCTCTGTCTCACCAATCGAAGAGGCAGCAGACGAATTTATTTATTACTGGGAAACTGAGCTGGGAACAAATAAGAAGGAGTTACAAACAAAAGAAATTGAAAAATGGTGTGAAGATAACCACGTGAATAGAACTTGGTTGACAAAAGAGTTAAAAGCAAGAAAATTTATAGGCTCCGAACCACAACAAAGAAGGGTCAATAAAATAGATAGATACAGGTATTATGAGATTTTAAAGCCTGTACAGACAATATCAACAGATAATGAAGGAGAATTAAAAAATGACAAGCAATGAATTAAATAAAATATTAAAGGCTAACCCAACATTAACCCTGCATGGTTACGAGGATAATTTATATCAGCATAGAGGGTATTATGAGAATATCAATAAAGAACAAAACCCGATGACAGATAAATACCTCCATGAAATCAATGCTTGTATCAACTGGTTGGGAAGACAGAAGACGCTTAAAAACATCAATGCAAAAAGAGTCACAAGCTACGAGCTAAAACACTATGTAGAAACTGAATCCAAGATGTACATCCCCGCTGGTTGCATGATTGTGGCATGCATCTTCTTGGAGACCCCATTCACAAGGGAAAAAGGATCACCCGATGTTTGGATTCCGATCCAAAAGAAAATTAGATAAAAAGACAGTTGGGGAGACTGTCCAGAGTTTTGTGTAAATGAGTAGGCCCAACTGATTGCGCACCGTGTGCGCACTCACAGATACTTTTCAAATCTATCCCCAAAAATAATACAGAGTTGAGAGATAATAGTC
>JAKPZU010000218.1 GCA_029559915.1 Bacillota bacterium
TAAAAGAAGCAAACGAGGCTTATATCAAAGCAAAGACAAAATCTTGATCAATGCGGATTTAAACGCCGCATTAAACATTATTAGAAAAGGTAACCCCGAAGCCAAACGGATAGGGACTAGAGGTTGGAACACGCCTAAGCGTACTTACCTGTTCAGTGAGTGATCGTTTTAAAAGTATAATTCGTTAGAATTATTTTTGTTCAAGAAGAAAAATCGACTTTACCTTGTAACATTTATTTAAGAAAGAGGTGAAGTAGGTATGAAAACATATTTTGCTTATGGGATAATTGTCATTGGCTTGTTAGGTTTTTTTTATTTCAACAATCAAACAGAAATTAAAGACTCACAAGTTTATCAACCCTTGAATGAAGAAATCAACAGTATTAAGAATACGAGCAATGAGGAGATTTATTACGCTGAAATCAGAGGTGAAGTAAGATTCCCCAATGTTTATCAAATTCGGGAAAATGAAATTCTTAAAACTTTGATTGACAAAGCTGGGGGATTGACGGCAGAAGCCGATATTTCCGAGATTAATCAAGCAGCTTTAGTGGAGAAAAACTCCTTGATTATCATTCCCAAGGTAATTAGTGAAGACTTCTCTGAAGAAACGCCCACAACTGAAGCTGGTGTAGTTAAAAACTACATTTACGTCGATATCAAGGGTGAAGTCAATAATCCTGGCGTTTATTGGGTTAAGGCTTCGAGCCGAGTCTTTGAGGTTATTGATCTGGCGGGAGGTTTGACGTCTTTGGCAGATACGAGCAGTCTATATTTGTCGGAGATAGTAAAAGACGGCAGTAGCGTCATAGTTCCCAAACTTAATGAGGCAGTTGACATTACCGTGCAAATAATGGGAGCGATTATGCGTCCTGGTTATTATCAACTGCCTGAAGGTTCTACTTTGGAAGCTTTGATTGTCAAAGCCGGCGGATTGACAGTCAAAGCAGATAAGACGATGATTAACTTCCATTTGGCACTAGATGATGGCGATGTCATAACGATTCAAGAAATGATTGTGATAGAAAAAATATATGTTTCAATCAAGGGGGAAGTAATCAATCCTGGAGTCTATTACGTTGAAGAGACCATCTCGGTTATAGATTTGATTACTCTTGCGGGAGGATTGACTGAATATGCCAATTCTCAGGCCATTAACTATAACCAAACTTTGATTTTGGGTAGCGTCGTTTTGGTGCCAAAGATTTTTGTGGACGATTATGAACCGATAACGGAATCCAACGGTTTAATCAACATCAATACTGCATCATTGGACGAACTGCAAACTCTAAAGGGTATCGGTGAAATACTCGGACAAAGAATAATCGACTATCGCAATGAATATGGTTATTTTCAAAGCATAGAAGACATTCAATTGGTATCGGGAATCAAAGCCAGCATTTATGAACAGATTAAAGATTTTATTACAGTGGGATAGTTCAAAATTTGTTTTTGTGGCAGTAAGCGCAATTTTATTCTTGCTGTCAAGAACTTCATATCTAGCTATAATATTGTTAATTGCACTGTTGATTTTTTTGGCTAAAACCAGCAAAAATCTTTTGATATATTCGTTGGTTTTAATGGCAATATTGGCATTGAGAGTTGATTTGTTCAATCAAGAATTTATCCCTGATCAAGGGCAAATAGTTGAGATAAGTGATAAGTACATTGTTATAGAAAATAGGGGTCGGCATCATCTATATCTTGATGATGCCTTTAGTTATGAATTGGGGATGATACTTGAATTTCGTGCAGAAAAGATGAATATTGATTCCCAAAACATTCCCGGCAGTTTTGATTATCAGACATATCTTTTGAGTAAAATGGTGAAAAATCAATTGATAGCAAAAGAAGTTAAGGTGATAGACAAAAAGTTTCACCTGAGTCAAATCAAGGACTATCTGGTCAAAAATATTGAAAACAACTACGACGAAACAAGCTCAACATATCTTAAACTGTTTTTATTGGGAGAAGATGACTTGGCAAGTGATATCAAAGTTCAGGCAAGAGATATTGGCATTAGTCATCTCTTTGCGATTTCAGGAATGCATTTAAGCTTGATGATTGGCTTTATCAGCTTTATATTAAAAAAGTTGTTCGTTTCTGAATCTACTTACAAAAGAGTAATTATCATTTTTCTGATAGCTTATAACATCATCACCAATTTTTCGATATCGATTTTAAGGGCGTCATTTTTGGCGATTAGTCTCTTTGTGAATAAAACCCGGGAATTTACCAAGAGTGATTATTTAAGTTTCGTCTTAATCGGTTTTGTGCTTTATAACCCCTATATTGTTTTTAACCTTGCCTTTCAACTGTCTTTTTTAATCAGCTATTCGATTATTCTCGGTCAACAGTTCTTGAAAAGTGATAAATCCTTCATCCAAATCTTTAAAATCGGTTTATTGGCAAATTTAGTCAGTTTGCCGATAGTTATCGAATTGAACATGAAACTCGGGGTAATGAACCTGGTTTATAATGTCTTTTTCGTTTTATTTGTAAGTTATCTTTTATTGCCAGCCGCTTTTTTAATCATCGTATTTCCGTTCATGAACACAATCTTTTTGGGGATGATTGCGTTTTTTGAAGAAATGATAGCATTTAGTCAAGCGGCCAATTATTTCCTAGAATTCAACTTTCCGTTTGAATGGCAGAAAGGATTGTACTGGCTACTGATTTTGATTTTTTTCGTAAAGTATAGACAAAAAATTCATAGTTATTTCTATGTTTTAGGCATATTGTTGGTTGTGAGTCTTTTCCCTCAATACTCGGTTTTCAATTCCACGTATGTCAGAATTCTCGACGTGAATCAGGCTGAAGCGATTCATATTCATCAAGGAAGTTGTGACATCTTGATTGACACCGGTAAAAGTGATGATTACGACAATGTTGTTAATTACTTCAAAAAACTCAATATCAAAGATTTGGATTATCTAGTCATCACCCACTATCATGATGACCACGATGGAGAGGCTTTGGATATCTTATCCAACTTGAAAGTAAAAAATCTTGTTGTTAACAATTATAATCAAAAGTATCAGAACTTCAATCAAACCATCATGACCGAAGGTGAAGTTTTAAGTTGTGGCAGTGTTGAACTAACTAATGTAAATGGGTATAGTGGAAATGACGAAAATAATAGATCTTTAGTATTGTGGGGAAACGTTGGTGGCGACAACTGGCTTTTTACCGGGGATATCGAGAAAGCTGTGGAAAAGGAAATTCTTCAGAGGTATGATTTGAAAGTCGATATTTTAAAAGTCGCTCATCATGGTTCAATCACTTCATCCACGGAAGAGTTCATAGCGGCATATGAGATAGAATATGCCTTCATTTCCGTGGGTAAAAACAATTATTCTCATCCCCACGATGAAGTAATCAGAAGACTCATTAATAATAAGATTGAACTGTATCGAACGGATAAATCCGGTTCGATAACGATTAGGTATTTTAAATACTTTGATTTTGGTTTAATTGAGGAATATCTCAATCAAGAAAAAATAAAATATCGTTTAAAAAATTAAGCTGTTATGCACAAATGTGTTAAACTTTGTTATAATAGATACAAGATAAAATCTTTAAGAACGGATCGAAATAAACGATGAACCGAAATTGTTATTTGTTTTACGGCGAAGATCATTTTCTAATAAAAAAAGAAACCGATTTGGTTTTCAAAGAAAACGAAATCGATTTGTCTATGATTGAAGTCTATGATGGTGAGGATGAGGGAGTTGATCAAGCGATAACCAACGCCATGACTCTGCCTTTTTTAGCTGATAAAAAAGGCGTCATCATCAAGAATGCAATGTTTTTGTCTGGTGAACAAACAATCTCTGACGCTGAAGCAGATAAAATCATCAATTTTTGTGAAATGAAATTGGAATGGACGGTACTTATAATCCAAGCACCTTTCGATGTTTTGGATACTAAAGGCAAATTGGTAAAATATCTTACCAAGAATGTCATAACCAAGAAATTCGTCGTTAATGATAAAGCCTTTGACGTCTACGATTATGTCAAAAAGCAATTGGCCACACATAATCTCAAAATTCAACCTTTCGCCTTGACCCAGTTTATTAATCGTGCCAACACCAACATGGATAACTTGAACAACGAATTGGAAAAACTTATCTATTATTCATATAACTTAAAAGAGATTAATGCGGACGTCGTATTTGAAGTCATAAACCGGGAAGTGGAAGACAATATCTTTGATTTAGTTAACGCATTACTGGAGAAAAATCAAGATAAGGTTTTCAAAGTTTATTACGACTTGATTGATCATAATATAAAGAGTACGCAGATAATTTCGGTAGTTGCCAACAAGTTTCTGGAAATCCTCTACACCAAGGCCTTGATGAATATTAAATATTCCAAAGCTGACATTGAAAAGTTTTTCGGATATTCAAGCGGCAGGGTATATTATATGATGAAGAATGCCCAAGAAGTATCTGATGAGGTCTTGTTCGATAATATCAAGAGTTTGGAAGAACTCGATTTCAATATCAAATCCGGAAGGATTGATAAAGATCTTGGTCCTGAATTGTATTTTCTTGCGGGTAAATAAAAAAAAAAGCCCTCTGGCTTTTTTCTTACATAGCGTTGACTTTGTCTGATAAACGAGACTTTTGTCTATTAGCGTAATTTTTATGATGAATGCCTTTAGCAACGCTTTTATCAAGTTTTCTGTAAGCTAAGTTTAAAGCTTCGACTGCTTTTTCTTTATCGCTGTTTTTTGCTAGAACTTCCACGTTCTTAATCGCTGTCTTTAAAGAAGATTTAAAAGAAGCATTAGCCAAACGTTTCTTTTCGTTTTGAACGTTACGTTTAATTTGTTGTTTGTTATTAGCCATTATTTCACCTCCATTAGTAATCGCGTAAATATTTTAACAAATAAGTGACAAAAAAGCAACTAATAAAAATTATATTTTCCATGTAAAAGTCTTTTTGTTTGGTTATTTTATTATTAAAGTTTTTTTGAAGGCAACATTTATCTCGTTTCTCGTAAATTAGCCCTCAATTTAGGTAAAATCAGTTTATCTTATTTCAAGGAGGATTTTATGCCAATCATCAAAAGCACCGGTTTCGTATTGGAACAACTTGAAGCCCTTAACAACAAGTATCTGCTAGCTAATGGTTATTTGGGAATCAGTGGAGTAATGGATTGTTTAAAACAAGCTGACCATGCACATTTAAAGGTTGGCGGGTTGGTGATGGAAGATGTTGATGGAAAACGTTATGTCAGCATTTTTAATCCTCTTTACACGGCAGTTACTGCCAATGGTGTTTTGCTTCATCCGGCAAATATTAATCCAATTTCTCATGAGCAGAGTCTTGATGTTGACAACGGTGTTTTTTCAAGAACGACTGTTTACAATGTGAATGATACGGAAATTAAAATTTATAGTGAAAGATTCTTGGATCAAAAACACAAAAATTTCATCTATTCCAAAGTAAAAATATATACCAGCAAAAGCATCGACTTAGAAATAACCCATGGCATTGATTTGGACATGATGCCGAAATATGACGATTTATACACATATGTCAAGGTTGAAAACAAAGAAGATATAATCTTGAATGCGCGACTTGAAGAATTGGACAAAGAAGTTTCAATATTCTATAGTTTTGAAAGAAATTTCCGCCACCGAAATAAGAACTCCAAAATTCAGAATCTCGAGACTTATAATTTAAAAACTGAAGCATTACGCGATTATGAAATTATCAAGTATATCGGCGTTTCGGTAGAAACAAGAAAGAATACGGAATACTTGGGTAATATGATCAAAAAATTCAAGAAGAATGGATATAGCAATATCTTTGACTTGAATAAATTGTATTGGGAGAGGCTTTGGAAGCATCGAAAAGTAGAAATCTATGGAAATGACCAAGTGGAGCGATATTTCCAGTACAATCAATTTCAGTTGATTAGTCATAGACCGCTTCAAGATAAGACGATTGTTTCTCGATTTGGCTTTACTGACAAGATTATAGACAATTCTTATGCCAATGAACTATATGTGTTTAAATATCATTTGAACACTGATTTTAAATCTGCAAGAAGGTATTTGATTACCCGTATCAATCAACTTGAAGAAGCCAAAGATTTCGCTAAAGTCCACAAATTCAAAGGCGCATTATATTCAGATAAAAACATAAATCTTTACTTGAATGCACTTATCACCATTAATTTAGCGGATTATATCGAAAGAACAATGGATAAAAGCCTTCTGAACCTTGGCGGGTTAGAAATGGTACTTGAGACAGCTAAATTCTACATGAATTACATTAAATTGAATGATAAGAAAACCAATTACCAAACACTGAACGCAACATCACTTGACGGAAAAATCAAGGACATCGACAATCCTGCCCTGCTCAATTACCTGATTCGCGATTGCTTTGGCAAGACAGCGAATCTTGTAGCTTTAGCCAAAGTTGATCAACGCAAGGAAATCGAAGAATTTCTGGCAAACAATCAATATGACAAACTGATTGACCAGATTAGGGAAGGAAGAAGAAAACTCTACTTGCAACAACCAAACGTCAATAATCTTATTCAGTATTATGATAAGTATTTCAAGATAGAAGACAAAATCAATTTTCCGGATTTGTTGAACCTGTTTTTTATCTATCCCGAAGAATTCAAGAACTTAGTCAAAAAAGAGACATTCCAATATTATATTAGATTGACAAATCCTGATGCTTACGGCAACTTCATTCTCGGTTTATGTTCGATTTGGGAAGGCATGGAAAAAGAAGCCAATAAGTATTTCAGAGCCTTTAACAGCCTGAATGTTTATGACAGTTCAAACAAAATGAATCATCTTCAGTCATACCTAGATTTAGGCTTGAGCGCTTGCTCTTATCATTTTATTGTTTACGGCATGGCCAAATTGAGGCATGACCATTATCTATTGACCGCCGATGCCTTGATTCCATCCGATGTTAGAAGATTGGAATTCAAGGTCAAGATTGCCCAAAATATAGCCACAGTTAAAATCAGAAGAAATAGCGCAGTTATAGAATGGAATGAAATGGAAGAACAACCATCTCAATAATAGAAAAAGCCAGAATTTCAAAAGAATTTCTGGCTTTTTCTTATATAAGGAAAATGACTATCAATTGTTTACCTTACGGTTTTTCAAGACTTTTTGAAGCAAAACCGCTCCAAGAATCAAGTTGCATTTAATCAAGTGATTGACAAAAGCTGGTACTCTTAAAGCTAAAGCTCTGAATCAATTGCATAAAGGAGGACAATACTGAAGAATTTTCGAGAAAACCTTCACCATATTTTGGCTTAAGTTATATCCTTCACATTTATTATTACAAAGAATGGATTATTTAAAACTTCTTAAAGAACTTAAAGATAAAATATTCCACATCCATTTCAAGGATATCAAATTATTCAATGATAAGATCGATGAATACGGAGTATTTACTTATCTCTTAAGCTACATGCAACCAAAAATCACTGGAGAAGGCAGAATCGATTGGCAAGCATTTATTGAAGAACTAAAAAATAATGATTATCAATACTATGCTTGTGTCGAAGTAGAAGACAAAGATTATGAAGATTCATTCCTTTCAAGAAAGAAAGCGATTGAAAACAGTTATAATAACCTAATTAAATTTTTTTAACTCCCCCTTCAAAAAAATAGACAGTCGCCGTGATGCGCTGTCTATTTTTTCTATATTATTTGACAAAATTGCTTATTTTAGGTAAAATCTTTACATATATAAGGGGGTTTTTCTACGTCAAACAGGAAAATATTTGGGATTATCTTAATAGTTATCGGTGCTGTATTTTTACTCAATACTCTAGGTATCTTTACCTTTAATATCTTTGCAATCAAAGGTTGGTGGACCTTATTCTTGATTATTCCAGCAGTAATTTCCATGTCCTGACATTTGCAGTATTTCTATAAAAAAACGGACTTTAGAGCCAAAAATGGCCATCGAGTCCGTTTTATTTTTATTGTGAATACATCTTTGAGACTTGATTGATTTTTTTTACTAAAGTTTCTTCCTTCATTGTCTCTCGGTTTAAATCGACTCCCCAAGAAGAACATATCCTCTTAAATAACTCATCCGTATCGTGAAGAAGATAAAAACCGGAAGTTAGTTTCACTGCGTTTGCACTATTTAAAGCTTCTTTCAATTGATGAACCGGGTAAAGTTTATCTAGTTTATGTTGAAGAAGACGGTACAGTAGTAAAGCAAGATAACAGGTAAGAAAGTGTCCGCGGATATGATCTTCTTTCCAAACATAGATTGGTCGACCTTCTAAATCGCTTTTTGTGACTTTAAAGGACTCTTCAATTTTGGATAATTGATGATAGTGTTCAATGATATCTAACGGTTGTAGTTTTAAATCGTTGGTTACGATACAGTAATAACCATCTAAGGCTAAATCACGTTCGTATTTTTCTTGATTAAACTCATACATTGCTTTTGCTTTGACCACTTCACCGGTCTTTTGATCAACCATTATTTTTTTGAAATACTTCTTAATCCCAAATGAGTTACTCGCATTGAGTAAACTCGGGTTTTCCATATACTTTTCAATCCGTTCCTCTAAAGAACCTCGCTTAGCTCGTTGATATGATTCTTCCTTTTGAGACCAGAAACATAGTAGGTGTTCTGTAATCGTGTAAGACGGTTCATCTTTCCGCTTGACGATGCGTTCTCGCTTTATTGTCTTTGATTTGAATAATCCATCTTGACTCCATTCATACCCCTCTTCATCCAAAACAAGCGCAATGAAGTCCTTTCCACTCCCGCGAATCTTTTGACTAATGATATAAAAATCCTCTTTTTCGTCAATATACGAGAGGTTATCCCCTGTATTATTACCTTTATCCGCTACGATGGTAATCGTTCCTAATCCATACTTTTCCTTCATCTTCTCCAAAATTGGTTTCATAGTCATCAAATCATGGGTATTCCCAGGAAACAGTTCATAAGTAATCGGAATCCCATCCCGATCAATAAATAAACCCATTTGAACCAAACCTGTTTCCATATTCTCTTTGGATACGAATTTCTCTCGAAATCCATCGGTGATATCCGATTCGAAATAATAGTTCGTCACATCGTAAAACACCAATGTACAATCTCTTCCTTTGGTCTCTTGAATGCGTTTATGCAGATGATAGGTTAAATCATCTTTCATCTTTGCGAGATGACTTAAACTTCGATACACATCATCTAAAGAAAAGTCAGGAAGTTCAAAAAAGTAATTGCCTTTCCCATGATACGTTTTCTGTTTGGAAGCCGGATTCAAGGCACGGGAATAAACGAGTAGTTCTAAAATCTCGTTGAGCGGGTATTGAATTGAAGTGTTTGCTTGGTAGTGTTGAATGAACTCTGGAATCTGAAGCTCGTTATAAATCGATTGTAAGAACACATATCCATAGTTGAGTGGATATTGGTTCCCATTTTGGATTTGGCTCAAGTCAAAATGGATGTCAACGCTCTGTTCTTCCAATAGACGTTCAGTTTCTTGTTTTGCCCAGGCTTTTAATTCTTCTAATGCGTTTTTGTTCTCTTTTAATAAGTCTTGAAGTTTCCCATATTTACGCAAGATTCGTTGTTTGCTTTTCTTGTTTATATCCAGATATCCTTCCACTAAATAGACTTGATAATCGAGGTTACGTTTGTTTTTTGACAATCGAATATACATATCATCACCACCTACTATCTATTATACCAGTATTCACATGTATTCACAAGATATATTTCATATTTTTTTAAAGTATTTCTATTTTGCAATATCCTATTGAAAAAAACAACATCTCCGCCATTTCTGGCCAAGATGTCATTTTGGTTATTGTTGTGTACTTGTTGTGTGGTAGCGTAACTTTTCTTGTTTAACTGCAAAAGTCAGGTTATATTAAGAAGTTATAGAGTGTTCTTTATTGCAAAGGCTTAAAGAAGTCCAAAAACTGTACTAATTTTGTCAAAAAAATTAAAATTAAAAATATTTATAAAAAAAACTAAACTTTTAAAGGTTTCAAGCATATTATATATATAGAGGTTGAATTTTGTGGTTTGAAATAACCATGTAATCAGATATCACTTGTTTGGCTTATAAACGTATATAAATTTAATGAACTAAGATTTTTTATGTTAGTTTATTTTTTTGTTTTAAAATAAAATGGTTAAATATAACCAAATAAATTGTATGGGGGGTTTATAGTGACTAATATTGAAGTTAAGGAAATTGTCAATACATTTATTCGGTATCGAAATCTTGAATCAAGGTTTGAAACTTTGATGAGGATTCTGAATGATTATGAGATAAAGTACAATGTGGAAACCTATGGAGATGTCAATAATATTATCGTTAATCCAGGGGTAAATGACGATAAGTTGACGGTTATCGGAGCGCATTACGATGTTTATGGTTCAAGTATTGGTATTAATGATAACGCTTGTGCGGTAGCTATGCTCATTAAATATGCGAAAGACCTAATGGACAATGGTAATGTTCCAAACATTGAAATAGTCTTCTTCGACAAGGAAGAAGATGGAGGAAGAGGTAGTAAGGAATATACCGAAAATCATATAGATAACATTAAGGAAGCTTTGCTATTCGATATTATTGGATATGGTGATGAGCTTGTGGCTAGTGGAGGAATGAGCAAGATAACAGAAATGCTTTTCGAGCATAGTGTTAAGTTATTAAGATACGCTCTTCCTAGCGACAACCTAGCATTTATAAGAAAAGGAATTCCGGTAACACTAATCACCGCAGCACCCAAAAGCGACTTAATTGACAATGGTGATTTGACTTATTCGGTTAAACCTCAGGCCGATTTTTATAAGACGTTTCACAATCAAAATCTTGATAATCAAGTTGAAATTATCAACTTTGACACCGTCAATAAGGCATACGTCATGTTGAAAGAACTATATTGAAAAAAATAAATATAAAGAAGGAGAATATCGATGAAAAACAAATCTGTTGTTCAAGAAGTAAAACAGCTCTCGACAGGAGAGTTTATTCAGGTAATGACCAGATCTTTTGTCACCTACTCGAAATTGAATTGCATTAAAGCTTTTCCAAGTGTCTTTATTCAAGGTCAACCGGGAATTGGGAAGAGTCAAGCTGTCAAAAGAATTGCGAGAAACTTGAAAAAAGAATTGAATAAGCAAGTTTTTATTCAAGACATCAGACTATTGTTGTTCAATCCGGTGGATTTAAGAGGGATACCAGTGGCTGATATGGAAGAAAAAGTCGCTATATGGCTCAAACCAAAACTATTTAATTTGAATGATAGTGAGGATGTAATCAACATTCTATTCCTCGACGAATTAACTGCTGCACCGACTAGTTTGCAAACTGCAGCTTATCAGATAGCGCTTGATCGACAATTAGGCGAGCATGAGATTCCTGATAATACCTTTATTATGGCGGCTGGCAACAGATCTAGCGATAATTCGATTGCTTATGATATGCCTACAGCCTTAAGAAACAGATTCATACATTTTGAACTGGTATTGGATTTGGATGATTGGCTGCTTTGGGCCGAACATAAGGGGATTCATCCGTTTATTGTCAATTTCTTGAAAAATAATCCGGATAAGTTTGCATATAAGGATTTGAATACAGATAGTTATATCATCATAACGCCAAGAAGTTGGGAAATTTTATCCGATATGCTTAAAAATTTAGGCGGTGAAGTGAAGGAAAACGAGATTTTTATGACTTCGGTTATTGGAAGTAGTCTTACCTATTTACTGTTGAATGCTCATGAAAATCCGTTGATTCAGAAAATTATCGATGGTGAAGTAGTCGAAGTGCCAAAAAAAGTCTCTGATGTCCAGCAAGTAACCGAAGCATTAGTCAATATGATCAAGAAATTTCAAGCAGATAAAGAAATACTAACGAACATCATCAAGTTTTCTTTGAGAATTCCTGTTGATTATGCGGTGAAAATGTTCAAGGAACTTCTTCAAATAGATGAAGCGGAATTTAGTTTATCGGAGATAGAAGCGTTCAATCAACTTATGGAAAAAATGGTAGAGGTGTCAAAAAATGTCTAGTTTGATGGATAAAATTGAATTATCAAGATTGAAAATATTCAATACCGAACCATTCCTGGGTTATGTTTTGCAACAGATTGATATCGAATTAGTAAGTGATATTGAAACAGCTGCCACTGACGGCAGAAAAATCATTTTTAGTAAGGAATTTTTGAAGAAGCTATCATTACAACAAACGATGTTTGTTTTGTTGCACGAGTTGTTGCATATCATCTTGGGGCATCCTAAACGCGGGGTGAATTTTGAAGATTATCATCGATACAATATCGCTTGCGACATTGTTGTCAACGAAATTTTGAAATACTACGGTTTTTACAGTCCAGGATTAGTAAGCATCGATAGTTCAAATTATTACATCAAATCCGGAGTGGATAAGGCCGTTGAGCAGGTTTACAAGGATTTGCCTAGTGACGTGAATGAAAAAACACTGGATATTCATACTGGCTGGATTACAGACAGCGCTGTTGGCGATGAGATTAGTAAAATTATTGAATCAGCCCAATTAGCAGGATATTCAACGCAAATAAACTGTTTGTTGAATCGAGTCATTGAGAATCCAGAATACGGATACACTTCTCACAAATGGAAAGATCTTCTTGATAAGTATGTCATAAAAGATATTTACGATTATTCTTTTAATAAAGTTGATACACGTTATGGAAAGGTTTTACTACCTACATTTATTGAAAATGAAGAGAGTTTAAAAAGCATCTGGTTTGTTGTCGACGTGTCGGGATCAATGAATAATGAGGACTTGGCATTGATGTTGGGGGAAATTGAGAGAATAATTAAACATTATAATAATGTCAGATGTGACGTATCCTTCTTTTCGACACAGACGACACCACCAATTAGATTTAAAGATAAATATGAGTTACAAGATGCTTTTAGAGCGATTCGCAGTACTGGCGGTACTGACTTTAAACAAATCTTCGTTGAAATGAGAAATTATTATTCAGAATTTCCAAATTTAGTGGTGGTATTGACGGATGGATTCTCGGATTATCCATCAAAAGATGAAATATCTAAAGTTCCAGTAATTTCTGGTCTTTCTACATTTACAATTGAATCTCTAATATTTTTTTCAAATTCACTATCTGATAGATCTTCTTTTATATTTAACATTAATTGAATAGTATTATTTTTAACTAAATCATATTGATTCTGGAATATTCCAAATCCTTTTGTAGCATTTCCTTGTGGATCTGCATCAATCAAAAGAACTTTATATCCATAAAATGCCAAAGTTGCACTAATATTTTGAGTATTAGTTGTTTTTAATACTCCACCTTTATGATTTCCTATTGATAAAACAATACAGCCTGGAGAAAGTTCTTGTTTTGCTTCTACTAATTCTAAAGTGTCTTTTAAACAACTTGGAATGTAATATTTTTTTGTAGATTGAAAATGAGGTAATTTTCCTTCATCTATTAGTTGTTTAATTTTTGTTTCAGATATACCTGCAAACTCA
>JAKPZU010000227.1 GCA_029559915.1 Bacillota bacterium
CAACCTTATTTCTAAATCTATATGGTTTATCGGACAAGTACATATCTAACACCGTGCCTTTAACTTTTTTCAAATACTGCTCTTCTGACAATGGTGGCCAATTGTACGGATTCGTCACAAGCCATAACTGGAAGTGCGAAATTTCAAAGTCATTGCATAAGAATATGTTTGCGAATTTGACTGAAAGAAAATCGTTAATTGTGGTGTCAAACTTTGGCCTTATTTTTCTAGGATGGATGTCTCTTGCTGAAGAGACATTACGTAACTCAACCAACGTCAGTCCGAATGCTGCATCTTCAGACTTCACTACCACTAAGCAGTCGATAGCTGGAGGAGGATTATGCATATGCTTACTGCAATAGTAAGCATCCACCTTGAGGATTACTATCAAATCGTGTCTAAGTTCATCATTATCAAGTAGTTTATCGCAAACTCTGATACAGATACCATTTTCCTCACAAGCAGAGCGATGCAAAGCGAAAAGGTTTGGTTCTTCTATTATTTTATTGAGCATCATATAGTCTCGCTAATTATGATCTGTACACAGCTATGACAAAATCAATATTAATACTTATAAATCAAAATATTATGCCTAACCAAGCGACTAAATGTATAGTTCTCAATCGGCAAGACTATAAGTTGAGTTTTTCTATCAAGTTAATTTTTTCATCGTAGAGCTGCTCAGCTACATCAAGAAAGTTTTCGTCATCAATTCCAAGATCATCTTTTGGAAGATGTGTTCCTTTACTTCCTTTATTGGATTGTTTCATTATTGTTGCCTCAACGACTGACACATCAATAGTTTTTTCCAATATTAGATTGTTTAGTTTATTAAATATGTAGTTACTATGTGAGGTTATCATGATCTTGACGTTGCAGTTTAGGAGCTCTGCAAAAGCTTTCAGCAACTTAATTTGATTAGCTGGATGAAGATGTGCTTCTGGTTCCTCAATGAAAACTAAGGCTTTAGCTGTTTGCGATTCTGTTAAGCTGGATCTGTACGTGCGAATCCCTCTACGTCGCTGTATTGGTTTCGTCAATATGTGACGGATAAAAGAGACGATTGGGGAAATTTCAGATACCATTGACGAGGTGGAAGATATGTCTAAGCGTAAATTAGAGCCTTCTGGAACATAAAAGAGTTTTTTATTTTTTGGGTTAAATTCCACCTTGCCCTTTAGGATATTAGTCTCAATGTTCTCAGCAACCTTGTTGATTGGGCTAGATTCATAATTCTGTCTTAATATCTTTATTTCAGACAGCTCAAGAAAATAGTCGCTCAAAGGAACTGATATTGCCGGAAGTTCTATTTTTTCTGTGACAAATGAGCGGCTCCTAGAGAGTTGAGCTACTATTTGGCCAAACGCGGTTAGCGCTTGATAGAGCCCAGATCGAGACGCTGGTAGGTAATGAATACTACGTATTTTTGTTAAAATTTCCTCGATGATGCTCAAGTAAAATGAAATAACTGTAGTAGAAAATGCTCGTCCAAAATAGTCATTATCTTTGATATTATTGTAGATTAATATTTCATTAGATGTTTCCTTATAATTTCTATTCTGACTTATGCATTTTGATCGAATGGTTTTTTTTAAGCCTATTTTTATAATTTTGAATGAATTTTCTTCGGTGCCAATTTCAATTTCAGTGCTTTTAAAACTAAGAACGATACGGAGCTTTTCTGTGGTGTAAATGCTTGTAACTGACTCAATTGAATCAAATGTGCCGCTAAAATAGTGCTGAAAGTTTTTTAAAAAATAGCTTTCTAGTATTTTTCTCAGATTTTCACGGAACTGATCGCTAATATCCATTTCTTCTTTAGCCGCCGAATTAATTCTTGGAGCTTTAATTTTAAAATTTTCTTGATTTTCTTCAAGAAATTGAAAAAAATAAAACTCACTCCTTGATTCCATCAGGCTTTTCAGTATTAAGTAAATAATCGTAATGGCATAAGACTTACCGATATTGTTATCACCAACGACTAAATGTAAATCTTTATCTAAATCAGATTCAAAAAAGTTAATTGGCCCAAAGTTATGAATTTGTATTTTCATGTAGATAATCCTAAATTATCAACAGTTGGTGCTAGTTTATGGCAAGTAAAATCAGTCACTTATAATCCTTAAGCTGTAGGTAGCAAAAGGATATAGATTCAATAAAGTAAAATACTTACTGAATTAAGTTAGCACCATTGATTATCAGTATATATCATCCTTGGCGATTTGAGGTGTTTCGCCAATTCATGGCGCTGGACATGCGCCCCTATGATCTTGTCGACAAAGATGGATGTGCCTGCACCCCGCTTGCTGGAGGGCGGCAAGCTGCAAGTCGGGGTTTTGGTCTTCGATCGAAACCCGCGCATACTATTTTCATGAGCCTGTTTTGTCTCTGATTTCCGGCACAACCAAGCCGTTGATTTAGCAAGGGTGCGAAACTGTGTCAAAACTCTTGATTTCTGTCACAGCCATCCTCGCGTACTACGGGATTCAGGGTAGTTTTACGCTTGTCATCGAATGATAAATTTGCCATTTTGAACAGGATGAAGACATTTCGGGGAGTGCCATGACGACCGTGCAGTTGACGCTGAACCTTTCCGACGGCTTAGCACAAGCGGCCCAACAAGCCGGATTGCTCGAACCGACCGCGATCGAACACCTACTGCGCGAAGCCGTGCGCCTTC
>JAKPZU010000236.1 GCA_029559915.1 Bacillota bacterium
CGAAAAACGGGAAATAGTTAAGCTGATAGAGTTGGACAAACCGATTCCAGATAAATACCGGTTTATGCTTTTTGATGATAAAAGAGAGGTTGAGCTTGTCTGGAATGGCAAAACCAACGAAGTCACCAATATTGTGCTGCCTTTTCAGGTTATTGAGCAGGTTGATGAGCCGAGAAGCGAAAAAAACACAAAGATGCAGTCCAGCATTTTTGATATGTTTGATTCACGGGGGAGGCAACAAAAAGGTTGGACAAACAAGCTGATCTGGGGCGACAACAAGCTGATTTTATCATCGCTGAAAAACGGCCCGATTCGGGAAGAAATTGAAAAAGCGGGCGGTATCAAGCTGATTTATATTGATCCGCCGTTTAGTGCTGGTTTAGATTATTCTATTGATGTCCATATTGGTAACGATCAATTCAATAAAAAGTTAACTGCATTGGAGGAATTTGCTTATAGAAACACTTGGGGCAATGGTGGTAACACTTTTATTCAAATGATTTACGAAAGAGTTGTTTTAATGAAAGATTTGTTATCAGCAGATGGTATATTTGTTTTGCGGATAGACCATCATTGGGGACATTATATAAAAACTATATTAGATGAAATATTTGGAAAAGAATATTTTCAAAGCGAAGTCTTAGTCAATCGTGTAAAAAAAGCTGTAACTAATCAAGGAAAGCTATCTTTGCCAACCGCTACGGATAGTTTTTATATTTATTTTAAATCCTTTGATGCTAAATTTAAACATATTAGCACGCTGATGGAGGAAGAAAGGACGGGATATTGGAGGAGAACTGATGATAGTGCTGGAGAAAGAAAACCTAGAGAGCGAAAACTATTTGGAAAAGTTTTTAATCCGCCACCAGGTAAACATTTTAAATTTAGTCAACAAACTATGGAAAGAATGATAGAGGATAATCGCTTAAGGTATAATGAAAAACTAGACAGACTAGAATACTTTGTCCTTCCAACTAATTTGAAAATACTTGATACTAACTGGACAGATATTCCGGGATATTCATTCACAACAGGTTATCCAACTGAAAATTCTGAACAAGTACTTGAGAGGACTATTGATATTACTACTAACGAAAACGACATTGTTGCTGACTTTTTCTGCGGTTCCGGCACCACTTTGGCAGTTGCAGAGAAGTTGGGGCGCAAGTGGATTGGCACTGATCTTGGCAAGTTTGCGATTCACACAACACGCAAAAGAATGATAGGGATTCAGCGGAAGCTCAAGGCTGACGGCAAGGATTTTAGAGCTTTTGAAATCCTCAATCTTGGCAAATATGAGCGGGCGCATTATATCGGCGTAAATATGAATCTGCGGGAAGAAGAGCGGCAGAAACAGCTTGAACAGCGGGAAACAGATTTTATCGCA
>JAKPZU010000242.1 GCA_029559915.1 Bacillota bacterium
CCCGTGTACATTCCGAAATGGCTTTTATTTTTCACCTAAAATATTAATCGTATGAAAAAGCTATTTGTTTTTTTGCTCGTTATGTCATGGACCTCCTGTGAAAACCCGGATGCGGGTTGCTTTGAGTGCACCTTTCAGACATACTTATATGAAGGCGGCGATTATAAACTGATCAATATAGAGACTTTCGATACCTGCGATCTTAAATTAAATGATGTAGATGATCTTGAGGAAGACGGTTCCTATAACTCGGGGAAATATAAATATGTTACGAATTGTGAAATGAAATAAAATTTGATTTTTATTCCTTTTCAATTTTTGAATGTTCCGGAGCAAAGTGCCCCATCTGATGCGGATTTTTTTCATGATAAATTATGGTGTCCGCCAGCGACATGTAATAATATTCCTTGTTGAATGTCCTGGCAATCAAATTTTTTGATGGACAAACAGGATGGAATTTCTTATTTAAATTGTAAGCAACCGCCTAAGTATATCTTATTTTCATCTCATCTTTAGTCATACCAGGGAAGAATAATAAAAGCCATGACGAAACGAGAAAAGACGACGTATCGATTTGCAAAGTCTGGCCTTAATATAGACGCTTTTGCCCTAAAGTAGGGACAATGTAATCAACACAATGAGGCTATTTACAAAGAGCCAGGAAGAAAAGAGCATCTAAAGAAAAAAATGCATAATCTTCTGAAACTGAATTTATGGCCATAAAGATCAGTGCCCGACACACTTTTTGTACATGCAAACCATAAGGAATCAACCCCTGTGAATGGCTAGTAGATACCCTCAATAAAATCCCATCTCACCTGATCAACCGAATACATGAACTGCTCCCGGGATATATTCAGAATAATGACGTAAAGTTGCTCGGTCGGTTATAAATTATCTGAAAAATCAACTCAAATTTAGCACAGTTTAAACATCGGATTTCAGTACATAATGAGTGCTTCTTCCTCCTGAATTTGCTTTAATCAAAATTCCTTTATTTACCAGATCGCTTATATCTCTTAAAGCTGAGTCTTGCGAGGTTTTGGTTATTTTTGCCCATTTGGAAGTAGTTAAGTTTCCTTCAAAATTATCCATTAACTTATGGAGCATTTTTTGCTGCCGTTCATTTATAATCAGACCTGCATTTTTTACCCAAAACTGA
Source organism: Bacillota bacterium (assembly GCA_029559915.1). Classification (GTDB taxonomy): domain Bacteria; phylum Bacillota_I; class Bacilli_A; order Izemoplasmatales; family Hujiaoplasmataceae; genus UBA2289. Next base: position 1,163 of record JAKPZU010000242.1, read on the forward strand.
TGCTTCTTAACCACTTTATCCATGATGGTATGAGAAGAAAGTATGGCGTTCTTCAAGCATTCAAGAAACCAAATAATCCACAGTGTAATATCTAAATCGTTTTTTTGGGTGTGTTCTAGTATTTTGTAATACGCCTTTCTTTCATTTTTTATTTGAGCGGACATACTGTAAAAACGTTGGTTTACTCCGTCAGCTTTCGAAAGTTGCATATCGGTAATTGCACGGGCAATACGACCGTTTCCATCATCAAATGGGTGTAGGGTTACAAACCACAGGTGAGCAACGGAAGCTTTCAATATCGGATCTAAATTTGATTCTGAATTAAACCAATCCATAAACTGTTTCATTTCTTGTGCTAACAATTCGGCTTTGGGCGCTTCGTAGTGAACAATTTCTCTGCCCATTCCACCTGAAACGACCTGCATATCGCCAGAACGCCATTTTGCTACTTCAATTTTATACATGCCGCTTCTTCCTGTTGGAAAAAGTGCAGCGTGCCAGCCAAATAATCGTTCATCACTCAATCTTTTATCATTGTTTTGCGTGGCATCCAGCATCATTTCTACAACTCCGTCAACATGTCTATCGGAATGTTGTAAACCCGAATCTTCCAAGCCTAACCTTGTCGCAATTGACGAACGAACCTGTTCAGGATTTAAGATTTCGCCTTC
>JAKPZU010000246.1 GCA_029559915.1 Bacillota bacterium
AACTATAGTCAAAATTTATACCTGTTAGGTTATCATTCCTGATAGAGGTCTGCCAATCGCGTTTATAGCGAAAAACAGGAACTTTTTTTGTTTTTGCCACAGCTTCAATAATAGAGCGGGGAGATTCCTCTATGTCTCCTAAAACCAAAGGGATACCTTCTTTTATAATACCCGCTTTTTCCCCGGCAATTATTTCCAAAGTTCCTCCCAGGGTTTTTATATGATCAAGTCCGATATTGGTAATTACGGCAACATCAGGGATAAAAAGATTGGTAGCATCCAAACGACCTCCCAAGCCAACTTCAATAATAGAAACATCTACATTGTGTTCACTAAACATTGAAAAAGCAAGAGCAGTGGTTATTTCAAAGAAAGATGCTTCCCATTTGTCAAACAGATTTTCATAGCGAAGGAAGGTATTGAGAATTGTTTCAAAAGAAGGTTCTTTACCGTTAATCCGGAAGCGTTCATTATAGTTTATCAAATGTGGCGAAGTATTTAAGGCAGTGTTTAATCCACTTTCTCTACAAAGAGCTTCCAGGGTTGCACAAACACTTCCTTTTCCATTAGTTCCCCCAATATGAAAACCGTTTAATTTGCGTTCCGGATTACCCATATCATTTAGCAAACCCTGCATTCTGTTCAATTCCAGTTTCACATTTCCAGAATAGCGTTTGAAGATATGCTCAAGAAATTCATTGTAAAGCATCGGGTTCTTTTACCTGAATTAAAAGTTGTTAGCTATAAAAAAATTCAAACAGCATCATAACTTCAAGATGCTGTTTGAATCTCATATTAACCTAAATTAGAATAATGTTCGTTATTCGGTAATTCCGAATTTTTCGGGAAAAAGAATTGCTCTGAGGGCAGTTGTATTGGCTTTGCGTTTGGCAAAGGCATCAGGATCGGTTTTCCAGATTTCTATATATTTGTTTATCAATTCAACTTTTTTAGCTCCATTTAAGCCAGTTTCGGAATCAATATAATCAATATCTTCAGACATATAATTTTGCAGTTGAGTGGGCTCCATATTTTCATAGA
>JAKPZU010000424.1 GCA_029559915.1 Bacillota bacterium
TTCTGATGACTGCTTGAGCTTGTTGGGTGTTTAATATCCGGTAATTATCACTATTCCTACTAATTATTTTATAGTTTGAATTATACCTTTTTATTAATTGCTTTTGAACTTTTATTACATATTTTTTATGATAATATAATAGGCAATACAATTTCCTATTTAATAAAAAAACGCGATAATCTGAAAACCCAGACTATCGCGTTATTTATAATATTATTTTACCGCTATTGCATCAATTTCGACCAAAGCATCAAGCGGAAGCCTTGAAACTTCAACTGTTACCCGTGCAGGCTTGTGGTCGCCGAAAAACTCAAGATAAACTCCATTCATTTCCTTGAAATCATTCATGTTCTTCAAGAAAACCCCACATTTTACGATATCTTCTTTTTTGAAACTCGCAGCTTCTGCAATTGCCAAAATATTGTTCAAACACTGTTTTGTTTGTTCCTTAACGCCAGGTCCTACAATTTTCATTGTCTCAGGAACTAATGGGGTTTGCCCCGAGATATAGAGAGTATTCTCAACTAAAACTGCTTGTGAATAAGGCCCAATTGCTTGTGGGGCTTTTTTTGTTGCAATGAAATCTTTCATAAAGTTCTCCTTATCGTTTTTTTATATAGTATATTCCTAGAATTGTCAAAGCAGACACTATTGAAAAAATCAAAGTGGTATATGCAACGCTTTCCATGATTGATTTCAAGCTTAAGACATCACTGGAAATATGAACCAAAGCTATGTCAATATCGTGCAAATTCCCCGGGTTTGAAAGTTCAGATAAACCTAGATGATAGGTCGAATCTTTTTGTAGATTGACTTTAAACAAATAATCGTTCATTTCATCAATGACAATCTTATTCTCTGATAATGAAAAAGTAAATATCGTTGAATTGTAAGTTTGATCCTTCAAACTAATTTCGACTTTATATTCTGCCAGAAGGATCTCATTGACATCATATAAGGCGACTAGATAATAATTTTCTAGAGAATGCCCTTCGATAAAGTGCGCCTTTTCATCAATATTACCTATAATAGCAAAGTATTCTCCTTCATAAATTGTCGTTTTATCCAAATTATCAAGATATAAATATCCTTGATTCAGTCTTCCATTTTGATTAAATGCGATAATTGATGAGATAATGCTGGCGATTATTAAAACAATGGGTACGATTGTAAACCACTTCAATTTCATTTTTTCACTCCTAAATTATATTTTATCACAACTAGATATAATAATTAAGAGTTACTTATTTTTATCTTTTCTTTTTTGTTTTTATTGGCTAGCCTTATTGACATCGATTTTTTATTACTATATAATTTGTCTAAAGAATAGGGCTATACTGAAATATAGCGCTAGATTGGACGATAAAAGAGGGGAAATTTTCATGAATCGGTATATTATCAAAAAAACTCTCTTCTCAATCTTGACTTTATTTATTGTGGTAACTTTGGTTTTTTTCATGTTAAGAGCTATCCCAGGCGGACCTTTTACCAGAGAAAAACCTTTGCCAGAAGCTACAAGAGAAAGATTAGAAGAGGCATACGGTTTGAATGAACCGTTAATCAACCAGTATTTTACTTATATGGGAAATCTACTAACTGGCGATTTGGGTCCGTCATTCCGCAAACCAGCATATTCAGTTAATGAATTGTTGGCTACAGGAATTCCAAATACCGCAAAAATCGGCTTTATAGCCGTGATTTTTATCATCTTTTTAGGCATCCCGCTTGGTGTGATATCAGCTTTGAAATCCAATACCGCCGTCGATTATGGCGTAATGATTATCGCAACCGTCGGTATAACCGTGCCAAGCTTTGTGATTGGGTCTTTATTTATTCTACTCGCTCAAAATGTCAAATGGATTCCTGTCGGAGGATTGAGTACCCCAATCTCCTATGTCGGACCGGTAGTTGCCTTGGCCGGTTATTCATTGGCATTCGTCACCCGATTGACCAGATCAAGCATGATGGAAGTTTTACGCCAAGACTACATCCGCACCGCTAGAGCAAATGGCTTATCAGAATCCAAAGTTATATTTAAACATGCGCTTAAAAATAGTTTAATTCCGGTAATTACTTACATTGGTCCGATGATTGCTGCCATCATGACTGGTAGTTTTGTAGTTGAAAAGATTTTCTATATAAATGGTATTGGTGAATATTTCACTGAATCCATTGGTAATCGCGATTACACCTTGGTAATCGGTGTTACGCTATTCTATGCAGTATTTTACATAATCATGGTTCTATTGGTAGATATCGCCTATTCGGTAATCGACCCTCGAATCAGGTTGTCGAAGTAGGTGATGATTATGGATAAAAATAAATTTGTATTTTTAGATAGTGAACAGAAATTAGACAAAGAACAAACCAGAAAAAGTCTAACATACTGGCATGATGTTTGGCGGAGATTAAAAAAGAATCACTTGGCGATTGTTGGATTGGTAGGTGTAGTAATTGTTATTCTTTTCGCGACAATTGGACCGATGATCAATCCATATAAGTACAACCGACAATATCTAGATTATAAAAATATCCCTCCACTGCTAACAGTTTATAAGCTAGGTGATGACATTCATGTTTTCTTGAGTGAAATGAACCAATTAATCTTGGTTTCAGAAGACGGAAAATTATTGGAAACCTTCAGTTTGGCAGAAGCTGACAAAGACTTTGATGCAAAAACTTATACTTACCGCTTATTTGACGAAGAAAATGTTGAAGTTGCAGTAGTTATGGTAGATTTCGCTTATCAAACGGATCCCTTAAAAAGAGTTGAAGGTATTAGATACAGCTTCACTTACGAAGATGTAGAATATAAAACCCCAATTGGTAAAGTGTGGAATAAAACTTTTATTCTTGGATCTGATAAAAACGGTAGAGATATGCTAGCTCGTTTAATGTACGGTACCGGAATATCATTGGTTATTGCCTTTGTAGCCGCTGTAATTAACTTCTTTATCGGAGTAATTTATGGTAGTATATCCGGTTTCTTCGGCAAAAATACCGATATTATAATGATGAGAATCGTCGACATCATCAATTCAATACCCCTGCTTCTATATGTCATTTTATTGATGGTAGTATTGAAAGATAGCTGGTTTGAGATTAATGTCTTGAATAAACTCTTTGGCACAGGTGGTTTAGGAACCATTATTATTACCTTGATAAGTGTTTATTGGGTTGGAATGGCCAGGTTAGTTCGCGCTCAAGTTTTAAGCTTAAAAGAACAAGAATACGTTTTAGCTGCCAAAACTATGGGAGTTAGAAATTATAAAATCATCAGCAAGCATCTTATACCGAATGCTCTCGGTCCTATCATCGTTACCTTGGCCATGATGATTCCAACAGCCGTATTTACCGAAGCATTCTTAAGTTTCATTGGTTTGGGTATATCAGCGCCAAGGGCTTCTTTGGGTTCCTTAGCAAATGATGGAGCTTCTTTCATGCAAACATATCCTTATCAACTTGTAATTCCAGCAGTCACAATCGCCTTCATGATGTTGGCATTCAATTTCCTTGGCGATGGTCTAAGAGACGCTCTAGATCCAAGACTGAGAAAGGGATAGGTAAAAAAAGATGAGCAATAATATACTTGAAGTCAAAAACCTTAAAACATCTTTTTTCACCCATCTAGGTGAAGTTCAAGCTGTTAGAGGAATTAGCTATGAATTAAAAAAAGGCGGTATTCTTGGAATAGTAGGCGAATCCGGTAGTGGTAAAAGCGTTTCTAGTTTATCAATCATGCGCTTGGTAGACGACCCGGGAAGAATTGTTGAAGGTGAAATAATCTTTGACGGTGTCGATTTGGTAAAACTCAGCGAAAAAGAAATTCAGGATTACCGAGGCAAAGAACTTGCAATGATCTTTCAAGATCCGATGACTTCTCTAAATCCAGTATTTACTATTAAAAACCAGATGACAGAAGTTATACTTCGTCATATGCATATAACAAAAGAAAAAGCATTGGAAGAAACTAAATCACTGGACGAAACAATCAAAGAATATGAAAAAGCATTAAAAGACATAGAAAAAGGTATTGCTAAAAAAAATCATAAAGAAAAGGCATCTTTAGAAGCTAAGTTGACGAAAATCGTCCAAAAACGTGACAAAGTGCTAAAAGATATAGAAAATGGCATTACAAGAAAATACAATAAAGCCGAAGCTTTAGAACGGGCTATTCACTATTTAAAGATAGTTGGTATCCCGGAACCGGAAACTAGAATTAATGAATATCCTCATCAATTCTCTGGAGGTATGAGACAAAGAGCTCTCGTAGCTATGGCGCTGGTCTGTGAACCAAAACTTATCATAGCCGATGAACCGACTACCGCTTTGGACGTTACTATTCAAGCTCAAATTCTTGACCTTTTGAAAAAAGCAAAGAAAGAACTTGATACAACGATTATCTTCATCACCCATGATTTGGGTGTAATAGCAGAATTATGTCAAGAAGTTATCGTCATGTATGGTGGAATGATTATGGAAAAGGGTACTGTAAACGATATCTTCTATAATCCTAAGCATCCATACACTAAAGGTTTGCATCAATCGGTACCGAAGGATGTCGTGGGGCAAAAGAAAAGATTGGTTCCAATCGCTGGATCACCACCGGATCTCTTGAATCCACCAAAGGGTTGTCCTTTCAGTCCTCGTTGTAAATATGCTATGCAAATCTGCATTGAAGAGCCGGCCCCTTTATTTAAGCTAAGCGAGACACAAGTATCAGCATGCTGGCTCCAACATGAGTACGCTCCAGATGTGGAAGGTTTCAAAAAACAGGAGGCGCTAAATAATGGATAAGAACCACGTTCTCCTGGAAGTTAAAAATCTTAAAAAACATTTTTATATCAAACACACAATATTGGGTAAGATAGCCAAAACTCTTAAAGCTGTTGATGATGTCAGTTTTTTCATTTATAAGGGAGAAACTTTCGGATTAGTTGGAGAGAGCGGTTGCGGAAAAACCACTTGTGGAAGAACCATCATCGGTTTATACGAAAACACTGGTGGTGAAGTATATTTCGACAACAAACTGATTTCAGTCGGCTATGAAGAGTTTAAACTTACAATTCAAGATTTAAAAGACGAACTGAAACTAAAACTGAAGGATATCCCAAAGGAAGATACGGCCAAAACAGAAGCATTAAAGGCTGAATACAGAACTAAAATAAAGGAAATTACATCACAAAGAAACGCAACCAAACAACTGCAAAAGTCTCTGAAAAGAAATCCTCGAGACATTCAAATGATTTTCCAGGATCCATTCACTTCTCTGAATCCAAGAATGACTGTGTCGGAAATTATCTCTGAAGGTATCAAGACACATAAATTACTCAGTGGTGATGCAATTGAAGAAAGAGTATTCTATCTTTTAGAAACTGTAGGTTTAAAAAAAGAACATGCTTCTAGATACCCTCACGAGTTCAGCGGCGGGCAACGTCAAAGAATTGGTATCGCCAGAGCTTTGGCAATGGATCCGCAATTAATCATTTGTGACGAACCGATTAGTGCTTTAGACGTATCCATCCAGGCTCAAGTGGTAAATATGCTTGAGGATTTACAAGACCAATTTGGTTTGACATATTTATTTATTGCTCATGATTTATCAATGGTCAAACATATATCAGACCGTATCGGTGTTATGTATTTAGGCAAAATGATGGAAGTCGCATCAAGCGACGACTTATATCAAGAACCTTTTCATCCTTACACACAAAGTTTATTGTCATCAATACCTTTGCCAGATCCTGAGGCAAACAAGAAATCAAAAAGAATTATTTTGAAAGGTGAAGTCACTTCACCAATCAATCCTAAACCTGGCTGCCGTTTCGCCGGAAGATGTAAATACGCTCAAGAAAAGTGTACTAATGTCAACCCGGTAATCGAAGAAATCAAGCCTTTGCACTATGTTGCGTGTCATTTTGTAAAAGAAATCAATGGTTTGAAGTAACCATAATTAAAGTATTATGATTATTTGAAATAAAAATTTAAAGGAGGAAATTTGTATTTATGAAAAAATTATTATTGGCTTTTGTAGCTATTTTAGCCGTACTAACTGTAATCGGCTGTAATGGTTACGACCCGGACATCATGCACTGGAACATCGGTGCTGATCCAAAAACATTGGATCCAGGCTTAAATGGTGCTAGTGATGGTGGTGACGTTATCAACAACACTTTTGAAGGTTTAGTCAGAGAAAAAAATGGTGAAGTTTTACCAGGCATGGCTGAATCATGGACCGTTTCACCCGACGGTTTAGTCTA
>JAKPZU010000425.1 GCA_029559915.1 Bacillota bacterium
CATCTGCCTTTCTGGGAAAAAAACAGCCTTGAAAGTGTAGGCAAACAGATCCGTCGCCATATGATTAAGATGGAACGGATGGGCAAGAACATCATTGAAGCGCAACAAAAAATTAAAGGTCCATATCGGTTGATAATTGCCCCACGAAAAATCAATATCGATGTGGATACTCAAACAATAAGTGAATACCTAAGGCTGAATATACTCCCCGTATATTATGCGAAAGAACAGAAAGAAGACTTCTATGGATATATAGATGCTATTCTCCAGGGAGATATCCATTTTAATGAAGGTCTATTAAATCATGCAGCGAAAAGCTTAGAGCAGGCTTTAAATTATAGTACAACCGTTGATCAAAAGGTTGTAGCCATTCACCGGTTGGGTAGAACTTATGAAAGGTTGGGAGACTATGGGAAGGCTCTAAAAATATACCAATTGGCCATAAAGATTTTAAAGAAAGGAGCGCATGCTGATTATTATAACTTGGCTTTGACTTATAATAATCTTGCCTGGCTTTATTATCGTAAGAATAATATTAAACTGGCCGAAAAAACATATTATTTGGTATTGAGTCTGATCAGAGGCAAAACGCACAACGACCTTTTAGGTAAAGTCCAGAATGGCCTAGGCATACTTTATGATTTACAAGGTAAATATGAAGAAGCCATCGACTTTTTTGAAAACTCTTTAGTCCTCACTTGTTCAGAGTCTGATTTTTACAGTGTATCTGCGACCTACTTTAACATCGGCAATAGTTATAAAAAAAGGGCAGATGAAATAATTAAACAAAAAAAAGTAATAAAAAAAGAGTTGCTGGAACATGCAAAAGGATTTTACCTACAAGCGATAGGATGGGCGGAAAAATGTATTAAGTTAACAGATCGAGCTGGGGTCGGAGATGAGACGAGCCAAGACCGGATTCTTGTTTCTCACTGTTATTTCATGCTCGGAAATTATTCTAAAGCTTTAAAATATGCTGAAGATGCTGAAAGAATGGCTACTAAAGCGGGAAATACGCGTGATATAGCGTTATCATGTAAAATACTTGGGGATATATACCTAGCAACAGATAAAGAAGGTAAAATCAAAGCTGAAGAATTCTATAAAAGAAGTTTAGATAATTATCAGAAGCTGGGAGATAAAATACAGATTGCGAAATTGCAACATGTAATTGAACGTATCTCCAATCACTCCCCCGATTAAATAATTTGATTTAAAATTGAGTGCTCCACTTTTCAAATAGGACAATGATTCATTTGTCATTCAAATTGATCATTGTCCGAAATAAAGAAAGGAGGAGTCAGAACATGAATGAAAGTAAATCGATAGTCAAGGTTCCCGATCTTTTTCGGGATAGTTTGCAACCTTACGCGGAGCTCTTTGAAAACATTATTGTTCCAATGGTCAAACAAGCTTCCTGGGGCATGGTTGATAATAACCTGGCCAAGAATCTGAGGATGGAGATTGCCGAGTACGAAAACAGGAATGGGAAGCATTTACATTATGTGTTGACTTACTACGGTTTGATGTTTTGCTGTTTACATACAAGTCAGAGCATTTTGGAAACACGCAAAAATGTAAAAAAGAATGACCAGAGAACAAAACAAATCAATCTTGTTAATAAGGCCCGGCTGCTTATCTGTTTAGCTTATCAACAAGACAACTTCATGACCCTACCGTTAATGTTTTAAAGTCGTGGGCCATAAACACTAAAGGAGAAGATCAACTTCTCCTTTTTTTATTAACCCGGTAAAACACCCGTGTTAGCCGGTAGTACTTTTTACCAATTATACGCCAATTATGGCGTTGAAATCTCTCCCTATTGCTCATTTAGTTTTGGCAGTATATAATAAAAGGGAAATCGGGATTAGGGAATTTCCTTTAAATCAAGGCTAAAACCCTGCTTTATTTTCTCCCATTCTCGTAATTCTGCCATAATCTGGTTCCAACTGATGAGCGTGAAGTGCACCAGGAGGGATTTATTGAGATGGCAAGTCTGATTAAATTCATAAATAAGCCCTAAACGGCAGGTTCCAAAACCTTTCCCGCGGATGTACGGAATTCCGTCCGGAAAAACCATTTTTTGGAACCGCAAATGAGAATTGGCTAAATCAAGCCATTGCCTTCCTAGATTGCAGATAAAATTGTTTGCGTATGACAGCACGCCTTCAATATCAAATTGATCAATCCTTGTTTCATCCAAAGATATTTTTATAGCCATTATGGCGCTATCTGTTTCTCCCTTTCGTTCCCGGAACTCTTCCAGACTGTATGATCCGTCTTCCCGCATTTCAAAGATTCTTTTTCTTTTCTCCTGCAGAGTTTCCAATTGTTTTTGATATTTTCGGGCTTCTTCTTTCAAAAGAGAATCTTTTTCTTTCCACAAGGTTAAAACCGTGGAATTGAATGAAGCCAAGAATTCCTTCTTGGGCGTAATTGAATTTAGAAATTCGACAAAATCATTCTCCAGTCTGGCTTTGCTGGTGACTTTTCCATACGTGGAGCACTTCTTATTATAGCAATGGTAGTAATAATACTGCCCTCCGTTACCCCTGGAGCAACTTCCGGTTAAGGGTCTACCGCAGATACCGCATTTCACAGTCCGTCTTAGGGGGAAATTCGGATTCTTTTTAATTTTCTTAATATCGCCTGGCCGACCGGATAAGATCATCTGGATTTTGAAATATTCCTCCTCGGTAATCATTGGCTTATGCAAACCTTTGATTTCTTCATGCGTCCATGGATTGACAAGGATGCCGGCATAAAATTTGAGATGTTTTCCCAGTATCCTGCTAACAAATTGCGGTAGAGTTTCAATCCCCCTAATCTTATTTAATCTCCGTTCATCAAGTAATTGAACAATGCTGGCTTGCGTATAAATTCCGGTAGAAAATTTCTTTAATGCTTCCTGAAGAATGGGAAATATCTGCCTGTCCGGTTGGTCAGGTTCGTTTTTCTTCAGACCTTTTTTACGAGCATACTGGCAAGAATAGCCAATTGGAGGTTTGAACGGATAGATACCCTGGTTAAATCTCGCAGACATCCCATCAATGCATCTTTGAGCTCGAACGGCATTATCAAATTCGGCACTACCTGCCAAAACAGTCTCAATAAATTTTTCTGCCGGATTGTTGCCAATTGGTTCGGTTACGGAATGCAAAGTTACTCCGTAATCAATCAGCATTTTTCTGACATAAAAATGATCTTCGGTATTTCTCGCGAACCGATCCACTTTATAAACAACAAAAGCGCCGATCTTACCTTTGTTTTTCCGGCAGAATTCAATAGCACGCAAAAACTCCGCACGTTGGGCGGTTTTGGCCGAGGCTCCTTCTTCGCGGTAAATGCCGACGACTTCAATGTCTTTGCTTTTGCAATAGGCGCGGCAAAGCTCATCCTGATTTTCCAAGGATGTGCCTTTAACTTGTTCTTCACTGCTTACCCTAAGATAAACAATTCCTTTCATATTTTTGTTTTTTAACAACTTAAAAGGACAGTCTGGCTACCCAAATCAGCTTATCCGAAGATACACATCATTGGCAGACTGCCCCTTTAAGATAAGGATGTGTATAAAAAATCGGATAATATTATGATTGGGTAGCAACTTAATTATATGATGAAATAGTTTTTTGAGCAAATCGGACATTGTGGAAGAAGAAATGAAATGTCGTGAACTTTACTTGAATGATAGTGTCCAATCAAGATGTGGCATTGACAATTGTTACAAAGTTACAACAGCATGCAGTTGTCAGAATTAACGATTACTAATGGAAAGAAAGTACCACTGGGGATTTAATGGGCAGGTGCTTCTTTATTCATTTCGCTAAGCACCATGATTGGACTCTATCATGGTGCAAAAGCAATATTTTTTGAAGCACCATTATGATCTTTTGAGTTAGCGTCTACCTGTCCGGCGCCCTGAGTTTGGGCATTCGGGTTCGCAGATGTAGAAATTATCGTCTGGTGGATCATCCGTCCCGCCCCAGTCTAAAAGAACCTCCATAATAAAATCACAAAATTCAGAAAGGTCTTTGTCGGGAACTGGTTTGTTATTTAATAGAAATGCCTCATAACAAAAAACGTAGCCGTAACTGCTCTTAAATCGAACAAAGAGTCCTCCTGTTCGATTTCTCCAAAAACTGGCGGTGAGTCGTGTTGGTCGAAACCCTAGACCTGTAATGATAGGGGGTATAGACATTTCCACGCCTGGCTCGATACATCGTTTATAACCACACCTAAAGTCGAGATCACCGGTATAGCTAAGTCTGAACTTTTGTTTTCTACGACGTGCGGTCATTATTCTATTCTCGGGTTAATAACTAATGTGATTAGTTATGTTCACTAATTTCTAACTCCATTTTTATTAATGGACTATTTATTCCAATCTTTTAAAAAACTTTCAATTATTTTATCTGTTCTTGCTTTCTTACCATTCGGCAATACCAATCGAATACACCCCTCCGGGAGTCCATATTCCTTCGCGATCTTCATTTCTGCTGTGCCTACAGAAGCATCTTTTCTTATTATTTGCTTTCTGATTGCTTTTTTTTCAAATTTTTTTTGCATTATTATCCTCCTCCAAATTTTATGTCCGCCTAACGCCTCGGGTAACCCTTCTTTTCGATTTTCTTTTCTACTGCTGCCCGCAATGCCTCATACGCCTGAACAACGATATCGTCTTTCATTTCCGGTTTTATCATGACGATAAGAAGTGGTATCTGAACATCGGAGTCGTAAATTAATTTGTCGAAAAACTCTGCTGGATTTATGTGTTTCATGTAATTTTGAAAAAAATCCACCGCTTCGTCGACAAATAGCTCCATTCCAGCAGATAGTTCTTTCCCTATTGCTCTTTTGTCTACCATTCCTTTTTCAACTGGAACAAACAGAAGTTCCCGAGGATTCTTTTGGAATTGCCCCAAGCCATGACAAAATTTCGGATATTGAGTCAGTTGCGTAAAACGCTCATAATCCGAGCGATAATGTGTATACATTGCTTGGTCTACGAGCACAGTAAAATACAGACAAATAAGGAAGGCTGGCCTTGATTCTATTTGTATTTTATCTAAATTGCGGCAATCAGAACCCCAGCTATGCCCGAAATAAGGGACTCTCGCATCCGGCATAAATATAGCCAGATCAGTTCTGAATTCATTGTTGTAGTAATCTCTTATCATTTTTTATTCTTGGGTTAACATTGTTTATATGGATCGGTGCTAATACTGCAAACGCCGACACCGCTGTCGGCATAACACACCTCAACAAAAATGTGGTTTTAAGTTTAATAACTTAATATTAAACAATAATCAACCTATTTCCTAATTATTCACTAGGGATATTATATAGATCGGCATAATATCTCTACTCACATACTGGAAAGTCTTCAATGCATCCATATCAAGGATTACTTTTTGAAAGAAAGCGTATTTGATGGGATAGCGATTTGTTTCTTTCAGCTATACGTCTTGACAAGTGCCGCTCGGCCAAGTTCCTTTCAGGACAAAAGAAACGGGCTGATCCGCGATAGGACAGCCCGTTATTGTTTATTCAAACCGAAAGTAATTCATTTTATTTTCTGCCATCTGAATTGCCAGCGGTTTTACGAATGGTTCATCGACAAGCAAAACAATGTGCTCTATTTGATGCAAAAGCTCAAGCTGCGCATCAGAAAGATAGGGCAGTCCGAAATTGCAGACACATTGCCTTCCGTTCTCTATATTATAGACACAACGGAAAATGTCGGTTGTAAAATAGACTGGCTCGCTGAAATCAATGTTGCAGAAATTGTAAAGGTACAATTCGGGATTGAAAGTATTATGAAAAACCGGTTTGCCGTCTTTCATTTTAATTCCGTAATAGGCAACTTTCATTCCTTTGGCATCCCTGACGGCAAAAGCGACGCTACCGGCTAACATAGTCTTGCCTTTCGGAACACCGATCTCAAGCAACTTGCACATCTCTTCTTCGATACCTTTTGATTTTATAAAATCGTTGTAGAAAAGTTCATAGGTGACATTCAGTTCCTCGGTGATCCTCTTAGCAGCATTGTTATGAGCCTTTGATAAAATTTCATTGGCGGCATTCCAATCAATGCCTTTCATTTTCATTACTAGGGAAATGATATGGCCGCTTGATTGGCACTTCGGGCAGTAATAAAGATTTTTCTTATCGCCATATTCTTTAATGGCGGCCTTACCTTCACAATCAGCTTGAGGGCAAGCGAATTTCGCATAGGCTCCCTGTGACTCAAACTCGATGCCGATCAAAGCTAAGGCTTTTTCAGTATCAATGCTTTTTAAGGTTTCTTTGTAATTCATGGTATACCTCCTTGATGTTGATTTATCCATTTTGTGTTGTCTTATGGGTTATCACCAGCCCTCTTGCGAGGGCTGGAATCCCATAGTCCTTTAGGATTACGTGCTATTCTTTCGCCAATAAACACGTTTGCCATGTTTGCCATCGCAAAAGTCCTGTTCGGCACAGGCCTATCGGTATTTCTACCAAATGGTTTTCGCCCGCATTT
>JAKPZU010000277.1 GCA_029559915.1 Bacillota bacterium
TCATTGTTTATAATCAATATTCCGTGTATATGATTGGGCATCACCACAAATTGTCCCAATTCAACGTTTTGTGTATGGTTTTTTATTTCGTGCCATAACACATCGGCAATAATACCAATGCCCGACAAATTCATTTTTCCATCAACCACATCGCCAAAATAACATTTTCTGTCCTGTGTGCATATCGTTACAAAATACGCCGCAGTGCATCCGTAATCCCAGAAAGGAGCACGGGCAGATGATATACGGTATTTATTTTGAAATTTGTCTGTCATATTGGTTTTTTTTAGAGACAACGCATGCGTTGTATTTACATTCGTGCCATTCCTTGTTTTTATAATACCCTTATCTCTCCACTCATTAACTTGGGTAACAAGGTATCCCGAAGAGTGGAGAGAGTTCGAATTTGAATTTTATTTTGATTCACTTTCTGGAATAGAGATTTTACGTGATTGTGAAATTTAATCACAGAATCTTCATCTGGCATTTTATACTTTAAATCAAATAATAAAGTTTTATAATCAAGGTTTTTAATACCTGAACTACCATTTTCAAGATTAAAAAATTCATCTTGATTATAGAGATATTGAATGTAGCAGTAAACAAAAAAAGAATATTCCGGCTTCTTAATTCTTATCATTCTACAAAAATTCGAAAATACCAAAGGATAATTGAATAAAGTTTTAACTTGATTATTTATATAACAAATTCTACCTGTTGATTGGTTCTCTGTACCTCCTGAAACTTCAATTATCAAATCACCATCATTTGGGCAAATCGATTGATATTTATTTTCTTTGATGAATCGAATTGGCGTCTTATTTGGTAACCCATTATTCAAATCGGCTATATCAGTTCCCCTAAGACAATAAACAGCTTTAGTAAAATCACCTTTTATTGATTCTTTTCCCCAATCACCACCGACTGTTTCATGTATCCATTTTTCAAAAGTTTCTTCTTCCCACTCCTCCTTCGCTTCTCCTTCGACAGGCTCAGGGCGGCGCTCCACAAACCACTGCCGGAAAAGCGTTTCGGCCATTTTTTCGAGTGTGGCGTTTTGGCGGTGGAGCAGGTCTATTTTATCATCGAGACTGGAAAGAATTGAGGCTATGGCGGTTTGTTCGGGGATTGATGGCAGAGAAACTTCAATTTCTTTAAATGTATCTCTTGTTATAGTGTCAAATACACCACCGTGAGCAATTTGAATAAAACCTGAAACTGTATCTTTTAGTAGATAGTAAATATAATCGTTTACGGTAAAATCGCAATTTGCTCTTATGCCATAACAAGATTGATTGAAGGTCATTTTCTTGCCTAAAACTGCCACTACACCAACAGTACCCCGTGCTGAAATTATTATATCGCCTTTATTCATAAGTTTTGTGCTGCTGTTATTTAAGCCTGCTGCGGTTATGGTTTTTTCTGTTTCAAAAACGTACTTCTTCCCATTATTGAAATCAGCAACACAAAGCCAAGGAATATCTCCATTCCAATATTCTGGAACGGAGGTCTTAGGAGTTCCACCTCCAATTACTTCTACGATATCTGAAAGTTTATATTCCTTCCACTCACTCATAACATCTATCTTTAAAAGTTGCCTGGATTTATTGTTTGTTGTTGTTTTTAGGCAATTTGGGGCTTGCCTTTTCAATTTGTTTTTCTTCGGCAGCTACGCGCCGTTCGAGTTTCTTGATGTCTTCGTCAGGAGG
>JAKPZU010000307.1 GCA_029559915.1 Bacillota bacterium
TTATCACAGTGCCCTAAAAAAAGAGGTCACAAACCGGTTTTACGGCTTGCAACCCCTTGATTTTACTGGTGGGTCAGGGCAGAATTGAACTGCCGACACTCGGATTTTCAGCGTGTTATTTCAATAACTTACGTAAAACACTGTAAAAAAACATAATGAAATATTGATATTTCTTTTACATACATTTATTATCTTTTTCAGCTTTTTTGGGTGTTTTGGTCACAAAATGGTCACAATTTTTTTAACCATTGACCGACACCGAAGGGGTTGGAGTGGCTCTCGAAACCCGGCCATATTCCACGGATGGCCCCGTTATTAACCCTGGGAGGTTGCGCGGCATGGCAATGCTGGACAAAGAGAATCAAGCAATAAAATTCATAGAAAAATGGACAAAGGAAAAAATAGAACTTCTAACATACATTAACGATTGTGTAAAAAAAGTGCTGGGCGATAAAAATGATAAGGAAGAAACCTTTTGCTTATTTACCAATATTGAATTTCTATATGGTCCCGTTCCACAGGATGAAGTTGACGATGATCGTACGGAGGACGAAAGAAATAAATTTATTGATTATTCCAATAAGGATAGTTCAACCGTAAAGGAAACTGAATTGAAAGTAATTACAAGAAGGTGTGAAACTATTAAAAGTTGGCTTAAGCTCGTTCCTAGAGATATTGTCAAAGATGACATCAATTCTTCAATATTAATTAACTTTGAAAAAGAAATCAATTCCCTGGTAATCTATGCATCACTGTTGTTGGCATCTTATCATTCGCATATCAGAAGAACTCAGCAATCAACAAATGCAAAGAGGGGAAAACGAAACAATTTTAAATATCAAGTCTGGCAAGCATATGTTCATACAATAAACGATTTTAAAACCGCAACAGCAAAGAAAATACTTTCAGAAAACAAAATGGCTAAACTAATTCAGGAAAGAATTGGTATGAAAGAAGATGGGAAAACACCCAAGATAGGATTATCCCGAATCAAAACATTATTAAAAGAGGAATGTTTAGAAAAAAATATAATACCTCCGTGGATCAAATAAGTTTTCAATATGTAACATCCTGATAAGTTCTTTCAATATGTAACATAATAATAAGTAAATACAACTTGTTAGCATAGACTGATCAAAATAAGTCTATATAATAGACGGTAAGAAAAGGCAAAAAATCAAAATTTCTTACTGTCTTTTTTTATTACATAAAACCTTATGGAGGTTAAGAAAAAATGGGTGAACAGGAACTTTTCACAATTAAAGAAGTAACTGGCAATGATGACTTACTGACGATTGATGAGATGGCTGCAAAGTTAAAAGTAAAACCTTCCTGGCTTTATTTCAGGACGATGCAGACTGGGAGCGATGCAATACCTCGCGTTAAAATCGGTAAATATTTGCGCTTCAATCCGAACGTAGTAATGAAGTGGATTGAAAAAACATATGGCGAGGCCGAGTAATGATATTACCAAAATCACCGGCATCGACGTTACGGGCTTACTGTCACTATTGTGTTCAATCGCGTTCAGATTTAGAAGTTAAAAACTGCACTGGCGGCCTTGTTTTCGCTAGCAAGAAACCTTGCCCATTTTATGCCTACAGGACTGGGGGCAAAAGAGCTCCTGTCAAGGTTATGCGTCAATTCTGTTTGGACTGCATGGGTGGCGGCAAAGAGGCCGTCAGGGAATGTTCAATAATTGATTGCCTGATTTACCCTTTTCGTTTTGGGAAAAACCCGGCTTTGGCACGGCAAGGAAGAAGCAAAGTCGAAATGTCACAAATGAGCTTATTGAGAAAGGCAACGGCTAGAGAAATTTCCCGCAAAATTGCACGAACTGGAAACAGGCCGTAGGTACTGCGGTAAGACTCTAAATATATCTTCTTTTGCTCTGGCGCACGTTAATTATAAGGCGTGAGTGACATAAAAACTAAAAGACATAGACGGTAGGATTCATGGAAAATCTTGATTGTCAAAATATGGAAGATCCTGTGCGTGAAACAAGTGAGGCGCAAAAAATTGCCGGTACCCAGGACGACGGCTTTGTGGCTGATGAGTCACGACCTCTTATACCAGAAGGAATTTATCAAGTCTGTTGTATTCGGATTGAAAAAGGGGCTTCGCATTTTCGTTCATTAAAAATGTTTTTAACTTTTCAGATAGTCACGCCAGGCCAATACATGGGAGCGGAACTTTTCATGGCAATAAATTTGATTGATACAAAAACAGGCAAGCAATTTAAAAAAGTGCCGCGCGGATCAAAATATTATGAGCAGTGGGTAATTGCCAATAACAATAATTTACCATGCCGCAAAGATAGAATGTCATCATCAATATTTAAAAATGGTGTTTTTGAAGCCGTTGTCAGAACCGTAAAACCAAAGTTTGAAGATGGAACCCCAAAACCTAACTGCTTTCATTATTCAGTTGTTTCTTGCTTAAAGAGTAGAATAGTATGAACATAAATAAGACTTTTACTAATATCTTTACCTTTACTCATACCTATACCATTTCCAGTACTAATACCAATACCCATACCAACATACCCTTTATAGAAATGCAGTGCTGTCGCGGCCTTGCCGATTTTCATTGTCAAAATGAATTTAAGAAAAATTTGCGCTTTTCAGGTGGATTTCATTCAGAAAGTGATTCCATCAACTCTTCCCGGTGGGTTATTCCTGCCGGGAAGAACCCCTTACAGAAACCAGGCAGAATATGACGATTGAGGAGGTAGGCAATGGCATTGAATAGCAGGCAATTAAAGGCCATCCCCATTTTGATAGGTTGTGACACCGTTGAGGGAGCAGCAAAGAAGGCCGGTATTTCAAAAAATACTATCTACACTTGGATGCAGCAGGAAGAATTTTGCCAAGCTGTTTCTGAGGCAAGAAAAAAATTATTTGATAGAGCAATGCACAAACTTATGAATGTTTCCATGAAAGCAGTAATCACTTTAGAAAAACTGCTTAATGCTGAAAGTGAATCAGTAAGACGTGCGGCGGCCAATGATGTTTTAGGACACATTCTTAAATATCGGGAACTATCAGAAATTGAAGAAAGGCTTGAAACAGTCGAAAAGATTGTCTTGGAAAGGAGAACGTACAAATGAAAAACAGCATAGTAAAACGCATCGAGGTCTTAGAAAATGCAACTCATATTTGCAAGATAGAAGAAGGCGATCGTATGATAATTATATCTTACAAAGATGGTGAAGAAGCGGAGGCTGATAGACTTGTACAGGAGCGTATGGCTGATATGCGCCTAAAGTACGGCTCCGATATTTCAGAAAATGATTTTGATATTGTCTTCATCCGAAAATTTTATAAATGAGGACCCCTAGAATGGTGAATTTTATTGTCGGATTTGTCGGATGCCATCCTTGGGAAGATTGTTGAATCCTCGACGGCAAAGGCATTGACACGACAGAAGGAATTGTTCTTTGAAAATTTGACACGGGTGCGATAACAACCAGCCGGAAGTCGGTTGTAATTCACGAAAGAAAACAAATCCCGAAAGGGAGGGATGAAACATAGTGCCCTGCTTGATAATCAGGTAGGTTTGGCCATTCCGGAAAAATGGTGCTTACTTCACAATATTCATCAGCTTTGCGTAATCGCTGACGACATCGTATTTCACCTGGTCCGTGGCAATGCCGGCGAAAAACTTTCTGGCACAATCAACTTTACATTCTTCGATTTTACGCAGTTCCATAGATGACATGGACCCTTTTGTCTCTGCTACGAAATAGATATGTTTAACCTTTCCTTCCTCGAAGGCGATGGCCCAATCGGGG
>JAKPZU010000312.1 GCA_029559915.1 Bacillota bacterium
TGCCTGGGAAAATGATCGAAACAGAATTGATAAAAAAATACACTGGCAATTTACATGTTCTGATGCGCGAGTTAAACTGCATCGACTTTATCCGTCATATCATTGTTGACATGACACTAGTTAATCTAAGAAAAAAATGCCCTCATTTTAATGACTGGATTTCAAAACTTGAAAAGATCTAAATAACACCAGTTGCTAACACGGACAATATGGGTAAGTTGTTTGTCATGCTTTTTGCTTTTACTCCTGTACCCAAGATAATTTTGTAATGGTTGTTGCACCCGGACACGCGCCTCTGCACGTAATTTTAGCTCTTATATACCTTGACAGTTTTCTGGCTTCGATCAACTTTGTACCGCGACACTGCGCCAGTGTACCCAACCAGCTTTGTAACCGGGGATAACTTTGCGGCTCCGATTAAACTTGTACCGCGACACGCGTAATGCTCAATAAAATTTGTACCATGACTGCAAAAAGTGCGCCATACCCTCCTTGCACCGTGACAGTTTTCTGGCTAAAGTACCGGGATAAGTGCCCGGATGCTGCGTCGGGTAACACAACCTCCCCATATTGCCGGGCCGTTACCAACAAACCGAAAAAAACGACAGAATGGAAAATGAATATTGCTGCAATAAAAAGACAGAAAAAGAAAATGCCACCGCACTAAAGCAAGAGTGTGGCTGCCCTTCCCTGCAACCGTCCCTTCGCAGCCACACACATGCTTTTTTTACCGACCCGCCCGTTGATAATAAACTGTTGATAAATAATTGAATTTTTTGGAACCCAATGGATAAAAAATATACTACCTTTGACAAAATTAGTCAACACGAAAAATGTCAACATTAGGTCTGAAATTAAGAGAATTGAGAGAACAAGCAGGATTGTCTTTGCGAAAGGCCGCAATGCAAGTAGATATTGATGTAGCGATATTGAGCAAAATGGAACGTGGAGAGAGAAAATTCTCAAAAGAATTGGTTTTAAAACTGGCTGACCTTTATAAAGCTAATTCGGACAAACTCGTCATTGACTTTTTGAGTGAAAAGGTACTATATGAATTGGAAGACGAAGATTTTGGGCTTGAAGCATTGAAAGTTGCCGAGAAACAACTGAAATACAGAAAAGACAAGGACAAAAAATGAAAGTACAGAAAATTACAATACATAACTTTCGTTCAATAATTCATGAGGTTATTGATTGTAAAGATTTTACTCTTTTTGTTGGCGAGAATAATTCAGGTAAAACAAACATTATTACAGCTTTAAGAGCTTTTTATGAAAATGAAGGATATAAATATGATAAGAAATCTGATTTTCCTAAACTTTCTGACACCACAGATTCTGAAAGTTGGATTGAATTAGCATTTATTACAACGAATGAAGAACAAGAAAAGATAAAAGATGAGTATAAGAGAGACGATAACATCCTTATAGTAAGAAGATATTTTGAATCATCAGATAAAGATAAAGTCAGTAAAGACAATAGCAATATTTTCTACATATCAAAAGATGGTTCAATATCAGAGAATAATTTTTATGGAGCAAAAAATGTTTCTCAAGCCAAATTAGGTAAAATCATTTATATTCCAGAAATAGCAAAAACTGACGACACTTTTAAACTTTCTGGACCTTCACCACTTCGACAAGTAATAAATTTTGTATTTAAAAAAGTTCTCGAAAAATCGGATGCATTTGGTGATTTAGGAAAGGCTTTTGAAAGTTTTAACAAGGACTTCAAAACCGAAGCCTCACCTGATGGAACTTCAATGGATAGCCTAAAAGAAGATATCAATAATGAATTAAAAACCTGGCAATTCACTTTTGGATTTGATGTAAACCCCATAAAAACAGATTTAATAATTAAGAACCTAATTGACCATTATATTGAGGATGATAATTTACAATCCGGCAAAAAGCGGGTTGACATGAAAAATATAGGTCAAGGTTTGCAAAGACATTTGATTTATACAATGATTAAACTTGCCGCTAAGTATGATGAAGACAAAAAGGAAAGCGACAAGAAAGAATTTTATCCCGACTTTACTTTAATACTTTTTGAAGAGCCTGAAGCTTTTTTGCATCCATGTCAGCAGGAGCTAATGAATATGGGATTAAAGCAGATTGCAAATGAATATAACCAACAGGTTTTCTGCACCTCACATTCTTCAATATTCGTAAGTAAAAACATTAGTAAACTAACTGAAATTAAAAGAATTGACAAGAAAAATGGAGTTAGCGAATTATTTCAAATTGATGAGCCAACTTTAAAGTCGCTTTACACTGATTGTACAGAACTGAGTCAATTTTTACAAAATAAAATAGATGCCGGTATTCCTGCTGAAGACGAAACAGAATTGAAAAAACTCATTAACGAAAAAACTGAGGAAGTCAAACTTTTGGAAGAATCAATAAAGTTCTCAATTTGGCTTGACACAGAAAGAGCATCAATGTTTTTTGCCAAACATGTTTTAATTTGTGAAGGTGCATCTGAAAAGGCTTTCATTGATTATTTGATGAATACACAATGGCCTGAACTCAAGGAAAAACATATATATTGTTTGGATGCTTTAGGCAAGTACAATATTCACAGATATATTGTTTTACTTACAAAATTTGGTTTGTCACATTCTGTTTTAATGGATTTTGACGAAGATGGTAAACAGCATAAGTATATCAATGACTTTGTAAAAAGTAAAGTTTCAAAACTACATGGTTTTAAAAAAGATTTTGAAGCATTTTTAGGTATTACACCAGTTCCTAAAAACAGAAGCGATTTAAAACCGCTTAATGTTTTGAAAAATTTTGAAGATGGAAACATTATAGTGGAAAAAATTGAAGAATTAAAAGAGATTATAAAAAACTTAACGAAATAGAACTATGCCAACACTCCAATTCAAAGGAAAAAATATTATCTGGAACCACCATATGGCTGTTCCGTTTCACACGTTGGACGAAGTGCCAGAATTGCAATACCAGCCCGAAAAAGCAAATGGTAATATGATTATTGAGGGTGATAACCTTATTGCATTAAAAGCACTTTTGCCACAATTTGCTGGTCGAATAAAATGTGTTTGTATAGATCCGCCTTATAATACTGGTGAAGAAGGATGGACATACAATGATAAGGTAAATAGCCCATTAATAAATGATTGGTTAGGTAAAGTCGTTGGCAAGGATGATTTGACAAGGCATGATAAATGGCTTTGTATGATGGTTCCAAGACTCAAGCTTTTAAGGGACTTACTTAGTGATGAAGGAGTAATGTTTATCTTTTGTGATGACAATGAACAGAATAATTTGCGAAACTTAATGAATGAAATCTTTGGTGAAGATAATTTCTTAGCGAATATTATCTGGCAACACAGTATCCAGGCAAAAGGTTATGCTGAAAAGTTTTCATTACATCACAATCATGTTCTAATGTACCAAAAAACAGAACTCTTTGGTCTTAAAACCTTAGAAAGAACAGAAGAACATAATAAAAACTATTCAAATCCTGATAATGATCCAAATGGTGATTGGAGAACTGGTGATATAAGAAATTCATTATATCGTCCTAATTTAATTTATGATATTACAACTCCATCTGGAAAGACTATTAGCCCACCTTCAAATGGTTGGAGGTTCAGTAAAGAAACTATGCAAAAAAAGATAGACTCTAAGCAAATTGTTTTTAATGACGATGAAACCCGCTTAATATTTAAAATTTACCTTAAGGATGTTAAAGGTAGAGTTCCTGAAACAATATGGTTCGGAAAAGAAGTTGGAACAACAAGAGATGGAAAGAATATTCTGAAAGAATTATTTGATGGTACAGCACCTTTTGAGACGCCAAAGCCCATTGAGATTATCAAAAGAATTATAAAAGTATCAACTGAAGAATATGATTATGTCTTAGATAGTTTTGCTGGATCAGGCTCAACTATGCATGCATTATTTGATCATAATAAATCAAATGAAAGTTTTTTAAGTTGTATACTTATTCAAATGCCAGAAAATTCTGAAACCAAACCCGATAAAAACATATGTAGAGACATAACCTGTGAAAGAGTAAAACGAGCTATTGACAAATACGGCTATGATTCTGGGTTTAAATATTATCGCCTCGGTATTCCAATTGATGCAGAAACCATGCTTACAGGACAATTGCCAACTTACAATCAGTTAGCAAAATATGTTTATTACTTGTGTACAGGTGATAACCTCGAAGCCGAAGACAAAATAAATGAAGCGGATTATTTTGTTGGCGAGTACGGCAAACAAGTCATTTATTTGGTTTACAAACAGGATTACGAAACACTTACCCGCCTTGCATTAAATCTGACACTTGCCGAAAAAATAAAGCAACAGCAACCGGGCAAGAAACGGATAGTCTATGCTCCATCTTGTTTTTTGGATGAAGAATATTTAACCGACAATCAAATTGAATACGTTGGTATTCCTTACAATTTGTTTCAACGCAACAAGTAGAGAAATATGTATTTAAAAAAATATCAGATAAAAGTTGTAAATGCACTCAAGCAGTTTTTGCAAACTGCATGTGATACCAAAACATCGTTTGACATT
Organism: Bacillota bacterium; assembly: GCA_029559915.1. Classification (GTDB taxonomy): domain Bacteria; phylum Bacillota_I; class Bacilli_A; order Izemoplasmatales; family Hujiaoplasmataceae; genus UBA2289. The sequence goes on from JAKPZU010000312.1 coordinate 4,563, forward strand.
GCGAAACAGGCTTTGCCTGAAAATATGCGTCATACGCTGAATTGGGTGCAAACAACTTTTCAAACAAGCAGTCTGGAATATAAAGACCGTTGCACAAACGGGTTGGGCAATAGTTATCCACGAACGATAATTAAAGTCCCGACAGGTGGCGGAAAAACCTTGCTTGCCGTTGAATCTATCCGTGAATATCAAAACCTCTTTGCTCAAAAACGCACAGGTCTCGTGGTTTGGATTGTACCCAGCGAAACCATTTACAGCCAGACAGTTCAAAAAATCAGGGATAAGGGGAATCCGTTACGCCAGTTATTAGACCAATGTAGTGGAAACCGTACCATTGTTCTTGAAAAAGGACAACGTCTGACAACCAATGATATTGAAGAAAACTTAGTGGTTCTTTTCGTTATGATTCAGTCAATAAGCCGCACCAACGGAAAAGAGGCGTTAAAAGTTTTTCAGGACAGTGGCGGTTATGACAGTTTTTTTCCTGCCGATAATCGCTATGACCTGCACGAACAGTTGTTAAAGCAAGTTCCAAACCTTGACTTCATTTCACCACTAGGCACGGGACAACCCTTGATAATGACAAGTCTTGGAAACGCAATTCGCATTTCAAAACCATTCATAATCATTGACGAAATTCACAAAGTGTTTTCTGAAAATGCCCGAAGAACTATTGATAGTTTAAATCCTGAATTTGTACTTGGTTTTTCTGCAACACCAAAAGCCGAAATGAATGTTTTGGTCACCATTACAGGGCTTGAACTCAAAGAAGAGGAAATGGTAAAACTCGATATGCATATTCTCCCACCCATCAGTAAACAGGAAAACGACTGGAAAGCGATGGTTAAGGAAATAAAAGAGCATAGGGAAAAATTAGAAGATACAGCAAAACAATATCAAAAAGATACAGGAGTTTATATTCGTCCAACTGCCTTGTTGCAAGTAGAAGCAACAGGGAAGGACCAAAGAGGGAAAGGAAGGATTCACAGCTTTGACGTAAAAGAATATTTGGTTAGCCTTGAAGTAAACCCCGATGAAATTGCAATTAAAACAAGTTCGCAAAATGATATTGAAGACGTAAACCTGTTTTCCCAGGATTGTCCTGTCCGCTTTATCATAACTAAAGAAGCATTGCGGGAAGGTTGGGACTTTTCATTTGCCTATATTCTGGGAATTATTCCGAATGTAAATTCAAATACAGGAGTTACCCAATTAGTGGGTAGAATTTTACGCCAACCATTTGCAAGAAAATCAGGAGTAAAAGAATTGGACGAAAGCTATGTTTATTACACAAAAGGCGATACAAGAGAAATTCTAGACAGGGTTTCAACCGGATTCAAAAATGAAGGACTTGAAGACTTGGTTACTAAACTAAAATTTCGTGATAATGAAGCGATAAACGCCAGCAAAACAGTAAAGATAAAAAAAGAGTTCAGCGAGAAATTTCAGAATTCATTTTATTTGCCAGTTTGGTTAATGATTGATAAAAACGGTTCGAAACGAAGATTTAATTACGAAAGCGACATAAAACCCAAAGTTGATTTTACAAAGTTGGAATTGAATGATGAATTTCTTACCAAACTTGAAAGTTCATTAAGCAACGAGACAAAAGAAAGAAAAGCATTTGCCATTACACTTGATGATTCGAGCAAAGCATCATTTGTTGAAGAACAAAGCCAAACAAACGGAAAAGCAGAAATAAATATTGACTACTTAACACGTAGATTAAATGAATTAATTGAAAATCCATTCCTTGCAAGAATTATCGGAACTAAATACTTATCGCAAATTGAAGAAAAGATTGGAAAGGGAAAATTAAAGGAACATTACAGTTATATTGTTTCTCAGCTATGTAAGAAGTTTCAGGATGAAAAGACAAAGCAGGAAGAAGAAATATTTTTGGAAGAACTGAAAGCCAAAAATCTTGTTCTTGCGGTATCAGATGATGAAAATGTTGGATTTAAAGTTCCAAAAGAGGACGTAATTACAGTAAGCCCAATTCCAAGCACATACAAATATTATCTATTCGATGATGTTGAAGTAACAGCAATGAATACGCTTGAAAGAAAAGTTGGCGACCTACTCGATAAACAGGAAAAAATACTTTGGTGGTTCAGGAATAAAGTGAACAGAAAATGGTACTCAATTCAAGGCTGGCAACAAAATAAAATCAGACCTGACTTTGTCGCTGCAAAAAAGACAATAGAGAATCACTTGGAATTGGTTTACATCATTGAAAGCAAAGGAGAACATCTTTTGGGTAATTCTGACACCACTTACAAAAAGAAAGTACTTGATGTTATGACAGAGCAGAAACAACTCAAGAATATTAAAGCATTTCAGACACAGATCCCATTTGAAGAATATGTAATTAGTGTTTGTCTTTAAACTCAAATTGTTAATAAATTCAGGAGGTTACAAACATATATCAAAAAAGTTCTGGGTATCTTGTAATCAAAGATAATGAACCCATGAAAATCTTCAACGAGTTACTTCTGAAATTTGAAAAGTCTGATTGGTCCACAAATCCGGAGTTTTGCGTAATTGACACCATTCTGGAATCGAGACCCGATATCATTTTGATGTTGAAATCAGACATCATCGGCAGTGAAAGAGCTTCATCTTTTGGGCGACAAGATACCCCCAGTGTTGAACAAATTGTACGTGCAGCTATTTTCAAGGAAATGCGTGGGCTTGAATACCGGGAACTGGAATATGCTCAAAACGATTCCCGGATCTGTTCAACTTTTATAAAACTTGATGGCCGGGAGCCATACAGTTTTCAGATGTTTCAAAAATACATCTCCCGTATTAACCCGGACACGCTTCACCGTGTGCTTGTTGAGATTAATAAAATTGCCATAACTGAAGGATTGGAAGACGTGAAAAGTGTTTCACAGGATTCTACCGTTGTTAAAACAAATATTCATTACCCAACCAATAACTCTCTTGTATGGGATTGTGTAAAAACAAGTACCCGTTTATTGGAGCAACTGAAGGAAGAGATTGATACACTTGATTTTATTGATTACACAAAATCGGCGAAGAAGACCTTTTATGAAATTAACGTTACTCGTGGAGAAGCGAAACGATTACCCCTTTTTCAAAAACAATTGATTCTATTTACCAAGACGATCAATCAAACATCGAACGCGATAAAAAAAAAGTCCACGAGTATTATCGCAAAGGCTATTCAGGAAGAATTATCTAAACTGCTTGTGCTGATGGAACAGGTATATGATATAACCTGGCGTAAGGAGATCAAGGGTGAAAAAGTTCCCAATGATGATAAGATATTTTCTATATATGAACAACACACTGATATCATTGTTAAGGGTCAGCGGGAAGCGCTGTTTGGCCACAAAATAAACCTTGCAGCAGGAAAGAGTAACCTTGTCCTGGATTGTCAGGTTCTAAGAGGCAACCCATCAGATAAATCCTTGTTCAACCCAACGATTGATAATGTCATTCAAAATTATGATATCATTCCGCGAGACAGTACTACTGATGGAGGCTATGCCAGTTAAGAAGAACAGAAATTAGTGAGGATAAAATTACTTTTAAAAATAAATCAATGTCCAGATATCTGGTAACCGGATCCGCAGGATTCATAGGATTTCATGTGACTAACGCTCTCCTGCAGACGGGAGCTGAGGTTACTGGCCTGGATAATATAAACGATTATTATGATGTGAACCTTAAATATGCCAGGCTGAACGAACTTGGCATTGAACAAAAACAAGTTGAATGGGAGAAATTAATTGTAAGCAAAAAATATCCGGATTATCGTTTTATCAGGATGTCAATTGAAGATAAAGCAGGCTTGTTGAATCTTTTCAATACCGGAGAATTTGATTATGTGATTCATCTTGCTGCCCAGGCGGGAGTAAGGTATAGCCTGGAAAATCCTGATGCTTATATCAGGAGCAATTTAATCGGATTCTATAATATCATTGAAGCCTGCAGACAATATCCTGTTAAGTTTCTTTTGTATGCCAGCAGTTCAAGTGTCTATGGCAACAATATTAAGGTGCCATTCAGCGAGGGGGATAATGTTGACTCACCGATCAGCCTTTATGCAGCCACAAAAAAGAGCAATGAGCTGATGGCATTCACTTATTCCCATCTTTACAAAATACCTGCAACCGGATTAAGGTTCTTCACTGTTTACGGCCCCTGGGGCCGACCTGATATGGCAGTTTATAAATTCACCGAAGCTATAATTAAAAATAAACCTGTTCAGGTTTATGCCGGGGGGCAGCTTCAGAGAGATTTTACTTATATTGATGACATTGTCGGCGGGATAATGAGTATCCTGAAAGAACAGAAAAATACTCCTCCGTCCCTGATATTAAATATTGGCAATAATAATCCTGTTACGGTAAATTCTCTTATTTCAGAGATTGAGGTATGTCTGGATAAGAAAGCAATCATTGAATTCAAAGAAATGCAAAAGGGTGACGTCGATAAAACTTTTGCAGATATAACCCTCATTAACTCTTATTGTGGATTCACACCTCAAACCAGCCTGAAGAATGGTATCAGAAAATTCTGCAACTGGTATTTAAGATACATTTCCTGAACTGGATTTTACCGATTATGAAGATAAATTTTTCTGATTCCCTATATCATTAATTGGTGGAATCCACAATGCACGCAGACTGCTTTTTACTATCAATGTTCGCTGGATTCAGGAAGATCATAAAGAATATCATGGCAAATGAGAGTTCATTAAGTTCACTGTCCTTTATCTGCTGAATTGTAAGAATTAGCAGTAAGGCAACCACCATAGTAATAATATGTAATGTCCGGGGAAGAGGTATGCGAAATCTGTTAACCAGATCGCGAACAAACCTGATCTTTGCGACCATTAGTCTGGAAAACAGAAAATAGATCGCCAGTACGGTAAACATGATTTGTGAGAAAACGAGTTTATTAATACTTGTACCACCTATCACAAGATTATGAATATTTGTCTCCGCCTGCTTATTGTGCTCCAGGAAAAACTCACTGCTCTGTATGTTGAAGATCCTCTGGCCCCAGCTGATCTCGTCACCTGCTGCGAAAAAGAACATACCTGCCAAAATTGACCACGTGAGGATCCAGAGTCCTTCCCTGATATTAATATATTTAATGACTTTGGTCAGGCAAACAAAGCTGCTCAGCAAGAGGAAAAAGAAAGTTAAATACTCTATGATCCCGTCCTCCTTTACAAATCCGAGATATGATTCAATACTTACAAAATACCTGAGATAAATGGCAATAAGGATTGAAATAAATAAAACCGTAATAATCACGATTTCATTCACCTTGACAAGATTTTTTGTTTCCATAATTAATTACTTTTCATAAAGGCTGCTTCGAAATATGGCAAAATAAAAAAAATACAAACGGGAACCATAAGGAGTTCTGCAATTTATATTTCAATAAAATAATCAACCGCACAATGTGTTACTTTAATATTTTGTTAAAATATAATAATCCTTTTTAAGGCGATCTTTATTTTTCAGGTCATAATTCATATCAATAAGATATTTCTTTTCAATTTTAAAATTAATCCTGAGATCCCTAATAACTGACGAATCACCAGCTGCGGCAACCAGCCCGAACCTGTTTTCATAAGGTAAGATCAGATTGTCATCTTTTTTCTTAAGCATTATAACCGGTTTTCCCAGGTTCCAGATGATCTCAGGTGCAATCTCCTGGATCGCGTATGATTTAATATTATACCGTTTTTCAAATGATTGAACTTCCCTGGCAGGAGCGAATCCGGGATTCGTATAAAGATGACTTCTCATCGGGATTATTGAAATCACGATGATCATAAATATTCCGACAGATGAATAAAACACCTTCCTGAAATTCCTTTGTAAAAATCCCCTTATCATCAGCCAGGAAAGAAGATACATGATAAGGGTTGAAGAAATAAAGAGAATCAGAAAATCCTTTATTCCATCTTTTAACAGATAAATTACTATGGCAGGATATGCAAATCCGACCAAAATAAGTATCCCGAAATTGAAAACTGTCCAGATTGTTTCCTTCCTGCCCATATTTTTATTGAATTCCTTTATAAGGTATTCAATATAAAAGCCTGTCGTAAGTGCAAGAGGAATAAGTACCGGTAGCAGATATCTTGCTTTCTTCTCAGGGACAATGGAGAGAGACAGGACTGAAAATAATGTCCAGAGAACTGCAAAGCGGTATTCTTTTGGATTATCTACTCTTTTTCTGAGATAGGGGTAGATCAGAGATGTAACAGACGGAATGGTCCATAATCCGGTTTGAATGAAAAAATTCCAGTAATAATAAAATGGTTTAAGTTCATAACTTGTCCAGTTCGAAGTCTCCTTTCCGGTAATAATCCTGAAATTCACGGGATCCTTTAGAAAAACATAAATATACCATGAGGATCCGATTGCCAGGCCCACTGCAAATATACCCAGCAGAAGGAGTATCTTCTTCCTGAATGAGAAATGATATACGATAGCATAACTGAGGATAAAGGGCAGCATCAGAACGTAAAGGGAGACCGGCCCTTTACAGAGGAAGGAAAGGCCAAGGAATAATCCTGAGAGAACGCAATTCCTTACCTCATGTAAATCTTCACTCAGAAATTTCCACATGAAAAAGATGCTGATCATCATAAAACTGTGGGTATACATATCCCAGTTATTATCCCGTCCGGCAAAGAAGATAAAAAATGATGTAATGAGTACAAGTGAAGTATTGAAGCTGTGATCCGGATTTAAACCGATAAGTTTTGTAAAATAAAAGAAAGCAAAAAGAAGCAGGAAAGTTATTGCTACCACCGGAAGACGCATTCCGTACAGGGAATCAAATTTGAAGATTGAACCTGAAAGTGCCGTCATCCATGTCGGCAGAGGAGGTTTCTGATACCTGGGTTCATTATTAAGGGTGGTTAACAGGAACTCTTTATTTACAACCATTTCGCGGGCTGAAATGAAATTCCTGGCTTCCATGATATTCACTTCAATCTTATCAAGACCGGAAAAAAGCAGAATTCCGGCTACTATGAAAAGCATAATTTCTTTCCTGACCTGTTTAAGATCAAACCCCATACCTCTTCAAAATATAGATGTTCCTTGAATAGACGATAAGTCCGGACAAATGTGCCAGGAAAAGAACAGGGTCTTTCCTGTAAATAGCATAAATAAAAATAAGCGAGGACCCTGCAAGGCTCATCAGCCAGAATCCCAATGGCAATATTGATTCTTTCCGTTTCTCTGAGTAAATCCATTGATAAATGAACCGGAGGGTGAATAATACCTGTGAAACGACACCGAGAATCATCAGAAGCGTAGAAATATGTTCCTTATTAAAAAGGTTTTCTCTATCCATGATGTTATTGTTATACCCGTAAACCAGTATGATCGACGGGAACAGGTAAAGAAAAATTCTTAGCCACCCCGGGAACTTTTTCCATTCATTCTCCAGCTGGATATTCCTTATATAGATGTAATATGTGATAACCTGTCCCAGCATGATAGGGAAATCTTCACGGAGGTATCCGTAGATGAATAAAAGTACCGAAGCAGCAAGGCTGATCTCCCAGAAAAGGTTTGGGGTAAGAACCTTCCTGTGTTTTTCCGAAATTATCCATTGCAGCAGTATCCTGCTTGAAAACAGTATCTGAGCAAGAAATCCGATTGAGTAGATTATCCAGGTTTTCATTTCTTCGATCAGGATTTGCTTCCGGATTCTTCAACTTTATAATTGATATATTTCTTCTTCATCCACAGGTAGGCAAAGCAATCTGACAGTGGCCCCAGCAAACGTTTCCACAGATTGAAGTTCGATTTACCGGCGATCCTCGGGAAATGCCGGACCGGCACCTGGAGTATTCTTCCGTTCTGAAGCAGCACCATTGCAGGCAGGAAACGATGCAATCCATTGAACATCGGGATTTTTTTTGCGACATCGGTCCTGATTATCTTCAGGGGACAACCCGTATCATCCATCCCGTCATGAGTGAACATCCTCCTGATCCTGTTGGCAATCGCAGAGGATGCATTTTTTACAAAGGAATCTTTTCTGTCCTGTCTTACACCCTGCACAAGGTCATAATCATCAATGTAACCAAGAAGCATTTTGAAATCTTCGGGAGTAGTCTGCAGATCAGCATCGATATATCCTGTAAGTTGTGTATCCGAATGATCAAAACCCGCCTTTAAAGCTGCGCTCAGACCATAATTCCTGTCAAAGGAACAGTATGTGAATGATTCTGAATCTTTACAGATGGCTTTAATTTTTTTTAGGCTCCCATCCCTTGAACCATCATTGATAAAAAGCACTCTGGTTTTCTTCGGTGAATCATTAATGAATTTAAGAAGTTCCCCGTGCAGTCTGTCCAGATTACCCTCTTCATTATAAACAGGTACAATTATGGTAAGGTCAAAGCCAGAGTCGACATTTTGCATCTCAATTAATGATTTTATGGGCGTAAAATTAACATTTTATGTAATTATTTAGCTGATCCAAAATAAGAAAATAATGTGATTTCATGATAATGGATTAGGAAAATCAAAATAAATATGGTGTTATTAACAATACCAGATGGAGGGTGTTAATAATTTCCGGATTTTCAAAGATTTTACGTACGCTACAATTTAATATTTGGACAGGCCATAAGAATTTTCTTCAAATAGCTCTCCATGGAAAGATAAATTTCCAAAATGAGCGGATATGAACAATTTGAGCCATTGGCATTGTATAACTTCAGCCGTAGAAATTTTTTTTATATTATATTCCGGGAGTATTTTTGACAAAAAAAGTTTTGGTCAAAGATTTAACCATACGGATTTTAATAGAGAAGGTCGAAGAACTGACCAAACGAATAGAGAAACTTGAAAAAGAGAATAAAATCCTGCGCCATGAAAATGAAATGCTGAGAGCGGAAAATTCCGGGCTAAAAGTCGAAATTGCAGATTTAAGGGCACGATTAGAAAGTAACAGTCACAATAGCAACAAGCCGCCTTCGAGTGACGGATATAAAAAACAAACAGTAAAACCCGGATTGCCAAAAGATAAAAGCAGCAGACAGTTTGGTTATAAAGTAACTCTTCCGGAACATTTATTTAATCAGCTAGGTTATACGTTTATGGGATTAAAACAATATGACAGGGCTTACAATATGTTTAAAAGGAATATTGAGGCTTATCCGGCAAGTTCAAATGTCTATGACTCAATGGGAGAATTATTAATGAATAGAGGAGATACTATAAATTCAATTCAGAACTATGAAAAATCTCTAAAGCTAAATCCCAATAATGAGAATGCTAAGATGCTGATTAAAAAAATGAAAGAGAATTATAAAGGTAAAAAGTAGTCAGCTGTAGACTCAGTCTGAAATTTCAATCTCTTTATGGAACAATCAACTTATAGTAGAGATTTCTATTCAATAAGCCCTTCTGCCAGGTGGATGATATTATCCAAAGGACATACCAGTATCCCCTATGCAAAGGAAGTGGCAGAGCTCCTTGAATACCCTGGTAAATATGCTTCATTAAAATATTCCGACATGAGCTCGTTTAAATATTTCAAAAGAAGTTTGACATTAAGACACTTATTAAGAATGCGAAAAGCCAGACAAATGTTTGCTTCATGGAGATTAAAAGCTGTCTGAGAAAAAAGCCAACAGCTGATACGGAAGGTAGGTTTCAAAAGCTACAAATCAACGCCTGATAGTTTCCAGAGGCTGGGCTGATTTGCCTGAAAATAACACTTCTGATGTCTTATATGTTGGCGAAATGCCTTTTGAATCACTTTTCCCCCGTTTAGCGGCAATAGTTCATCATGGTGGAACAGGCACAATGGCAGCAGCAGCAAGAGCAGGTATTCCACAAGTGGCATTTCCTTTTATGGCTGACCAGTTTGAGAATCGAAAGCGGATAGTTCAGTTGGGCTTGGGGCCAAATGCTTGTGATTTTAAGAAAATACTTGTGCAGGAAGATTTAAATAAAAGAAGAGTATTGGAGAGTAAAAGTAAGAATATTGCTTACTTTTTATATTCCAATAAATCACCCGGCTGACAATCTAAAGCTTTACAAATTGCTTCCAGCGTTAAGAGACGAATTGCTTTTGCTTTTCCGTTTTTCAGCACGGAAATGTTGGCCATAGTGATTCCGACCTTCCCGGCCAGCTCGGTTACACTCATCTTCCGCTTCGCCAACATTACATCTATGTTTATAACGATTGCCATACGTTAAATAGTTAAGTCGTTCTCAGACTTGATATTTACAGCATCCTGCAAAGTCCTTTCAAATACCGCCGCCACAGTGGCCATTACCACAAAGATAAAAATCATTACAAGACCCATCATTACGCCTCCTGCAATGTCATCCTTCCCACGAACAGCTAAAAATAAGTAGGCTTCTGCTCCCAGAATAAATGCGACAAGGATCATTGCACAGTATTTTATAACGCTCAGGGCCTTCACTGAACGTTGTGAAAACAAATCATTTTGCCTTATATATCCCAATAACCTGAAAGCTTGATAGATCGCTACAAAAAAGGCAATAGATCCAATATACACATACGCCAGGAAGGGATCTTTAAAGTAAATCTCAAAAAGTGTGGCGTTTTCATTCCTGCCCTCGATGTGGGGTTCCCAAAGCATCAGGGCAAGAACACCAATCCCAATAAGTACAACGACTACCTGAAGAAATATTGTTGAGGTTTTCTTCATTGGATTTGATTTTAATGTTTGCATAGTTATTTATACAGATTGATTTTGCAAATATAATATTTATTTATTGCAATACAATTTATATTTCATGTTATACGATAAATATATAATTTAAAACATGATATGATTCCTGATCAAATAATCAGGAATAAATGCACCCGTTAACATGCTTGTTCACGGGTAAAATTTCGCATATATTTCTGCTTTTACAATAACACCTTTTCCCCGGTTCTTGCTCTAATTAAAGATTTGTACTAACATTGACAAATTTTCATGTGGACCGGAATGTGCTACGGTAGGAGCTATGAAAACGAACTCCGTAGTTATTCTGAAATAAAACAAAAAAATCTTAATTCCAATCCTATGGCAGATAACCATCTTATGATTAAGTGTAAAGAATATCTTAAGTTATTATGTGAGGATATTACTGAACGATGTGTAGGCAGTAATGGCAACAGACAGGCCACCCGCTTCATGCAAAAAGAACTTTCATTACAGGAATGGGAAACCGAAATGGTTGAATTCGAAGCAATGGATTGGGAAGAAAATGGTGCCAGTCTAAAATCTGATGGAGATTTTAATATCCCCTCTGTCTACATGACAGAAGAAGAAGGCTCAAAACTTATATCCGGGATTGGTAAGATCGTTTTTCTGGATTCCAGATCAAGGAGAATACCAGGAAAAGGCTACAATGTCATTGGTAAGAAAGGAAATAACACTTCTGCAAAAATAGTTGTTACTGCCCATATAGATGCAAAGAAAGGTACTCCGGGGGCAATTGATAACGCAACAGGAGTCATTGTACTGTTGCTTTTATCAGACCTGCTCAAAGATTATAAAGGTAATAAGCTCATTGAAATTGTTACGTTTAACGGTGAGGATTACTACGCGGCCCCGGGACAGAAGAATTACATATCCGTAAATAAGAATAAATTCGACAATATTTTACTGAACATTAATATAGATGGCGCCGGATACAAGGAAGGACTCACTGCATTTTCTTTTTATAATTTGCCTGATGAAATACTTTATGTTGCCAAAAAAGTAATCAATCATTTTAGTGGAATAACAGAAGATATCCAATGGCCTCAGGGTGACCATAGTATCTTTGTGCAGGCTGGCGTCCCGGCTATTGCAGTTTCTTCAAAATGGTTAATTGATAATATCAGTTATCAGGATATAACTCATACTGAAAAAGACAACATCGGAATAGTCGATTGTAACAAAATTGTTGAAATTTCTCAGGCATTAAATACCCTTATCAGATCTCTTTAGATTCTGATTGATGGATGATTTAACTCGTTGGCTTCAAATAAAGATTTCCTTACTTTTGATATTAAGGAAATATAGACTTTTTGTAATTAATTAATCACAAGAATATGTTCAATATAAGAAAAATCCAGGAACAGGTTATTTATAACGCTGTCAGAAGCGAAAGCAGTGAAGATATAGCCCATCAAATCGTTGACTATCCCCATGAGGACAATCCGTCCTGGGTAAAGAATACTATGAAACGGCTGGATGAAAAATTCGATGCTGAAACCGTGAAAAAGATCAGGATGAACTGCCAGTGTGGTTATGGAATGGATGAGAAATTAGCCTTGGTTGAAGAACTGATATCTACGTCTTCCAGTTTAGAGGAATTTGGTAATAACGAAAAGGCTATTGCTGCAGGGCTTTCATTCAGCAATGGCGAATTATTTCTGATGTTCCCATTTTGTCCTTGTCCGATGATTGCTGAAGTAGAACGCCTGGAAACCAAAACCTGGTGCCAGTGTACCACCGGTTACAGCAAAGTCCTTTTCGAAAAAGCATTTGGATGCAATATATGACCTGGTCGCAATCAGTGGACGAAGCTCTTTGCTTCGGATGGATTGATGGAATCCGTAAATCAATTGATAAAGAGAGCTATTGTATACGTTTCACTCCACGTAAACCAACCAGCAACTGGAGTAATGTTAATATTAAAAAGGTGGAGGAACTCAAAAGGAAAGGGCTTATGACTAAATCAGGACTTGAAGACTATAAAAACAGGAAAGACCTGAAATCAGGAATTTATAGTTTTGAAAATAAACTGCCAAAACTGAATGACACTCATGAAAATATGTTTAAAGAAAACCCTAGTGCATGGGAGTTTTTTGAAAGGCAATCACTTTCGTACAGAAGAACATTAATTAATTGGGTCATGAGTGCCAAACAGGAAAAAACTCAGCTTGCCCGATTAAACCAAATAATCTCAGCAAGTTCAGATCAAAAAAGGATATTTTAAAAATAATAAAGCCGACTGCTCAATGAATGATAGTTTTTCCGATGGACAGATTTTCAGTCATCTGAAGAAGCCTGAACCAGGTGCATATGATAACTGCAGGTTTACAGATTGTGACTTTTCCGGTGCAGATCTGTCAGATATAAAGTTTCTCGAATGTGAATTTAGTTCATGCAATTTTGGTCTTGCCAGACTGCATAAGACATCCTTCCGGGATGTCAGATTTATAAACTGCAAGTTGCTGGGATTACATTTTGAAGATTGTGATAATTTAATTATCTCTTTCGAATTTGATGGTTGCTCTCTTGACCTTTCATCGTTCTGTAAACTAAAGCTCAAAAACACAAAATTTAAAAATTCAAAAATAGCGGAGGTCGATTTTACAGATGCTGATCTGAGTAATTCCCTCTTCGATGATTGCGATCTGCAAAGGGCGACTTTCATTAACACAAATCTTGAAAATGCCGATTTCAGAACATCGTTTAATTATTCAATTGATCCCGAATTGAATCATATTAAGAAAGCAAAATTCTCACTGCATGCTGTCTCTGGTTTACTTGACAAATATGACATAGAAATTGAAAAATAGCGACAATATGAAACCCACATGATTGAACACACTCACAAACACAAATAAATATAATTTACAATCATGTGTGGTTCCATCATACCATTAAAATTATAATTATATTATGATGAAATTAAAATTTCTGACAAGAGCCTTAATCACATCAATTTTCTTTTCTGCAGTACTATTTATTGTTGCAGGAAGAATTGGTTACTACCAGGGCTGGATATTTGCCGGGACGAATATTTTTACAACCATGATGACTTTCTGGTCGGTCAGAAACAACCCGGAACTTATTAAAGAACGATCCGGGATCGGGGAAGGAACAAAATCATGGGATAAATTGATTTTGGGTTTATCAGCTTTTTCCTATCTGATATATCTTGTAATTTCCGGGCTGGACTCCGGACGTTATCAATGGTCGCCGGATTTTCACTGGAGCTTATACGTTTCAGGAATAATCCTGACAATAGCTGGTCAGGTAATCTTTCTCACAGCTAAAAAAGAGAATAAATTCTTTTCCACCTCAGTGCGGATTCAAAAGGAACGGGAGCATACGGTCTGTAATACAGGTGTATATAAAATTGTAAGACATCCCGGATATATTGAATATATGCAAATGACGAAATGGCACCTTATCCCGAAAATATGGTAAATTAATCCTTTCTGTCTGAAAAGTATAAAGCTACCAATGAAATACACGTTAAATAACTGATTTAAAAACTTACATTGAGATCTAAAGACATCTGATTACTTAAATCTGTGCAGCCCTTTGACTTTTTACACGCCGATACCTTGTTTGACCACAGATGATTACTTTGCTCTCACTGTACTCATAATTATGAAACTTAAATAAGAATGTAATGGAGCAGAAGGATTATTTACTCAGGGAGATAGAAAAGATCGGGATTATTATAAGTTCTTTCCGGCAAAAGCTATTTGGAGGTAAAGAGAATTTCGCCATATCTCCTGAAAAACAAATTGAAGACCTGAAGGGAATGTTGTCAGAGGCTACAAATTTTGATCTGGATAAGTTCTTATCACTGAACGCTGAAGAGTCAAATGAGTATTTAATAAGCTTTAAAGAATTCAGTATAGAAAATATAGAACTTTTAGCTGATTGTATTGCTCAGGCAGGTTTTAGTGATGGATCCGCAGGTTCAAAAGAGAATCTTCAAAAAGCTCTGCAACTTTATGAGCTATGCAATTTGAAGAGCAGGACTTATTCCTTTGCACGGGAGGACAAAATAGTTAAAATAAAGAACACATTTTAAATGGCAGATAGAAATCTGATAAAGTCAGCAAAACAATCAAAACGATACCCATTTATTGCGGAACACCGCGGAGGTCCGCTTACAAAGGAGAATCATCGTAAGTTAATCAGGTGGGCAGGAGAATGCTCTGAACGCGTATTGTTTCTTATTGGGAATGAGATTGACAAAAGACTGTTATATGCTTTGGATGTAGCTAAACAGTGGGAGAATGATGCAATCCCGACCGGTATTGCCATAAAAGCTTCGCTGGGAGCACATGCGGTGGCCAGAGAGGCAGAAAACCCTGTATATAAGGCAATAGCCCGTTCAATCGGGCAGACTGTTGCAACGGCACATATGGCGGACCATTCTCTTGGGGGAGCATTTTATGCACTTAAAGCTGTGAAGCTTGCAAAGAAGGATATTAAAAAAGAAAGGGAATGGCAGATTCAAAAGTTAAACGAATTGCCATCAGAATTGATTGAAATAATTCAGAATATGTGGATTGATAAGGAATTAGACAGAAGAATATAAAATTGATAACAATAAACAAAACTTTTATGAAAGAAAAAACAGCCACAATTTTAGGATCGACCGGACTAATAGGGAGCAAACTGCTGGAATTGCTCCTTGACGATAAGAATTACAAAGTAATCCGCGTTATCGTACGACGGCCTGTTGAATTCAATAATCCTTCAGTACAGACTGAAGTAATTGATTTTTCCGATAAGGAATCATTTAAGAAAGCCATAGCCGGAAGTGATGCAATCTTTTGTGCTGTTGGAACAACTCAGAAAAAAGTTAAGGGTGATCGCATGGCTTATTATAAAGTTGATTATGATATCCCGGTTAATGCCGCACGGTTTTGTGAAGAAACGGGATGTCCGGTTTTTTCGCTTGTCTCATCGGTGGGTGCTGACAGTACAAGCAAAAATTTTTATTTAAAACTAAAAGGTGAAGTGGAAGATAAGATCCGGGAAATGAACATTGCATCTGTTTCCGTCTTCCGTCCTTCCATGCTGTTAGGTAAAAGGAAAGAATTCCGCCTTGCAGAAGAAGTTACAAAAGCAATTTCAGCTCCGGTCTCTTTTCTTTTTCCTTCAAAATACAAACCTGTAAAGGCAGAAAATGTAGCCAGGGCAATGATAGCTGCTTCAAAGAGAGCTGCACCCGGTTTTAATGTTTATCATTACAAGGAAATGATAAACCTGATTGAATCTTCCTGATATGCTATGAAGAAAAAAATTATGTCGGGCTTATTTGTTATTCTTATGTTAAATATTTGTGCATCAATTCCTAAGGGAGCAACTCCGGTTAAGCCTTTCGATAAGGGAAGATATCTCGGAAAATGGTATGAGATAGCCCGGATGGATTTTCGTTTTGAAAGGAACCTGAATAATACAACAGCACATTATTCACTCAATGCTGATGGTACTATTAAAGTCGTAAACCGTGGCTATAATTATGTTGAAAATAAATGGACCGAAGCTGTAGGGAAGGCAAAATTTGCGGGAGATACAAATGTCGGAATGCTTAAAGTATCATTTTTTGGCCCATTTTACTCCGGCTATAATGTTATTGCCCTGGATCAGGACTATAAGTACGCTCTTGTAGCAGGAGCTAACACTAAATATCTCTGGATTCTTGCAAGAGAAAAGACTATTCCGGAAGATATCAGGAAGAACTATCTCGAATTAGCGAAAAGAATCGGATATGATGTGTCCGCCCTGATATGGGTTGAACATGATAATAAATGACAGGTCAATTATTTACGCACAAATTATCTACGTATTAAAAAACGTATTAAAAAACGTATTATAATACGTATTATAATACGTAGATTCTAAATTCTTTGATAATGATTGAAATCCCCGAATCCGCAACAGTCGGCCGGCAGGCTGGCACAACACTTGTCAACAAAACAATTACAGATGTCTTTACTGCCACTAGTCCTCACAAATTCGCGTTTTTCACCGGCGATCCCGGTGAATATGGAAAATTGCTCAAGGGTAAAAGGGTAATATCGGCACATGGACATGGTATGTTCGTTGATCTTGTCTGCAGTGATAATATCTGCATTACGGTCGGGGAGGGTATAAATATGCGATATCATGAACCCGGTTCGAAAATTCCTGATAAATACCAGCTTCTGATAGCCCTCAGCGATAATGACTTCCTTTCTTTCAATGTTGCTATGTACGGTGGAATATGGGCATATAAGGGAGTTTTCGACAATAAATATTACAGTCTGAGTCTTAACAGTATTTCGCCGCTGGCGGACGAATTTGACGAAGCTTATTTTGAAAGCATAATTAAGAATACTGCAAAAGATGTTTCTGCCAAAGCCCTGTTGGCAACGGAGCAGCGCATACCCGGACTGGGCAACGGAGTTTTGCAGGATATCCTCTTCAATGCCAGGATCCATCCGAAACGCAAGAAATCCACCCTTACAGGATCTGCCGGAGCTGAATTGTTCAGGAGCCTGAAAACTACTCTTAAAAATATGACAAGTCTGGGAGGGAGAGATACCGAAAAAGACCTGTTCGGAAATAACGGAGGCTATAAAACAGTACTTTCAAAGAATACACTAAATGATCCCTGTGTCATTTGCGGCAATAAAATCATCAAAGAAGCCTATCTGGGAGGGGCTGTTTACTATTGCCCTTCCTGCCAGAAACTGTGAAATTCTTACTATCTTCACCCTGTTGAATATTTGAAAGGAAATCAGGTAAACATTTCTGTTTTCCGTTATTTCCCAGCCAGAGATATTTTAATGAATTTGCCAATCTGATATGGTCAGGACTCAGAACATTTTTAAGCAGAACAGGAAATACCTTATAGTCGTTCTTTTAATAATCCTGTCAATATTTCTTCTTACAAATAAACTTATATTATGGGGACTGATAGTTTTTGCTGCCGGTATGATCATTTTCGGGATACAGCAACTTATCAATCTCAATGTACGGGTTTCACAGTTTCAGGGAAATATTGATGCTCTTGATGAGAAGAATAATGAATTGCTGAAGCAGAACCTTAAATTGCAGGAAGAAAATAATTATTTGAAGGACAGACATTTCCAGATCACCCAGATCCGTAGTATCCTTGAACTCAATTTATTCGAAATAGATACTAAATTCACCCGGTCCCTTAGCAGACAGGAAGAGATCAACGGCAGGAACATAAAATATTTCGGAAGCTTAAATGTAGCTCTTACAGCAAAATACGGGATCGACTGCAAGGAACTCCGCTTCCGTTACGATGAGGAAAATGACGTTTTATCCGTTGCAAATATTAATCCCAAATTTCTCTCTTTCGGTAACAGGAAACTGGAATGGGATTATTTCGAAATTCTTGAACATAAGAATGTTATCCCTCTCACAGGGAAGAGATGGATGGCAAGTGACGATCTGCAGGAATTTGCCGGAAAAATAAAGGAGCAATATCGTCTTGACACCGAAAGATCGCTTCAGAGCGGACCTGAAGAATTTTCCTGGATCCATACCCCTATAAAAAATAATGTTGAAAGCCTGATCAGGATTTTATTCTCGGGACTTTGCCGGAATATTAAAATAGTTGATAAATCCGACAGTTCATTTATTGAGCTCGATAAACTGACAATAAATGATATTTCCGGACAGAAGCAGCTCAGTGAGTTCATAAAGCGTTAGAACTCCTCCCTGAATTGTCTTTTGGATGACTTGTCTCAGGGACCGGGAGAAGAGGGTAAAAGTTCAGGTCTGCAGTCATTAAAATCCCTCCCGGAAGGGGTTTGGGGTGGGTTTTATAAGCTCAGAGCTCAGAGCTCAGAGCGAAATACAGATATCAATTCAAAACAATGCGAATAATAACCTATTTAGCTTTTATCATTTTACTGCTGGCAGGATGTCGCACTGCTACTGTTCCGGGCGATCCGGTTACTTCTGATATGCTGGCTGAGGGTTTTACAGTTCCCCCTGATTCTGTTAAACCCTGGGTTTACTGGTACTGGATCAGTGATAACCATTCAAAGGAGGGAATAACACGGGATCTTGAAGCCATGGCCAGGGTAGGGATCGGTGAAGCGTTGATCGGTAATATAGGCAACGAGGGCATGACATACGGCGAGCCATCAACTCTGAGCGAAGATTGGTGGAAGCTGATAGTACATGCTGTAAGCGAGGGTAAAAGGTTAGGAGTAAACATTGGCTTTTTCAATTCACCGGGATGGAGCCAGTCGGGAGGACCGTGGATCAGTCCTCCTCAATCAATGAGGTATCTGGTGACCACTGAGATCCGTGTTGACGGAGGTGAAAAGATTATTAACCGGCTGCCAGGACCGGAAGGTTTTTATCAGGATGTGAAAGTACTTGCTTATCCGCTTCCTGAGAATGATGATCTGACCATGTCAACCCTCAATCCGGAAATCATCTCTTTTCCTGATCTTGGAACTCA
>JAKPZU010000426.1 GCA_029559915.1 Bacillota bacterium
ATTACAGTTCATAGCGCTAAGGGAATCGAATCTCCTGTTTGTTATATTATTCGCGCTGAACCGGGAATATATCCTCATATGCGCAGCATAGGTAAGGAAGATGAAGAGGAAGAAGAAAGACGCACCCTTTATGTAGCAATAACCAGGGCAAAAAACGAATTAATTCTAACGAGGTCAAAATATCAATGCAGTTATTCCTATTCATATATCGACACTGAAGAATCATATTTTCTATCAGACGTGCCCAGTGATATTTTACAAGAGGATTACGTGCATGATTGTGCATTTGATAACATATATCATGCCAGTAATGCGATGGATCTTACCGCTGAATTTACCAACATAATGTCATAAGGAGGAACAAACCATGAGAAACAGAACGTTTCATACATCAATTAATTTGTTGATTGAACCCGATACCTATCAACGACTGAAAATGATCGCCGGATTGCAAAAGACAACCATGTCAAAATTCATTCGCGAGGGCATTAAACTCCGGCTGGCACAGTATGACAAAGAAAATAATTCAATGGTGGAAGGATAGTACCTTTCTGAACTTACGTTTTTTTCATTTTTTGGATAGTCCAACTTTTGATATGAATTTTTATATTGAACATTAATTGTCATGTGGCCGTTTTTCCCAATCTTGCATTTAATTGGGACACCTTCAACTTCCGAACCAAAGTCTAACCCGGCAGTTTGATCTAACGTAATCTCCATGTTCTCAACATTATTTTCTTTGTTCGCCCTGATTAGATCAATAGCTGCTTTCTTTTGGTCCTGGATGGTATTAGTTCCTGACTTGAAATATTTATTGCAATCATGCCCAATTGACGTGGCCTTGCTTCTCGTCGGTTATGAAAACTTATTCTGGATTGCCCTTTTTATTTGTTCAAGCGATATAATACTGCTTCACCTTCATGTTTTTTATCACTTCCGTCTGATATTGACATTGCATCTTCAAATAGATGTGTTTCGTTTGCGTTCAGGGTTGGAACTTTTAATAATGTATAAAACACAGCGGAATTTGTATTTTTAAATTTTATAGTCACCTCTAAAAAATGATCTGATTGATCCCAATTTTTATATGAGGAAT
>JAKPZU010000388.1 GCA_029559915.1 Bacillota bacterium
TTAGGACTATTTTATAACCCCCAAAATCTCACTATTCTACACTTTTAATTCTTTTTTTGCTAATAGCTTCTATTCTTTTGATGTATTTGCTTTGATTTGATAATCATAACTTTTGTTTCCAATTTTATACGTTACAATATATTCGCGGGACTTGGACGGGATATCGTTTCGAAACGGAACCGGGCCTTTTTCTTGGCCTTTTTTGTTTTGTGTTTGATCCATGTTGATCAACCCTTTCACGCTCTACGCGTCGGTTTTGATTCCAAAAAGCCTATTTCTAAGTGTTAGCAAGTCGTTCGGCTCTTCGTTCGGCTCTTGAATTCCCTTCTCTTTCTCAATTCGATCGGAAAAGAGGGCATCCAATCGTTCGATCATATTGGGGTCGTCGATGCGGTCCCCTTTTGGGTCGCGGTAATAACGTGAGGTCGGGATTCCCCCGGGTAAATAATCCCGGCAGTAAGAGTAACCCTTCTGGTATGTTATTTGGAAAGTTTTACGGTCGCTTTCAGGAATGGACTGATACATTTCTTCCGCCAAAGCAAGAAGGTATTTTTCGTCGTGTACGTTTTTCAAATACCAGTATTTCCATTCTTCTTTTGTTAGTGGTCTTAGGTTGCGAATCATTTCCATCATGCAACCGATCCGCTTAGGTGTATTTAAGTGACGTATATTATAATACTGATTCAATATGTCCTCTTTAGTCATTCAATCCTCCACTTCAATAATCAGGCTGCCCTTTTTTTTCGTATAATAAACCTTCTTTACGTCAATAATTTCTGAAAGATGTCCCATAGTTTTATAGGTACTCGGTTTTACTGAGTATGGCGTGCTTCCAACAAAACCATCTATACCCTTTGCCTCTTCTTCAACAGAAGCAAGACGGTATTTATCTCCTTTCCTTTTAGCCAGAGAAGCGAGAATCGCCTTCTGAAGGTAGAGCCCGTCAAAGGTTTTGTCAATTACCAAATCTTCAATCCAGTGCTTAATCATGTCTTTATCGATAATCGGTATGGTATCACTAAGATTCTGTACTTGATGAACAATTTTTGATGTTGCTTTTTCGATGGCATCTGGGTATCTTTCTTTATACCATCGCCGCCATCCATCAATAGTCATTTCTTCTCCGGAATTCTGAAATTCTTGGAAAAGCTCTGACATCTGACCAACAACTTGAGGTCGTGTACCCTGAGCATTTTGGTTTGCTAAGTTGATTAACTGCGAGGTGTACTTTGGAAATGAGTAACTTTTACTTTCGTTGTATTCCTTTATTTCTTCATTCTTCAGGGTATATTTCATCGCTTACTCCTATTTTTTTGTAGTTTTAGTAAAAGTAAAAAACTTGAATACAAGATAATGTAAGAAAAACAGCTATCGAAATATTAATAAGGACTTTCTCATGTTATCTCCCCCTGTTGATTTAAATCAAAAAATCCAATACTCTGATTCTTTTGAAAATATTAGTATAGGTAATGTTATTCTTTCTATGTTATTGGA
>JAKPZU010000409.1 GCA_029559915.1 Bacillota bacterium
CAACGTACCGGTCGTGATTATGGCCGGGGGAAAGGGCACACGCCTTGATCCCTTTACAAAAATACTTCCCAAACCGCTGATTCCCATCGGAGACAAGCCGATTATCGAATTGATCATGGATAAATTCCATGAATACGGGATGAAGGATTTCTATGTGACGCTGAATCACAAATCGAAAATGATTAAAGCGTACTTTGAGGAATTTAAAACAAAATACAAAATGACTTATATTGATGAAGATAAGCCTTTAGGCACGGCGGGAGGACTTAAATACCTGCCGTCTAAAATTTCCGGGGCTTTTTTCGTATCCAATTCAGATATCCTTATCGAAGAAGATTACGGGAAAATTATGAAATTTCATAAAGACCATAAAAATGAAATTACGATTGTTGCTTCGGTAAAAAATTACAACATTCCTTATGGTGTCTGCGAGATTGAAAACGGCGGGACACTTTGTAAAATTAAAGAGAAACCTAATTTGAGTTTTCTTGTCAATACGGGCATGTATGTCGTCAATTCAAGAGCGCTTAAAACGATTCCCAAAGACAAATTTTATCATATTACGCAGCTCATCGAAGATCTTAAAAGCGATGGAAATCGGATTGGTGTTTTCCCTGTAAGCGAGAACTCCTGGATTGATATTGGTGAATGGGGAAAATACAAAGATACATTGGAAAAATTTAAAATATGATTCAAGGGAAATCTATTTTAGCTATCATTCCTGCGCGGGGTGGCAGTAAGGGAATTCCAAGAAAAAATATTCGAATGCTTGCGGGCAAACCACTTATTGCCTGGACAATTGAAGAAGCAAAAAAATCAAAATATATTGATCGTTTTATTTTGTCCTCCGAGGATGAAGAAATAATAAAAGTAGCCAAAGAATGGGGTTGTGACGTTCCGTTTATTCGTCCTGAAGAATTGGCCATGGATGATACGCCGGGAATCGAACCTGTGCTTCATGCAATCAATGCTTTGAAAGAACAATATGATTATGTCGTTCTTATACAGCCGACCTCTCCATTGAGGAAGTTTGAAGACATTGATGGATGTATAGAAAAATGTATTGAACTAAATGTTCCTGCATGCGTATCTGTAGTGGAAGCGGAGAATCACCCGTATTGGATGTATCGTTTGGATAAATTAGGAAGAATGAAAAGTATTTTGGAAAAAAATGATAAGATTGCACGTCGCCAAGAATTGCCAGTGTTCTATGTACTGAATGGCGCTGTATATGTTGCGAACATAAACTGGCTTAAAAAAGAAAAATCTTTCATAACTTCCCAGACGATGGCATTTATAATGCCCAAAGATCGGTCTTTGGATATTGATTCAACCTTTGAAATGGATATTTGTGAGTATTTGTTGCTTAAATGTCATAACTAATTAAAAAATTAAGAGAGACATATAAGTAAAATCAACCTATTTGATCTTATTCATGTCAGTTATCTGATGCTTGCTATTGGATTATTCCTTCTGTCGTTATTTCACTATCGAAATATTTCCGAGTTTCTCATATTAGGATTCCTTGCATAAAATA
>JAKPZU010000414.1 GCA_029559915.1 Bacillota bacterium
GCTTATCCAGTATCTAATGGAAAGCAAGCTGAAAGATGATGATTATTTATTCAAAAGCAGAAAGGGCAATAGACCAATTTCCATTCAGACTGTTAATGGGTATCTGAAAAAATGGACTTCGGAAATAAACATTAAGGGCAACTACGGTGCACATTCATTACGGAAGACTTGGGGATATTTTCAACGAAAAATATTCGGAGTTGGTTTTGAAGTTTTATGCAAAAGATACAATCATGCAAGCCCTGCCATAACCATGCGATATCTAGGCATTACGGATAGAGAGGTTGAAAACATTCTTACCAATAATGAAATTGGTTGAAAAAAATTTTGCGGAAACCAATCGAATGTCAAAATCAATGGTATAATAAAAATAGATGAGAACAAATGCAAATTATTGGGAGGTGATCGACAGAAAATGGGAGAGAACAATTTAATTTTTGCTCCGTTAATAAGGGTGTCAACCGAAAAACAAGAAAGGAAAGGTGAATCATTAAAGACTCAGCAGAATCAACTGGAGCAGACAATCCATTCATTAAATGGGAAAGTTTATAAATGGTATTCCGGCCAGGAACACGCTACGCCAGATAACGAAAGGAAAATTTTAGAACAATTGATTGGCGATGCAAAGGAACATAAGTTTAATGCTATTATGGTTGCCGACATTAGCCGATGGTCGAGAGATAATAAAAAAAGTAAAGAATATCTCGAAATCTTAAAGAAGAATCAAATAGAGTTTTATTGGCTTGGTCGACACATGGACTTGAATGTTCCTTTTAATAATTTAATGCTCGGAATGGGAACAGAGATTAATGAATTCTTTGCCGCTGAACAGGCTTACAAATCAATAATAAACCGGATTGCCAGAGCCAAACAAGACATTCCTGTTGCAGGGAAACTGCCCTATGGTAGAACTTACAATAAAGAGACAAAACAATGGGGTATAGACCTTGAAAAACAAGCTATCATAAAGGATGCAGCGAAAAGATATCTATCAGGTGAAAGCATTAACGATATAGCAACCCTGTATGGCATGAACACACCCAATTTGAACAAAATTCTAAAACACAGGTGCGGAGATACATGGGAACAGAGATTCAGGAGCAAACCATTAAATATCGATGAAACGGTTAGAATACAGATTCCAAGGCTTTTACCGGAATCGATTATCAAACAAATACATGAAAAATCCGAGGCTAACAGAACTTACACACATGGAATGAACAAGCACCCATATTTATTAGCAAGGATGATTTTTTGTGAAAAATGTGGCTATGCAATTTTCGGCCAAGCGAATCATTTGGGTATTTTATATTATCGACATCCAAGGAATCGTGGATGCAAAAAAACTTTTTTTAATTCAATACCAGCAGCTTCAATTGAGAATGCAGTTATAGACGATATTTTTAGCATGATTGGAAATAAGCCAGCTATGGAAGCAGCAGCAAAGGCTGCGATACCAAATATAAAAGAGATTCAAGATATTAAATCTAGTATTGTACACGCAGAGAGGCAGCTTCAAACAACCAAAAATAAAAAGGAACGATTAATAGACCAGATTGAACAGGGCACCATTAACAGTAATGACGTTAAAGAACGAATTGCCACTCACAATAGTCAGATTGAAAAACTACAATCAGAAATTGACTGTAATAAGAAAAAATGTGAATGCTTGCCCAGTGCTGAATCAATATCAATGAAAACAAAATTAATGCTCCGTTTAAAGCAAGATATTCTTCGATCCTATAAACACCTCTCAAAAATGACCTTTAAGCAAAAAAGAACGCTCCTACAATTGGTCTTTGCCGGGAAAGATGCTGATGGGAAAAGATATGGTGTTTTTATCAACAAAACAAAAAACGGGAAGTGGGTTTATACGATTAAAGGAATTTTTCAGGATTTAAAGGGTAGCTTAAGAGAGATAAATTTGTTTAACCGTATTGATTTAAAATCTAACGATTTTGACGAATATAATAATTTAATATCATTAGAAAATAATATGAAACAAAATATTTCTGGTCAATGCCATGCACATAACCGCCTCCGTGTTTATAAATGATGACGAACCGGGCCTTCACCAAGATTATGAAAACTGGCTGGAAGGGCTCGCTCCGCAAGAACCAATATCCCGTTACCTTCATAATCGTACAGGTGAAGATAAC
>JAKPZU010000416.1 GCA_029559915.1 Bacillota bacterium
TATAAAGAGTATGAAAGTTTCTGATTTGAAGCCGTTGGAGAAAAATCCTTTTAAATCAAAAGGCGATGAGCAAATAAAGAAGATTGCAAAATCGATACAGGAATTTGAACGCATGATGGAAATTCGTCGAATCGTTATCGATGAAGATAACAATATTCTCGGAGGAAATAAACGATACTTCGCACTGAAAAAACTCGGATACAAAGAAATACCAGATGCGTGGATCGAAAAAGTTGAAGGATTGTCAGAAGAACAAAAGAAGGAATTCATCGTAAAAGACAATGCGCACTGGGGAAGCGAATGGGATTATGAGTTACTCGGTGAATGGAATGTTGATCTTGATGCGTGGGGAGTAGGAGATGTTGAATTTGCAGATGAAAAAGAAGCCAAAGAAGACGATTACGAAATACCAGATGAAATAGAAACTGACATTGTTTTAGGCGATTTAATCGAAATAGGAGAACATCGTTTGCTTTGCGGAGACAGTACGGATAGTGAACAAGTTGCAAAATTAATGAACGGAAAAAAAGCGGATATGGTGTTTACAGACCCGCCGTATGGAATGAATTTCCAATCAAATTTCAGGGAAAAGACTCCTCAGTTTAGCAAGATTAAAAACGATGATAAAATATTGGATATTGCACCGATTTTGTTTTTTTTAATGAAGGACAATTCGCCTGCGTATGTTTGTACGAGGTGGGATTTATATCCGATATGGTTCAATCAAATGGCTGATTGTTTTAATATAAAAAATTGTATTGTTTGGTATAAAAAAGGCGGTGGATTAGGTGATCTTAAAAACAGTTATTCACCTAACCATGAATTTATTATTGTAGGGCATAAGGGGAACTCACAATTAACAGGTAAAAGACATTCAGATGTTTGGGAAATAGGAAGGGATGGTGTCAATGATTATAAGCACCCCACGCAAAAACCGGTCGAACTTTCGTCATTTGCTATGCAAAACCATAGCGATAACAATGGATTGATTGTCGATTTATTTTTTGGTAGCGGCTCAACAATGGTAGCAGCACACCAACTCAATCGAAAATGTTACGGCATGGAAATAGACCCGAAGTATTGTCAGGTTATTGTTAACAGGATGCGAGAACTTGATTCTAATTTAGTAATTAAGAAAAACGGAGTAATTATATAAACGGTATTTTAATAAATAAAT
>JAKPZU010000026.1 GCA_029559915.1 Bacillota bacterium
ATATATATTCGCCACTTGTTACATTGTCCTTTACTCTTTGGTCGAAAGTTGAAACGATTGTTGATGCTGCAAGCGAAACATCTCCATATGTAGCAGGGAATACAGGACTCCAACAACCAATTCCCTCCCAAGGCATTTTATTAAAATCAAATTCTAAAAAATCACTTTTCATTACATTGGAAAATTGCTTCGAATATTCATTCAGTGAAAAATTTTTCAATCTCCCAACATAAACAAATATATTCTTAACTTCGAAACTAAATGATGCTGAACAAAGCCATTGAGAAGTACACATTTCGGATAAAATTTCTAGCACATCGTTTTCCCCTGAGCAATCAAAGATGGCATCATAATTCAATGTTTTTTCAATGAAACTTGTGTTGAATTTCCCATTTATTGCATTGACTCTTGCGTGTGGACTTAATTTATTTAACTTCTTCGCTACTTCATCAGCTTTATTAAATCCAACACTTTCAATGTCAAGTATATGACGTGACATATTTCCGATTTTAAAGATATCATTATCAATTATAGTAAGGCTAATAACGCCACTACGAATTAACATTTCCGCTATAATAGATCCAAGGCTACCTGCACCAATGATTAAAACTCTCATCCTGCATAGACTTTGGTTAACCTTGCCTCGTGTTAAAATATTCGTTGAATTCCAATTTTCTGACCTCATCCATTCGATTTTTGTATTTCCGGATAACCGACAGGTTAAATCTTGTTGTAGCCATCCAATTTCGTTATTTCGGAACCCAGGAGGAACCCCGTTCCCGCTAGACAGTATTGGCAGTCGAATTGTTTGCCATATAATGCTATCTGGTTCCTGTCCTAAAATCAGCGATGCTGGGTACCCTATCAACAATAGGTGTTGTTTTTGATCCCTTAACCGTCTTGAAAGATGACTGAAAAATTCCCGAAAGCTCGAACCTTGGGTTTTAAATGCTTCTTTAAGTTGACCATATGTATTCGGCGACTGCCATCTGTTAATAACTATTGGCTTTTCAAGAAGTATCCATCCACCAATTTGATTTTCACATGCATTAATGATCTCATGAATTCGTTTTCCCCATGCAATTTCAAAAACTAAATCGCCACAGCAGTCGTTGTATTTTTTGACATAATATGTCTCCATATACTGAGCAATATCAACGAAACCATATCGAGCTTCATTATCTTTTCTTACTTCGACAGAAAAATAATCTTCATCGTAAGCAAGAATATTTTTTGATGAAATATTTGTGACGGGAACTTCAAAATAGTCTCCTTCTTTCATGAGACTGTTGTTATCAGCATTATGAATCCATTGAATTAATCTTTCCACATGCCAAGTAAGTTTCTCAAATTCATTGAATGTTTTGCTAATAAATTTATCCGAAGGTCTATCTAAACATATTTTTCCGCTTTTACAAATTGGATTTAACCCGTCTAAATCGTTATTCAGTTGATGCGGAAACGTTTCATTAATTCCTAATTTGTAATCGGGGTAAATTGAAACATCTCCATGAGGATAATTGTTCGATGCAAAAGCTACCCAAAACGTAGTATTTTCAAGATTGCGTAATTCAAGATAGAGAGAAAATCTTAGACACCACATGTTAAGATCTTCGATCCATTCCCAATCTTTCAATATACTGAGCTGGGGAAAAACATCTAAACTTCGTCTGCCCTTCAATAATTTTTCATGAACCATCACTACGCAAATCTGCCTCCAGTCAAATTACCACTATCATGAGTGCGAGGAGTAAAGGAAGAATTTGAAGAAGACTTTGGTGGTTCAGGAAATTCGGATCCAAATATCTCCCTCCATTTATTTACTGCTAAACTTATATCAGTTGAATCAAACGCCTCGCGTGCAATAGCAGCAACTTCAGTTACATCTTTATAAAATGCTTCATATTCATCGTCAGATACTCTTGCAAAAACATCATGTTCTGGAACACCCCTGTCAGATAAATACGGTTTGAAAAAATATTGCGAAACAATTTTCTCAAGTGTTAAAGTTATCCCTTCAGCTACAGATTGTATTCCATCTGGGCAACAATCACCGATAAAGTGTTCAAGGGGATAGCTTTTGGGGTGCTTAACATCAATGAACTTTATTTTGCGCCACCACTTTAAAGCCTTTACAACGTTTATATAATGCCCGTTGCAGTTTTTATTTTTTTCGATTGTCCAGCGAATCTGCTCAAGAGGATGAGTTTTCTCCCATATTTCTGCTTCGCGATCAGGGATGTATAAAGGCTCTTCTTTCCATACAGTGTTTTCTGCTGATTTTTGAAACATCGATGAGGCTTCAAATATCAATCTATTGACTGATGAAGTTTCAGCTGTCTCGAAAGGATTGTATCCAAGTGATTCAACTGTAAAATCTGACTTGATAAACTGATTACCAGCAGACTGAGCCTCGATTTCTGATGGTGCTGATGTAGGCACAACATCCAAATCGACGTGGCTCATTTCAATGCCCCACGATCTACCTTGTTTACGATACTTGCCACTATAATATTTTTCTAGAAATATTTCGAAATTATCTAGTGCTTCTTCAGGTGTAACAGATTCTTTATCTAGATTTGTTACTATGATTATGTCCACATCTGACCTATTTCCGTTTCGCGGCTTAACCGCGGTAGATCGCTTATAACTCCCTTGTAAAAATGTGCCAACAATAATTGATTTTAGATCCTCATCATTTTCAAGCCGACTTCTCAAAGTTTCGTGCGCTGTTTTTAACTCAATAACTTGATTTTCTGTTAATCTAACATTTTTAAGAAAATCATTGAAATGACTAACAAGTGGTAATGACATTTTATTCTCCTCCTAAATATGAAACCGATTTCCAATATGCTTTGTTTTTTGAGCAATGCAAATCATGTTCGTATAACTGTAATTTGCCAAAACTCAAAGAATACTTCCCCAAATAAAACAAGAGTGACACTGGTGCAGCCACAAAAATGTGTGTCAGCGCCATCTTCTCGGTTCTACTACGCCGATTTAAAAGACTTGCAATATATTCGGCTATTTGCAAACATTGCCTTCCGTCATTAATAGCGTAATTACCAATTTTCTTGTGTTTGAATTTTAGTAATTTTGAATATTCAACTCCTTCTTCTCTCAAATATTCTTGAACATCACATTCGATATCATGAGTGATGCTTATAACAAGTATTGAGTCATTGGTTCCAGGCGTTGGCACTTCAATTAATTCCGATAATAATGTGTCTTCTATTTGTTTAATCTCAGACCCGTTATAATAATTCCAGGATTGCAGACCATCTGCTGTTTTTTGAACTGGATATATGAAACAACCAGATTTTGGATTAAATATTCTTCCTGCAATAAAACCAACTGAGAAAGAACACTCGAGATATATTTCATATTGATTTAGTACATCATGGTGATCACAAAAAGAAAATATCTTATTTTTTATATCTGGCCACAAAGACGAAGAAAGAAAATTTCCACCCTCAAATGAATCTGAAAGATCTAAAGTTTCAATATTGTTTTCAACTAAATATTTTGTACCAGCTCTAAATGTTTTAATTGCCAATTTAGAAATTTGAGTATTACTTTTAGCAATTAAACCTTCAGCGGAACATTCGGAGTAAATGAATTCTGGTGTTATTTCAGAGATACCACCAGACAACCACTTGCTCGCCAAACTGACATAAGGATTTATTGCAGATGAATTCGAAATTTTTTCAAACGATAAGACACCCAACCCCAAGTTTACTGAATCAATGAGTTCTGGATATCGTGGACCCCGATAAAATCTAAATTGGCCAAGTATCATTTTTAATTCTTCATTATCAACTTGAAGATGCTTTTTCATTTTCTCAATCGCTTTTGCTCTTGGCGTTCTAACTGAGCCATCAAATATCTTATCTAAGTTAATGAATCCATCTATGTTTGCAATGGCAGAGTAGAGAATATCATCTTGCGCTACATCAAACGGTGAATACAATGTGAAAGCACACTTGTTGTAATTATCTCCAAGTTGTTTATACGCTGACTTTAACTTTTGTAGAAAAGAAAATTTTGTTGAATTCACAAAGCTAGGCAACATAAGGTTGTCTAAAGTTATTGTATCTGATTCATACTGATGAAACTTGGTCTGAATAAATTCCTTTCCAATGCATCTATGTCCATGCTTGTATGCTGGCTGCTTATACTCAACTACAATATCATCGAAACTTTTAATTTCCGGATGCTCAGTAAATAATCTCTTATAATCTGAATCTCCATGGATAAGTTTTGTTATATGATGCCAAAGTACCATTCTCTGGTAATTGTCACCATTTTCGCGTGCAACTATTGCATTAGCCAAATTACCACCTCCTTGCATTTTTTCGTTAGCAGATTATAATTACTGTTTGGGGATCGGGACCCCAAATTGTCGTAAGTGTATAAACACTTGCATTGCTTGCCAATTTACTCTCCGTGCCTTAATTCCTGGATATCATTGAAGAAAATCCATCCATTTTGGGCTGCCCCCGAGATAAAGGCAGCAGCCGATGAAACGCTAGAAAAAGGTAATTTAACCAGCGTTCTGCATGTATCGCCCAGGTCTTCTAGTTTTTTGTCATCAATTAGAGAATTAATATCATTGGTCAATCGCTGATAGAGCCTTCCTTCATCGCTCCAATTTTTCAGAGCTTCTTTTGGTTTATGGACAATAGATCCTTCTTCGACTACAAAATTTCCATCTTGGAAATAAACCTTTGCATTGTAATTCTTACTCTTGGGCAAGTAGTATTTAACACTAGGTTTCTTTTCTCGTTCTATGAAATTGATACCTTCAGCCTTAAGAAGAAACTCAATTTGCTGTATGTATGTCTGATAAGTTGTCTTATCAAATGAACTTAAGTTTGGCTCTTTATTTCGCGGTTCGGTGTTATCCAGAGTATATAAGCTGGACTTTTTTAATAGGTTGATAAAATGGAACTCCATGTAGTCAATGACATTCGCATCGAAAATATTATTGTCGCTCACAAACATGATGCAGTACGTCCAAAAGTCCTTATTTTTATCATGGTTTCCAATTCTCCCTGCGCCAAGTTTCGATTGACCAATGTAAATTGTCTTGAACCCATTTGTGTCCGCTTCATCACTGAAGAGAAAGTAGACTGCGTAATTTGTTGCGTAGTCTTCCTTTGCTACGTCCTTCAAATAATCTCGTTTGAAATAGAACCCACGAATCTGACTGCTACGATCTTGAAATACCTTTATTGCGGATGGATTGTTTTCATCTGGATAGTAATATGTTATTGTCCTAGGCATAATAGAATCCCTTCATTCCTCAATTTGTTCTGGCTTGCTTAGTATTATGAAATTTCTTTATAGTGTATCGGTTTGACTATTCATATACTTGATCTCATTTCCCCAACACAAGAAGTAGTTTTTGTATTCTATCTTCCGTATCTATGCCTTGATCATTTTGTGCTATAGCCATTTTCTCTACTTCGGCATCTGAATTTATGGTTTTTACAACATAGGCAGAATTTACACAGACTATATAATTATCACCATCAATTGCTCTTTGACCATAATGGTCCTTTGACAGTTTCTTTTTATAAGCCGCCTTTAAGAAGGGCTGATAGGTATTTTCAGAAATCTTTGACTCAGTTGACATAACGGAAAATTCGTATGGCTTATTTCCTATGTCATCCCACCAATATTTCCCGAAATTCCCCGGTCTGAAAAGGTCATATTTAATGTAATAATATCGCCATTCAAATTCGTTGTTGGCTTCACAGTTGTTAATGAAGGTGTCAATAATTCCTGATAATAATTCATCACTGAATGAATCAGCATGAGACAGCAACTCCTTAAGAACATCCTTTGTTCTATCAAATCCTTCATTACTGCTCTTGTGAAATAGATTTCGCCACGCCTTCATATTCTTTTTCGAACCTAACTGATATCTCCATCCGTTTTTCTCTTTTTGACCGTAGTTCCCTATGGACATAAGCGCACAATCAACAAGGTCCCATTTACAGGAAAACAGCGATGGAAAACGCTTGAAATAATCCGTTTGTTCCAAGCCAATAATGCCAATCTGTCCCTGAAGCAAATCGTGGTCCTCTAATTCAAACAGATCTTCAGCCTTATCCGGGTTGTTTTCGACCCATGTTATCTTGATGGCTTCCTCAGCCAACTGATTTAGGTTCAGGTTTTTTTCAATGCTGTCATCGATTTTTCCGGTTCTTATGATGGCATCAACCTGCTTCAAAATAGCTGGCATTCTATTTCCGCTTGTTCTGAATTCACTGTCGCTGATCTCATCTTCGGAATTTTGAATCAAGTTGTTTACGATTCTCAACCTTCTTGAAAAATCACTATCAGTTATCGTATCCTTGTTTAACAGAAAAGAGATGACTGCGTACAAAAGGACAATCCTATTCAATGGAAACACTCTGTTACCATTGCCAGTTATGTCGCCGTAAGTGCGCACACAGTCATTAAAAATATTTACAGCATACCTTTTCTCAATTTTTATCTTTCCAGCCTGATGATCGTGCGAAATATTACGTTCCAAAAATTTATCAGGAGTATTATCCCCATTGAGCTTGCTCCAACAATCAAAATACTCCTCAAGCGTTTGGATATTTGCCAACACATTTTTGTTTTGCCCGGAAAAATATTCTTTCAAGAGGTCAAATTCATCATTGCTCTTGCCTTGTGTGGTCCCGCCGTTCTGATAACAAATAATGTCACAAATGAACTTAAAATAGCGCAGGAACTCATCATCAATTACATTATCATTGCCACGATAACGCCATAGCATATCGGTCCAATCAAGATCTATCTTTTTAATGATCCGTTTTGCCGTAGGTTCATCAATCTTCCGAAGTTCACGTTCTAATTCAGCTTTGAAGTGTTCGAATTGCGTTAGTGGTTTCCCGCGCGAGTTCATCTTGATGTACAATTCATCAGTGAGACCCATGTCTTTGATCGGCAGAAAGTAGAAAGTAATAGCGTTATTCTTTAGTCTATCCCAAATTCCCTGTGTATCCGCGAACTCAACCTGAATCGCATCAAGCATCACAAGCATTGAACTGATTGTTGGATCTTTTTTCCAATCAAGCGGGAACCATGCCTGATCAACAATTTCTTCAGACAGGATTTTCGTTAATGAGGGATTAAACTTTATTAAAAAAGAGCAGAAATCGCGTGCGCTGTACCTTGTCTCATAACTAAAGTTCCCCAAAAAAAGATGATCTGATGGGTCTATATTTTCTTTTTTTGCAGCGTACCAATGGAGGAGAAACAGTGCCGTAAGGCGCTGTTGGCCATCCAATGGGGTCATAACACCATTACTGTTGATGTCTCCATAAACAAAATCCAAGGTGATTGGATCAGAAATAATCGCTTGGTGTAATGAGTCTAGAAAACGTGCCCGAATTCGATTGACTTCACCGTCAATGCGGCCTTGGGCATAGTCTCGCTGAATAATTGGGATAGCAATCTTTTTCAGATGGACGGTTTCTTCGTCAACTTTAAAACCGGTGTTGAATATGTCAATAAAAGAATTAAATGAGGTCCCCATATTATTCAGCCTCCTTTTCTATTGAGATTTCTTCGGGCAGGTAGTTTTTAAGTGTACTGTTGATCGCCTTAATGTATGCGATTCTGTCTGGCTGTCCCCAAAAATGCAACTGATTGCTTGTAGAGGGTGTGTAGTATTTCAAGAAAACCATCTTTGTGCAAAATGGGATAAATTGACCTTTCTTGTCCATTTCAATAATCGCATTTCGTTTGACATCAAAAGTGGAATTATTGAGAGCTGCGTTATCGCTCATGTTAAGCAAAGCTAAATTTGCAATCGAGTGCATGTATTCCGTGTTCCCTTGGGAAGACAATTTCTGTATTACCTTTTGCTGGAGGTCTTCAAATTCCAGGCGCTCCAGACGTTCCTTTGCACACGCGGTTTCCATCTCCTTGATTAGTTCGCTGTTCCCATCACCTAGCGACACAATAGAAGGGATATGTAATCTAAGCCATTCCTTCCAATCGTCTTGCTTTTGCATACCTTCTGACTGTTGCGCATGTATGTGCTCTAGGCTCCATGAGACTTTGCTTGATTTTTGAAACTTGAATTTTTCAAACGGAAACCAATGCGTTTGTTCACCATTTTGGCGAACAGATTCAACATTAAACAAAAGAAGTAGTCTGCTGATTTTTGCGTAATCTGCAGTTTTTTCATAACTAAGTTCAGAATAATTACCGTTAAGTGCAACGCTCTTTCTTATATACACATCCAATTCTGACTTGAACTGTTTTTTTGTAATGCCTTTTCCGTCTATTATACGTCTGGATAACACAAAAATATCTTGCAAGGATTTTGTGTTTGAAGCGATCAAATAGCCAATTTTGTGGTAGAGCTCATGATCCTCATACCAATCTTTCAGGATTAGAAATGTATGCTGGATTTCTTTCCAGATCTCGTTTAGGTTCTCCTCTTTGTTCAAATTGTCAAAATAGAAGAAGGTGTAGTATTTTTCTTTGTTGTCTGCTGGTTTACCCGAAATCAAATCTAAGATCAGGTCAATACGTGTTTGATATTTTACGTTTGAGTGATTTGTCAAAAAATACCATAATGAGTTATTGTGTAGCTCTTTTTCGATATTGTCCCATTGCAGAGATATTTCCTCCTGCTTCTCTCTGTCCATTTCGGAATTATTATCTCGGCTCAGGAACATTGCTTTTACGAGTTCTGCGCTTGTCAGTGGTATTTTTCCAATATTAAGGCGGGTAAATAGAGCAATAGCATCTTCAGACTCATCTACCTCGTACCAGATAATTTTTACGCGTTCTACAAGATATTCATACAATTTATCGGCAGCTATGACATCATCCTTTTGGTCAATAAACCAGCCGTTAATTGTTCGATATGCGTTATATATATGAAAAAAATCAATGTTGGTTTCTGCTAATTCCTTATCAACAGAATTTAGAAATGCTTCAGAATTAATTCGAGTTTCATAGCTTAAAGAATAATTGAGTTTGATCCTAGGTTTAAATTCTTTCTGAATGTATTTCAATAAGATAAACAGTGTTGTCAATCTCTGCTGACCGTCGATGAGTTCAAATCGGTTTAAATTTTTTCTTACAACAACCGGCTGTAAACAGTAGTTATTTGCACCGTTGGTATAAATGTCATCGAGCAAACGATAGACCTCATCTTTTCCCCATCGATATCCTCGTTGATATGAGGGAATAACAAAATTCCCTTCAACGGAGCCAACAAGCTTTGTTTCCAGATTTATATCAGCTTTTGCTAGATTCATCTTCAAATCTCACCTCACTCTATTTAATGGAGTGTCTACCACCCGATCAATAACTGCTTCAATTTTTCATCGTGATCCAGGACAAATGTACTTGCTTCCCAATCTTCAGTTGCAGGTATTTTAGTCTCGTACTTAATCGTAAATGGATTTTGTTCCGGAACTTTGTCGATACGCTCTTTTGCCTCTTCGATATTATTCAAGGCAACGTCAATCCAAACATCTTCTAAGGTGTCCGGGATTTGTCCGAACATATCCTTAATGTTTTTTAGTCTGGCAGATAATACTGTGTGGACCTTATCTTCAACAGAGTCTTTGTATCGCATATTGAAAATTTTAACTTTTGGAGCAACCTGGCCAATACGCTGGATTCGGCCTTTTCGCTGCTCTAACCTTGTTGGATTCCAAGGCAAGTCAAGGTTAATCAGTGAACTGAGCGTTTGGAGGTTAAGTCCTTCGCTCGCTGCATCAGTCCCAACTAGGATCTTTATTTCATGGTTTTTTACTTTGGCCTTGATGCTATCTTTGGAGTCTTTATGAAAAGATCCGTTGAGAAAATAGCCGGATTTATCTCCGCCAGCATAAAGACCTATCACGTCATCAGATAAATCTTTTGAAAGTTTTTCAGCCACGAAGTACGCGCTGTCGTAGTATTGCGAGAATATGATACAGCCACTATCCTTCCAGGGCTTATCACTTTCATCAATACCATTTCTTAGAATATCGAGAACCTTGATATACTTGGGATCGTTATCATGATTAAGAGACAGCATTTTTACGAGTTC
The DNA here is from genome assembly GCA_029559915.1 of Bacillota bacterium. GTDB lineage: Bacteria > Bacillota_I > Bacilli_A > Izemoplasmatales > Hujiaoplasmataceae > UBA2289. The sequence continues at coordinate 10,079 of JAKPZU010000026.1, forward strand.
GCGAAGACATTGAGTTTCCGCATCCGTAATATTCTTTACCTCGCTGACACTTTCTTCAAAATCATCGTCTTCCTCAAAAATTACATCAAATTCATCCTGCAATATTTCTTTCCCAGCCTCTGTCCAGGCGAGCATTTTCTTTGCTGTATTATCACCGGCGATAATCGTGCTTCCAATACGCTTCAATATCAGTGTTGACATGAAGCCGCCTGCTTTGACACGGGATGAAAGCAAAGTACAAAATTCCTGTGCTTTTGAGTAGGCTTGCCTCAAATAACCTTCGAGAGGGATTGCGCCATCGTCGCCCTCGCCGTATAGTTCGACCAGAATTCTTTTAAGGTAGGTCTCACCGCTGGCTGGATTGATGGTATTCTCAAGAAAATCCCTTGTTCGCCTCACGATATGGCGAATAAACGGATTGTAGTTTGCTATAAATTCGTCCGTGGTATATAAAGTCCGGATGCTATCCTTCTTCGAGCCCGAAAGGGATGCGTAATAATCAGCAGGCAAGACATATGTTTTGTCGGAAATATCAAGTCTGTCTCGAATTCGGTTTACACGATCTTGTGATGATGGAGTTTTGGTTGGTAGGGGATTTCGAATGATGTCCCACATTGTGATTTCGCTCTCTGGATAAGGCTCTTTCCCGCAAACCATATCAAGCATCAATTGAGGCTTCTTGTGCCATTCACTATACATGTCACCCATAACCTTGAAGGTCGGGAGACTTAAAGCATTTATCAGATCAAAAGCCTCAATAGGATGAATCTGTACGGGAGTAGCTGTTGCCAAGAGAAGACTCTTGGTCTTAAAAGTAATCGCATTAAGAAATTGTAATAGATAATTTGGATCTGCCTTATGTTTGTTAGGATCTTTGGTAGGATTTCGACGGCGAGCCCTGTGCGCCTCGTCAAGAATGACACATTCAAATTCTTTCTGAGCAAGCAATTCAGCGGCTTCTTTTCTCCTTGACACAAGACCCTGTGAGATGATACCTACTCGTCTAGGGCATTTTAGAATAGATCTATCACTATCGGCTCGATAGAAATAACCATTTTCATCTTGCCAACCTGAACCAGTCCAAACAGCACTGGGCATGTCCAGCAGTGTCTTCATTTCGTTCTGCCACTGCCATACAAGCGTTTTGGGCACAATAATCAAGACTGGCTTATCTCCATAGAGAGCCATTAATTTTGCTGACATGGCAA
>JAKPZU010000040.1 GCA_029559915.1 Bacillota bacterium
CGCGACTACTCAGAGGCCGTTGCTGAGAGAATTGACGCAGAAGTCGCCCGCATTGTGAATGAATGTTATCAGCACGCTTTGGATATTCTGACGGAACATAAAGCCAAGCTTATTGAAGTAGCTGAAAAGTTACTTGAACAAGAAACGCTTTCTAAAGAGGAATTTGATGCGATTTTCCCATCGCCAAATGAAAAAACATACGGTGTACCGGTAATCGTTACTGATTAGCAGATACCATAAAAGCATCTATCAGACCCAGTATCTTTTCATAATAGGCTGGGTCTGTTGCTTTAAACCAATGAATGTTCGGATCACTGGGTTTGAACCAGTTGGCCTGTCTACGGACAAATTGACGTGTATGGCGTTTTATTAGCATTATGCAATCATCAAAGCTGATTTCATTTTCCAAATAAGCAATTGTTTCAGCATAGCCTATCACTCCAATTTTCTTGACTGCATCTGTCAAGCCTTTATTCATCAAGTCTTTGACTTCATCGATTAATCCATTCTCAAACATTTTATCAATACGCTTGTCAATCCGTTCGTACAATATCGGCCGATCCCATTCAATGCCAATAGATAATGTTTTGTATGGCGTATCCCATTTTTTCCTTTGTTCAGAAAAGAGTTCCCCAGTCGCTAAAATTACTTCCCATGCCCTAACAGTGCGACGATGATTGCGATGGTCAATATTTTTAGCTGCGTTGGGGTCGATGTAAGATAATTTCTGGTGTAAAGCATCGAAGCCGATTTCATTGCCCCAATTCTCAATCGCAGTCCGTAAAGCTGGATTTGGCGGTAATTTTGGCACCTGCCAGCCTTGTGCAATCGCGCGATAGTACTGACCTGTTCCGCCAACCAAAACAGGTATTTTTCCTTTTGAGTGTAAATTGTTTATAGGTTCTTTGATAGCTTTTAGATACTCACCAAGACTCCATATTTCGCTTACGCTTGTAACATCAATTAAATGATGTTTGACCATTTTAAGTTCCGCTTCTGTCGGTTTTGCAGTGCCGATATTTAATTCGCGGTAAAGGTATCGTGAATCTGCTGAAATTATTTCAGTGTCTAGTTCTTGTGCCAAACGTATCGCCAGAGATGTTTTTCCAGAAGCTGTTGGCCCAAGCAGAAAAATAATCGGGGTTTTATTTATGTCTTTAGTCATCGTACAATCCCAAATTTTCAAAATGAAATATTTTAGGTGCTTTATCTTTTTGGAATTTTTCGACCACAATCAAATCTAATTGCCATTCCATATCTAATTTATCTTGCGTGTATAAATAATGATCAATACAACGAAACAATGCATTCAACTTTTTTGGAGTCATTGCATATTCAGCTAAACCGTAATTATCGTTACGTCGGGTTTTTACTTCGACAAAAATTAGCACATCGTCTTTAAGCATAATCAGGTCAATTTCATCATTTTTAAACCGGAAGTTCCGCTGAACAAGCTCATAGCCTTTTCCATTCAGCCAGTTTAAAGCAACATCTTCACCTAATGCACCTATTCTTTGTCGGTAAGTTTTTGTCATTTTAATAAGTATATCAAGCATGTATAAAATGTTCTCAAATCTATTTTAATAGGATAAAATATTCGGAATCATTAGGAGCGTTTTTATGACAGTAGCAGAACTAGTAACAATCGGTACAGAACTCCTTTTGGGAGAAATTCAAGACACGAACTCAAAGTATATCGCCCGTTCTTTGCGGGATATAGGTGTGGATATTTATCGACTAACTA
>JAKPZU010000072.1 GCA_029559915.1 Bacillota bacterium
TTATAGTGAAAACAATAGTTGGGATGCCCACTATTATCTTGAAGTTCATCGTGAGCGTCTGGAAACAGACGAGGAATATGAGAAGCGTCAGGATATGGAAAAATTCATGAAGGAAGATTTGAAGAAAAGACGTTATGAAAACTATTTGAAACTCAAAAAAGAATTTGAAGGCGATGGAACTGATAGTGAAGAAAAAAACTAAACTCTGCGACCTTGAAGCAGGTAAACTTTTCATGACACCCGACATGGAATGTCTCGCAGTAAAATCTGAATATACTACTGAGCAAGGTGCTATTGAAGCAATCATTGTTGGCAGTGGTGAAATGTTTTGGGGTGGCACTTCCGACCCAAAAGTGCAGAGAGTTCTCGATGTATTGGAAGTCGAAGTAATTTGGGATAATATTCCAGAAGATACAAGGTCAAGAGATAAATGCATATTCTATGACTGTTATCAGGGCAGACATAAATGCACTCACAGGGATGCAATGTCAAACCGTTGTTATGGTGTTTGTGTACGTTATGCAGAAAAATGAATATTATGAAAGATAAAATTGACGAAATTCAGGCTTGGCGTGACGCACAAGCGAAGCAACTGGAAGAGGATACCAAAGGTATGTCTTCCCTTGAACGTGTGCAGGGTGCTCTCCAATTGACCCATATCGATGGAATACTCAAAGGCTTGGATATAGCATTGAGAATTCTCAGAAAAGACGAACCAAAAGAAGAAAAACATGAAAGCAATAGCAAAGCATGATTGTACCGTTACTGCAACACTTTCTCTGGAAAGTATTTCACTTAATAGAATGAGTGTTGAAAAGGGACATGTAATTAACCTACCCGTTCATGAAGATAAAGAACTTCACGACCCTATTGCAAGAGTATTGGGTGATAGAACCGTTATTTTTCGGGATGGTGCGTGGTTTATACCAACATATTCAAGAGACTTTAATTACGTAGAAGAATGAATATAGGAACTGGCGCATATCTAATACTTGGCATGTCAATGATGGCTGACATGCAGCATCAATCAGAAGATTGGAAAAAACGTATTCGTGCCAAGTGGGAAGAAAGTAAAAACTATCCCAGAAAGAAAAAGAAAAGAGTTCGAAAGGAACTCTTGCTTGAATGGAGCATTGCATGTTATGACCCATTTGAAGGATTTAAATTTTAAATTAAAATGATACCATACGAAATATTAAAAGAACTTTTAATTCAGGGTGTGCGATTTTCATACGTAAGCTATGACCATAAGAAGGCAGTTGCTGAAATTAAGGCGATAAAAGAAACTGGCATAAATCCATACCCACCATCAGTGATAGATTTAACCCATTTTCTCAGTGTTCCACAAACATATTGGATGATTCCAGATGAAGTGAAAAATAATAATATTGTTTGGCGTGCTGGGAGAGTATGGCAGATTTTTTTCAATAAAGACAGGCGAATATGCCGTGTTAAAGTAGGAAACAGATACGCAAAAGGATTTCAGGTTGAAGATTTTGGCGTTACTGTAAAGCCTATGCTTTTTAAATCAGATGATAAATATGACCTTATTGGTCAGGGACTTGCAATTGAAGAAAATTTAAAATGACCGATAGAGAATATATTCTTTGTGCAGCAATCTGGTTTAAAGATGGTATCAAACATGAACATCAACCGTTTAATATTGATACTGGCATTGTTGTTTGTGGTCACAGGCATCACAATTGCTTTTACACCGCATGGGGACTTAATGAAGGGCATGTTAAGCATTTGAATGAAGCAAATAACAGAGCAGTGCAAGGATTTCTCACAAATACCAATAGGTTTGTTGACAGAAAAGAAGCAAGCAATATTGCTTTTAAAGCTGGACAGGTTAATGAAGATGATGGTTGTTTATTTAGTGAAGACTTATATTAAATGATATGGAAATAATTAAAGAAACCAAATATTTGCTTTTTGTCGTTAATTCAATAAAAGGTAAAACAAAAATAATCGATATTGTAAATATACATCATCATGAAGTGATTGGTGAAATTAAATGGTTTAGCAGATGGAGACAATATTGTTTTTTTCCAATTGCTGAAACTGTTTGGAATAAAACATGTCTTGAAGATGTATATGAAGTTATTACTGATTTAATGGAAGAACGAAAAAATAATTAATTATAATGATAGAAAGAAAAGCACACAAAATGGTTATTACATTAGAAAATGTATTACCAGCCGATGCAATAGCATTGAAGAAAATGTTCCTCTACATGCAACTTCTTGGACACGCAGGTGGTTCAAGATGGTGTTCGTTTTATGCTGATGGCGATGGTTCATTCAGACCAGAAGTTAAAATTGAATATCCGATTGAACTCCCAGAAGTTCCAGAAATAACTGGTGAAGTTGAATATGATAAAGAAACCAGAAAACTCAAAAACAGTCCTATTCACTCCGATGGCGATTTTGCAATTGATTCAGATTCAATTGCGTGGAAAATTTATCATGATGACGAAAATTAAGAAAAATATGAAAAAATTATTAATGTTATTTGCTGTAATCATTGCATTAACAGCATGTGAATCGAAATCTGGAAAATTATCAAAGCATGATGATTTTCTTAATCCTCCAAAAGAAGAAATCGAAACACCAAGCAGGATTCGTATTATTGAAAGTTTACCTTGGAGTTACTATCAAATCGTTGAGGTGGATGGGCATCAATACCTTTCAAGTATGAAGGGTGGTATAGTTCATCTTGAAAGTTGTCCATGTAAAACAAAACAGTAATGGCTAAAGAAATACTTCAAATAACAATCAGTACTCGCAAAGCATCAAAGTATAAAGTAATTCGTTGGTTACAATACCGATGGTTTATTGTCTGGGGAATTTGGCGACCTAAAGTTGTTTCAAAAATTTGCTGGGCAATTTCAGAAGGAATGTTACGGATGTTGCCAAAAGAACAACAAGAAAAACTTCGTAAAGAATTTGACGAAATTGAAGTGCATATAGTTGATAATACAAAACAATAATATTATATTTGCGATTATGAATAAACCAAAATTTAAAAAAGGCGAATGGTGTTTCTGTGAATTCATACTTCAACAGGTAAAAGAAACTGAGGGAGATAGGATAACAGAAGTTAGCGATGGATATTTCTCTCATGGTGGGCGTGACCTTTCAGATAGATGTTATCCAATGGAAATGAGAGTGAAAATAATCAGCGATGATGTAAATTACTGGCATAATCAATTTCACGCATTAAAGCACAATTCATTAAATCATCCCGACTTAAACAGAAAACTTATTGATATGTGGGTTGATATGTGTGAAAATCGCAACAACCAAGAAAAACTGAGTGAACTTTACGAAAAACTAAATGCTTTCGGTCAAAGTGTTGTAAATAAAGTTCAGGAAATAAAAAGTGAAACAACCGAAGGTGTAAGAATATTTCGTTAATGAATTGGAAAGTAGATAAATTAAAGAAAGGCGAGACTTTTA
>JAKPZU010000075.1 GCA_029559915.1 Bacillota bacterium
TGAAGAAAGCCTGAACCGGAACTCCCGGAGTTGCTGGATTCATAACAGCAATATCTCCATGTTTGTAAAAAAAGACTTCTTTAGGATCTTCTTTCGGCAGCAATAATTGTTCTGTTGGCATTTTCTTTCTCCTTTCTTTCTATCCATTGTTTGAAAATCAAAATGCGGATTAACTTTCATCATCTCCCCGTGTAGCCGTTAGGTCAGCTTTAATTTATCTAAGAATTATTTTTTCGCCGAAGGGCATATGTTCTGCATGATGAGCAGATCGTCCATAGGCTGCCCAGAGAACTGGAAAGTTTGGTTCTTCTGGGAAACTGTTGCATTCAAGATCGGTCAGATAAATGAGAGCCTTTGGTTGCACATCGTTTTCTTCAAGCCATTTGAAAGCAGGTATAAAATCTGTTCCGCCAAATCCTTTAGGTTTAAGTTCTCTCAAATCATCAGCACTGATTTGTTTTGCTTCTTGAATTTGATCATCGGCAACAATCACCCAAACTTCTGAAGATATGTTTTCAAGAGTAGTTGATATTTCATTAATGAATCTGTTGAATACGTCGTCGTTGATTGAGCCAGAACTGTCGATGACAATTGCGATATTTCCTGCTTCATAATTTTGAAGAGAAGGAAAATATTGTTCATGTCGTCTAGAAGGTCTTGACCAATTGTATTCAGTTTTTGCAGATTCGTAAAGGAAGTTTTGTAGGATTTGTTGCCAAGGAGTTTCGGTTGTCGAAATATCTTTTACCAACCGATCCATCCCAGAAAATCCCTGACCAGCTTTTTCTGCGAATTTGGCAGCTTGCGTCACTGCAATATCAATCTCGATTTCTTGTGCTGTGCGTTCAGCTTCATCAGCTTCCTTACCAGATTCATCGACTGCAGGTCTAACCTCATCCCGAAAACTTTTCTTTTCGTTTTGAATTCCTTGTCCGCTTTGATCGCTTTCAGATTGATCATGATCGTCTTGATCTTGATCGTCTTGATCTTGATCACCAGATTCTTTCTGGTCTTCATCCTGCCCGTCTTGATTGCCAGATTCTTTTTGATTGTCGTCTTGATCACTAGATTGATCTTGATTATCAGGTTGATCTTGACCCCCACTCTGTTCATCCTGCCCGTCTTGATTATCGGATTGATCTTGATTCTTTTCTTTTTCTTTTTGCTTTTGCTTTTCCTCTTGTCTTTCCTGCACCAAGATCGAATAAATTTGTTCTGCTGACATCCCCTCGAATCTATAATCAAGCAGAACTCCTTCAGGAAGTTCAAATCCATATCGAATAATCAAAGGGTTGATTGCATAGTCGCCAGCTTCATTCCATAATTCAAAATCTTTATTTCCAATTCTTAAATGATGTTTCAACATTGGATGAAAGATTTCATGGACGACAACTCCCATGCCCTGTCTTACTGTTATTTGTTCAAAGTATTTTGGATTGTAGCCGACTGTTCTTCCGTTCACCCATGCTGTGTTACAAGATTCATCGGCCACCCACTTCATCCGCATCATCATTGAAGCAAAGAATCTGTGTTCAAGCAAAACTCTCTGCTTCGCTTTTTCAAATTTTTCTTGCCCTGTCATAATATCCTCCTTTGAATGACGAGCTCTATAAAACTTTTATTTGTAAAAGTCTTGATTCTTAGAAATCCAAGCAATGTAATCTTTAGTTTCTTTCAGTTTGGGATTGTATCGGGTTGCATCATTGACCATGGTGATGGCAAACTCTGCAAAGCCTTCTTTGATCATTCGGTCAGCAACTATTAATAAGTTTTTCATTGTTTTGTCATCAACTCTTCTGCTCATTGCTCCAATGAAAGCATACATCACAGAAGGCTTTGTCGGGAGCTCTTTTAAAGTCGATGGATTTTTCAGCGTTGCTGTGATGTCAGGAAGTTCATTAAAAACTTCTAAAAATGCACAGAATTCCATTGCTGCTCCTTCACCAACTGTTCCGGCAATCAGTTCAAACCGAATGTCAAGATCAGGTTCGGTTCTCATAATGTCGGAAACGAATTCCCATGTTCTGGGAACAGGCTGTGCTTTTTCTTTGCCTTTAGGATCAGGAACATTGATGAGTTTCGGGAATGCTCTGCCAAAGCAAATCGTGCTCATGTCGAACTGATTGTCAATGGCATTGTTGATAAAGTCGTTTAAATCAAATTCAAAATTGATATGAACGAACCGAGTAGCTAATGCCATTGGCATCTTAGTCGCATAAGAAGCATCTGTTTCCCGGTTACCATTGGCAATGATGATCGTATCTTTTGGAAGGATGTAATCACCAAGACGGCCATCAAGGATCAAAGCATAAAGAGCTGTCAGAACTTGAGGGTGTCCGTTGGTCAGGTCTTCAATCAAAAGGACGCAGCCGGGTTTGTCAGGAAGAAACGCAGGAGGATTCCAAATCGTTTTTCCATTTTTAATCGAGCAGAGGCCTCGAAGGTCGATCGGCTCAAGAGCTGTTGTCGTCATTTCAAACAACTGCTTTTTATTTTCTTTGACCCACTGCCTTGCGACGGTTGATTTACCAAGTCCGTATGAACCCCATATCATAATGGGTCTGCCTGTCTTTGCCATTGTGGTGATTGCTTTCTTTATTGCTGATGCTTTCATTTTAATTCTCCTTTTTTTTTATTGTTGATGAATTGTTGATTTACAAGTTTTATGCATAGTCTGCCATTTTTTCGAGAAGCTCTTTTGTATTTTTCAAAATAGCTTTCCTTTTTTTATCTTGTTTTAAATCTTCGTCTGTAACTTCGTAAAGATTCTTTTTGAGATCGTCAATCATCTTTGCAATGTTTTTGTCGTCAAATAAATTGAGGGTCGGAAGAACATCAACCAGTTCTCTGACGGGATTCATTATTTCTTTTCCCTTCTTGCTGAAATGAATTTTCTTGTCAGAAAGTCTTTCGACGATTTTTCCGATTGATTCAAATACTCGATCTTTCAATTCCTGGACCGCCACATCTTCTTTAGAACTCATTGATTGTTCAAAAGAAGATTTCATTTCATCGATCAAATTCTTTTCGGCTTTAAGAATGAAATGATTTTTTTCAGGGATAGGGAAGAAGTCAAGTCTGATCTTCCATTTTCTTTTAAATTCATCAAAGGTCGGAAATTCTTCTTCGTTATAAAGATCGCCGAGTCCAGTGATTGATTTCTTAGCTTCCTCCTTATACTGATCATAATTTTTCCCAAATTCTTCGAGAGCAGTTTCGAGTTCATCCGAACAATCCCGATGAAGTTTTGTTAAGTATTCAAAGAACTCGACCGGAAGAAGCCTGCGTCCTTCTTCCCATGCTGCAGTTTTAGATCTGTATTCGTGATACATTCTTCTCGTGATTGTTTTGAGAGGGGTTATATCCATGAACAACTTCTTTGTGAAACGTCCTCTGTCTCTGTTTGCACTTTTGTTATCTAAAATTTCATTCGTTGTTTTTTTGTCTGTGATGCTGCCGTTCCAACTGGAAATGGTAAGATCTGCCAGCAATGCTTTTTCCGCCAATCTTTTTCCAAGTTTTTCAGATTTTTCTTTTGCTATCTTTTTGTCAACATCAAGATGACTTTTTTCAATGTCCTTCCTCAAAGCGGCTAATTCAGAAGTGGACATCTGGTTATTTTCAATGCTCTCAATTTTTGCATCGAGATCTATTAACTTATGTCGATCAGTAGTTGCTTTTTTCTGCTTCTTCAATTCCGCCATTTCCTTTTTTGCTTCTTTCGTCAACATGGTTTCTTCTCCTTTTTTAAAGTTTGTTTTTATTGGTTAGTAACGGCTAGGCATTTTTAATCATGTTCTTGATTTCTTCTTGTTGTATGATCAGGGCTTCTAAAACTTCTTTCGGATTTTTATTCTTAAGAAATTCCCCATAAGTTTTTGTGAAGTCTTTGATCTTTCTTTTACCATCTCTCGTAACAAAATCGTCTATGCTCCAATAGGACCCTCTGTCGTTCTTTTTGAAGGAAAGATGCGGTCCCTGAATCGACCTTGAATAAGCAGGTCGATAGTCAGCATCGGATCTTTCAAAGTAAAACTCAGGGAGAATGGAATCAAAGATCTTTGGGAGTTTGTTGATTCGTTCAGCTTTTTCTTTTTGCTTCTGATCGAACTTTTCTTTTTCTTCCTTTTCCCATTCTTCCTCGGCATCAGCAAGCTGATTGATTAAGTTTAAATCAGATGTCAGCAGAACGTATTCTTTATAAAAATCTTCGTCTATTTTTCTTATGTCATAATTGGAAATACCGAATCCTGTTTTACCTCCTGTGTAGATGCTAGTTGCATAGAATTTTTTGTCGGTAGAAACAAAGATGTAAACCAGATCGCCTTTTTTATTAGCCCGCCATCCTTTTCTTTCTGCCAGGGTTAGTTGATATGTTACCTTGTCCCCGTTAATCATTGCTGTAAATTCAATACCGCTTCCATTTTCAATCTTGTTCATAATGTTTCCTCCTTTTTTTGTTATATGTTTTTTCAAGGCTGCATCCTTCCACCCTTTTATTTTAGATGCCGAAGAAAAGAGCCTCAATGCGGTAAGCCATCATTCAAGATGTTGCACATCAGCTCTTTTAATCACAGGGCCATTGCTTGTAGATTTTCCCTATTTACCAAAAGCACTCGAAAGTGCCCCAAGGTCGTTGTCCCTGTCCGTCTAACGGACAGCCTATTGGAATTTGTCATTATGGATTACGATCTTCACAGAATGGTAAAAATGACTACGATGCTCACGCATGGTAATGATTCCATCGCCCCAACACGATGCTGCACGATGCTCACGCATGGTAGTGTTGACAACTATTAAGGCTGGAAAGATTTTGGTGTTCAGTCACCACGGCTCTTGGACCGAAGTCTCGTAGCTCTCGCTTCATATTATTGATAGCGCCCTACGTTTCAGGTTCTCTTCTCTGGGTGGCGCTAGGTTTTCTTGCCCATGAGCCACGCTACCTTTTTTCAAATTAAAAAAGGTTGTAAAAAAATCCTACTCAAAATTTTTCAAGATGGAAAAATTTTTTTCAGTATGTAAAAAATTTTCTGGTTCGGTTCTAGCTTTTAATTGACGCCAAGCCCTTCGACCTCCCCCATGTCCGTTTTCCTTTAAACTGTCGCCAGCAGGTTCCCTCTGGGATCTAGTCTCTCGGGGCTTATGGTTCCCCTTGCCTTTCGATTTTTTAATTTGTCAAAGAACTATTTAATTTCATTTATTATTTAAGATATTTTTATAAAATAGTAAATAAATTTAAATAAAAATACACTACTTTTTTTAATAACGATTTCAATGAGTTACAAAGATTAATGATATAAAGCTTAATGATTTCAATGAGTTAGATTAAAAACAAGGTTTTTTTAAACTAAATTTAGGAAGATAAAGAAAATTTTGCTTCATAACATATTTAAATCACTAGGCTTTTTTAAAAAAGTAGGCAAAAATTTATAAAAAACTACTTTAAAAATCCCTATTATATAAATCTTTGCTGCTAGGCGAGTTGTCCCTTTTGAGAGTTATAGAAGAAACTGGGCTAAGTAGAAAAGAAGAGTAATAACAAAAAAAAGAATAATAGTCTTAACTCCATTGGTGTGTTTAAATGTCAAAGAAAAAAAAGACAACAGAGATTCCTCAAGAAAAAATTAAAACAGGTCGTCGTCCGGCCTACAAAAAAGAAATTGGAATTTATATTTGTGAACACTTGATGCGGGGCAGATCCCTGACTTCTATCTTAAAAGATAAAGGGATGCCGACAATGCCGACAGTTTATGCTTGGCTGAATAAAAATTCAAAAACCTATGAACCAGATTTTTTAGAAGCATATGTTATGGCAAGAGAAATTCAAGCTGAAGTGCTAGCAGATGAAATAAAAGATATTGCTGATGATGGATCGAACGACACCTACAAAGTATACAATGAAAAAACAAAAAAACTAGAAACAAAAACTGACATCGACCACATTAAAAGATCACAGCTTAGAGTAGAAAGCAGAAAGTGGCTTGCTGCCCATTTGCTTCCAAGAAAATATTCTGACAAAATGCAGATTACAGGATCAGAAGGGAAAGATCTGATTCCCCAAGTGCCGACAAATATTACTTTCAATTTTGTGAAAAAGGAAAAAAAGGATGAGTGATGTTTCGGTAGACATCCCCGAAGCTTTTCAATTTCTTCTAGAACCACATAGGTATAAATCAGCCTATGGCGGACGAGGCAGGGGAGCATCATGGTCATTCGCTAGAGTTCTTTTAACCCTCGCTTCGTATCAGAAAAAAAGAATCCTTTGCACAAGAGAATACCAGAACAGCATCAAAGATTCGGTCTACAAAGTGTTATGCGATCAAATCGATGAGTTAAATCTCAATCCTTATTACAACATCAACAAGACAGAAATATTCAGCAAGATAGGAAGTGAATTTATTTTCAAGGGGCTACAGCATCCTCTAGAAATAAAATCAATAGAAGGAATTGATGTTGTCTGGCTAGAAGAAGCGCAGAACGTGTCAGAAGAGAGCTGGCGTTTTTTAATTCCTACCATACGAAAAGACAATAGTGAGATATGGTTAAGCTGGAATACAGGGGAAGAAAAGGATCCAACTTATCAAAGATTCGTAATAAATAAACCACCGGATTGCGTCAGTAAGCTTCTTACATTCAAAGACAATCCTTTCTTTCCAGAGACATTAAGAAAAGAAATGGAACATTGCAGACGGGTTGATCGGGATGCATATCTGCACATTTGGGAAGGTCAACCATTAAGACAGTCAGAAGCACTGGTCTTCAAAGGAAAATATGTTATAGAAGATTTCGAAGCTCCTGATGGAATCAGATTTTATTATGGAGGCGACTGGGGATTTGCAAATGATCCTACTGCATTGATCCGCTGCTTCATCGTCGGCAACGATCTTTACATTGATCATGAGGCTTGTGGAACTGGAGTAGAGTTTGAAGAGATACCGCAATTGTTTGACACCATTCCTGGCTCAAGAGACAATTTGATTATTGCTGATAGTGCAAGACCAGAAACAATATCTTATGTAAAGAGACAAGGATTCATTATCCGTGCGTGCAGAAAGTCAGCAGGCGCACAAGTCAAAACAACAAAGATAGGATTTGTCAGAGACGGAATATCATTCCTTCGCAAGTTTGACAAAATCCATATTCATTCTAGATGCAAACATACTAGAGATGAGTTTGATCATTATTCTTTTAAGACGGATAAAAAGACTGGAGAGGTCCTTCCGATCTTGTTAGATAGTTTTAATCATTGTATTGATTCTTTGAGATACGCACTAGAAGAATTGATTCAGAGCACAGAGACGGATTGGGAATCAATTATTAACACTTAGAGGAGAATGAATTATGTTAGTTCATCGCATGGTCAAAGATATCAAAAATAGTAAGGTGCTCCACAAGATCAAAACAAAAGATGCTTATACTGCCCAGCAACTTTACCAGCAGTTTAAAAGTCAGCATCTGCTTGATGACCGGCGGGAGTATGATGAAGAGGATCTGATGTCTGCCTATCCTGGTCTGAGTAAAGAAGAAGCAAAGAAGCTATTTGATATGTTGCAGAGATCGACCGATGCTGCAGATTTGTCCTTATCCAAAGATAATCTTATTGATGCAATGGGAAGCGGGTACACTCCTGTACATGTACAGAAAAATAGACAAGGGGTTTTTATTGTTTTTAAATCTGATAAAGATGGTAAATTTTATATTGTGGAAAAGAGAAGCAAGCAACTGTTTTCGGTAGCCACGTCTTTGGCTATGGCAAAAAGAATTATCGGGGAGACGGAAGACTCCAAATCCAAAGACGCCGATCCTCGTGGCTACAAGGTCACTGATCAAATCATTAAAGGCTTCCTGATTTACAAATCCGGTAAAGGTCCTGCCACTTTCTTTGCCAAGAATGAGAACGGTAAGCAGTTTGAAGGCACCATGGAGCAGATCAAAAAGCAGATTGACGATTACTGGGTCAAGCAGGATGAAGCGGTCATGAAGCAGAAGGTGAGGGATGTTGGATATGTTGTTACCACTATCGGCAAATATAAAATTATTGAAGGGATTGGTCCTGATGGTGGTGATTGGTTTGCGTCAGCTCCCGGAGATGTTAAAAGGTTTAAAACAAGAAGAGAAGCAGAAGAGTATGCCGATCAATCCCAACCATTCAGAGATTCCAAGACCAAGGATGGGGAAAGCAAAAAAGAATTAGAGGATTATATTAAGATGCTGGAGTGGGATCTGGCATCTGAAGATGACCCAGAAGAAATAAAGAATTATAAGGATAAGATTGAAAAAGCAAAACAGAAATTAAAGACTGTGGATTGTAAGACCAAGGACGATCAAATATCAGAATATGCGGGATGGACTCTTCGCCACATAGATGATTCAGGACAGGGCGGTGGAGATTACTGGTACAGGATACAAGCAACCAAAGGCAAAACAATGCTTGTTGCAGAAGGCAGAAATGCAAAAGAAGTTGGTGAAGATATAAGAAGGCAGATACGGGAGAAAAATTCTAAAACCAAGGATGAAAAAATCCCTTATGTAAAGAGTGGAACCACCAGAGGGTATATCATCGAAGTTGAAAATGATAAAAATGAAGTTTTCCCGTGGAAAGGGTATATCGTTACCCAAAAAGGGAAATATTATATTTGTAAGGAAAAAACGAAACAGGAAGCGATTAATGAATGCAAGAAATATATTGAAAGCAGGGAAAGTGAAATAAAGGATTCCAAAACCAAACATCCTCGTTGGCGAATCAAAGATGACAAGCTGTTCCGCTTGCGGTCAGCGGTAAAAGATATCCGCAGAAGAGTGAAGGACGCTGAATTAAATAGTAGGGCTGTTTGGAAGAAAGAGGATTTTGACAAGATGGTTGCATCAGGTAACTTTGTCATTGTTAGTAAACAGCCTTGGGGGTACGAAGTAATAGTGAAATCAGGCAATATCTATGGTGTAGAAATAAAAGACTCTTACACCAAAGGCAGTGTTGATAGGAAGACCAAAGATGATGATTCTGCCATGCTGAAAGATGTAAAGGAATTTCTTGCAAAAGGAATGGCTACTCA
>JAKPZU010000104.1 GCA_029559915.1 Bacillota bacterium
AATTTGGAATTGACGGATGATCTAATTAAAAAAGCATACAAATTAAAGGATACCAGGGGATGGTCGATGAGCGTTGCGAGGAAAGCTTTAGCTCAACAAGATAACTGGGAAGACAAGATTACGAAAATTTCATACCGTCCATTCGATAACCGGTATGTATATTATTCTGAAGACATGGTGGATTGGCCTAGACAAGAATTAATGCCTAACATGTTAGAAAAAAATCTTGGAATTATCACAGTAAGACAATCAAAAACAGGAAGTAATTGGAGTCACGCTTTTATAGTAGATAATATAGTCGAAAGTTGCTTGGTTTCTAGTCAAACAAGTGAGATAGGCTATTTGTTTCCCCTTTATCTATATCCGAATCAAAATCAACTATCAGAATTCCTTCCGTTAGACGAACTTCCACAACCAATCTGGAAAAAATCTGCTAATATTGACTCTCTTTTTATTAAAACTCTCGAAGCAACATATAGCAAAAACATCGATCCTGAAGATTTCTTATACTATGTTTATGCAGTTCTTTATTCTCCAACGTACCGCGAAACATATGCGCCATTCCTGAAAATCGACTACCCGCGTATTCCGTTTACTTCTGATCCGGAAGTTTTTGAAGAAATGGCGAGGCTGGGCGAACGGCTCAAGGACCTGCACCTCCTCCGGAGTGAAGAACTCGAAGACTCCACTGTACGATTCCAGGGAACAGGCGATGACATCATTCGTTTCCGGCGCTACGACCCCGACCAAAAACGCCTCTACATTAATAAAGATAAATACTTTGAAAATCTCGATCCAGAAGTCTGGCATTATCAGATAGGCGGTTACCAGGTCCTGGATAAATATATCAAAGACCGAAAAGACCAGCCTCTCACCGATCCCCGCCACATCATCCGCATCGCCACCGCTCTGGCAAGAACGCTTGAAATCCAATCTAAAATTGATGAATCTTTTCCAAGAATCAATCGAAATTATTTAGTATTATAGGTTGTCTAAAGGTTGAAAGAGGTAAATAATTATGAGTTACTTAAAACAGGAAGTAAAATTTTCTGAGTTAATAAAAGAACCAATGATCTTGCTTGAAATTTCGACAGCAGTTAATGAACCAAGGTTTGTTGAGGCTCTCTTAAAGTCTTCCATTATTCTTTCTTTTGCATATTGGGAAAGATTTGTTGAGGATATATTGTTAGAGGGTTGTGAATTCATATCAGAAGGGTTAAGAAACCCTAGTGATTTGCCCAAAAAAACACAAGAAAAAATCGCACTATTTTCTGTTAGTGAAAATCGAGAAAAAAACCCTGATGAGTTTACAAAATCAGTTTGGTCCTTTGCTGGTGATGGTTGGTCAGAACAATATATGAAGTTCGTTCACGAAAGGATTGACAGGATTAACACCCCCAGTATTCAAAATGTAAAGACGGTTTGTTTTGAGGTTTTTGGCATTAGAAATGTATTTGATGGACTTTCCACAGATTCCATGACAAATGAGGAATTAATAGAATTATTCGACGTCTTTATCGAAAAGAGACATAGATTGGCTCATGGTGATAGCACAGCACTGAAGAACACAACTCGCGAAGAAATAAAACAATGGCTTAATAGTGAATTGGTATTTGTTAACCATTTAGAATCGATGGTTTGGAGACAAATCGCCAAGATTACTATGGAAAGTGCAAAGGAATATGGGCTTATGTCTCGATACATTTACCAAATAATCGAGTATTTTCGTAGAAACGGACATAAGCCGGTAACAAATGAAGTATTCCAAAGCATTAGTCCAACGGCTAATTCTAATTACAATAAATTGGGCTATCTTCCTTGGGATTTATTAGATATTCGAAATCCAAAAGAAATTTTTCCAAAAGAACGATTGTTCGCTTTTATAGCAGGAAAATTGAAGTTGCCAAGCAAAATAGGCGTCTTAAAGAACCAACTAGCATTTCCTAAAGAGGATGCGGACTATTTGTCATACGAAGATATGTTAAAGCATTTTCAACAGAACTAATTATTGTTATCTTCGGTGAAACTAACTCTGACTAAAAAGGAAAGCAGAAATTATGTAGAAGAGTTTCTGGATAATGACAATGGGAAGAAAT
>JAKPZU010000111.1 GCA_029559915.1 Bacillota bacterium
ATTGGTTCTATTTTTAAGTTAGCGGTAATCTTCTCAGAGAGCATCTTCCAATACAATAAGGATTAAGACGGACTCGGTTGCTTTTAGTTCGTTCAGTAACTTGTCTCAGAGAGCATCTTCCAATACAATAAGGATTAAGACAACTTATATGTGGAAGCATTCAACTTACCACCCTCATCTCAGAGAGCATCTTCCAATACAATAAGGATTAAGACTTCCATAATTCTGACTCTTGTAATTTTCTTGTATATCTCAGAGAGCATCTTCCAATACAATAAGGATTTCCGTAAGATCAAAGAATTGAAAAAATATATATGTTACCAGTAATATTGAACATTGGCCTTTTATGGATGATGTTGCCTAGTTATTTGAGAAAAGATAAGGAGGCACAATCCTGCAAATTTTTTGTTCAATAAAGAGTTGAATATTTGTGAATTAGTGCTAAATTTACATACATCTGTTTAAAAAAGTTATATTGTTCATATGCCAGAACAAAATGTTAGTTTGTCTCAAGGTAAAGGATGGAAGCATGTAGTATACTTTTTGTCTAACACAATTTTCATACAAAAAAGCCTACGCATTTTAATTACCTTTCCAAAGTCCGACAAACTAAATCTGATTCCAAAGCTTTGTCAAAGAGAGCAATTTTCTTGACCCACCAATAAAATAATAATGAAAGAAGGTGAAAAGTATTTTGAGTTCGATCTGAAGCCGCAGCAAGTAAAAGCATTTGCAGGATTACAGAATTTTGTTGAAAAAAGTTCGGACAAAATATTTATTCTTAAAGGTTATGCAGGTACTGGAAAAACCACATTAATGGGTGGTTTTATCAAGTGGTTAGGAGAAAAAGAAAACATTTATTCTTTGCTTGCATCAACAGGTCGTGCAGCAAAGGTGCTTTCGGACAAGACAAATACAGGAGCTACAACAATTCATAGCCATATTTACGTTTATAAAGATTTAGATGATGATCTTGAGGCTATGAGTTGTAAGCAAGAGCAACTTGCTGTTGACGATAAAGGGCAAATTAGTTTAGTTTTCGACTTAAAAATGATAAATGCGGAATCTGAAAAAATATACATCATTGATGAGGCATCAATGGTTTCTGATATTCCTGATACCAGTGGCTCATTTGCAAAGTTTGGCAGTGGTGAACTATTGAAAGATTTATTGTCATATGACATAAAAGGGAAATTTATATTCGTTGGTGACCCCTGTCAATTACCCCCAATTGGCCAGGATATTTCACCAGCTTTATCAAAATTATATATTGAGCAGAAATACAAACATTTGGTCCAACAAATTGAATTAACTGAAATTATCAGACAAGCTTCTGCAAATGGCATTATTGCAGCTTCTCTATTATTAAGAAATTTACAGATAACAAATCCACCTGTGAAATTTGCTTCATTTCCATTGAAGGGTTATTCAAATATTTCTCTTCATAGTTCACATGCCAGCTTGTTAAATACTTATATCCAAAAAATCAAATCAAATGGATTTGAATATTCAACTTTAATTTGCCAGACAAATCGGCATTGTTCTGACTTAAATAAAATAATTAGGGCATCATTGGGTAAATTATCCAACTTAATCGAATCTGGTGATATTCTTTTAGTAACTCAGAATAATTACTTGACAAATCTTGTCAACGGTGATTTAGTAAGGGTGCTTCAAACTGGCAAAAAGGAATATCGTTGTGGTTTATCATTCTTACAGGTAGAAGTTCAGGAATTGGTTTCAAAAAATACTTTCAATATTCTATTGGTTGAAGACATTTTGTATTCTATTTCCACGAATCTAAACAACAAACAACACAAAGATTTGATGATTGACTATTACCACCGTATGAAAGAAAAGGGAATCAAGCAAAAAGACCAAGCATTTAAGGACAAAATGTTAACCGATCCATATTTAAATGCTTTAAAAGCAGTTTATGGCTATGCTTTAACTTGCCATAAAAGTCAGGGTGGAGAATGGAATGAGGTGTTTTTGTATCTTGACAACAAAATACATGGCATTCCGAAGCCTGGCATTTATCAATGGCTTTATACTGCTGTTACAAGAGCAAAAGAAACACTACATATTGTAAATGATTGGTTTATAATATAATCGTATTATTACAGCTCTAATTCGCCTTATTTTTCATCACCTCCGCCAGTGTGATTACTAACGGATGCTTGTTCACATCAAACTTCAATTTTGAAAAATCCACAGAGATGTTTTTTAGTTCTGGTTCGGTTACTTCTTGTAGCTGAAATACCAGATAGCTGTGGTGTGTGGGGGTGGGATAGTTAAGATCCAGGAGATCTTGCCGGGAATAGGTTTCGGCGTGGTTTTGTTGGATTTTCCAAAGATGGAGTGAAGTGTCTTGTTCCAGTGAGAATAGCAGGAGAAATCTGGAGTTGATCATTTCTTTGGTTATGGGTATTGGATTGTTCTTGGATCCTAATCCGATGTTGTAGAGCATGTTGTTTTTTATCCAATTGTAATGCATTTCCGATTTGCATAGGCCAGCTATTACATACGTTTCATCGGGGATCAGATCACGATTTTCATTATAGATTTCGGGGTATGGCTCTTTAACAGAATGAAGGGTAGGGGGCGTTTTGTAAATGTTATAATTTCTTAAGGCTATCTTTTCTCTTTGTGTGCAAAGATTGATCAGGTGTTGCACAATTTCTTGTATGAAGGCTTTCAGTTCACCAGTACCACTGTTGGTATTGGAAGGTTTCACAGGGAAGGCTCCCAGACCGGGAATGATCTCATGAAATCCTTTTTGCTTAAGAGCCTCTTCGCCCGGGTATAAAACATAAGCTCCGCTGGTTCTGCGGATGGCATCTTTGTACGCATGCATTTTGAGCAAATCGGCATTTTTGTAGATCCCTTTCCGATTGTCCGTTTTTTCATCATTGAGTGCCTCTTCGTTCTTCTGCTCCTGGAAATTCAATAAGTTCTCGATCTTGTATTTAGCATCAAAATGAACATGGACTATCAGCTCCTGTCTCTCTGCTTCTTCTTCGTCTATGCCAGAAGGCCAGAAAGACAGCGTGTAATCCGGTCTCAAGGTGACAGTCCAGCTTCCGGCTTTTGGATATTCCTGTTTGCCACTAAACGAACGGTTGTAACTAAAGCGAACGTTTAGTTTTCTGGGGCCTTTTTCATAAATACCACTTAAGGCAATGAATTTACCTTGTTTTATTTGCAGATTCAAACCGTCTGAGGTCAGTTGAATGAGTTCCGAGAGGTCTTTGGGTGCTATGTGGAAGATTTCTTGCAATAAATCCAACAATACAAAGAAGAGCCAATATTCATATAAAACAGCCACGTC
>JAKPZU010000134.1 GCA_029559915.1 Bacillota bacterium
TGTCGAAGCATTGACCCTTTGTATGTTCTCCGCCTCAAAAGATGCAACCCGTCCTGCTATGACCGGTGTATTGATAGATGGGAAGTATGTTGCTTCTACCGATGGATTCAGGATCAGTGAATATAAAATGAAATCCGAAGTTGATTCATCAGAGGTAATTCTACCTGCAATATCTGTCGCCGAATTGGTAAAGTTCGATCCGAAATATATTTACATCGACAAATCTTGGGCATACTTTATCAATAAAGATGATGTGATCTTCTGCTGTATGACCATCGCCGATGAATACCCCGATTATGTTAAATTTCTTAAAGGCTTTGACACAAAAGAAATTGTGTTGCCTGAGAATACGAAACAGATCATTGAAACGGTTTCTGTTTTGGCAACTGGCAACTTTGATCTTGAAAAAGAAATCGACATAAAGATTGAGCCCAACAAATTCTCTTGTCGTGGTCAGAATGCAAAGGGATGGATTGTCAGCAATTGCAAGATTGACTATGATGGTGAACCGGTAGAATTTACAATCAACCCATTTTTCTTATCAAAGATTCTCGATCATACATCATCAATGTTTCTTGGAGAAGGGAAACTTCTGTTCAAAGACAAATCATTCAAGCACATTATTTCTTTGGTGTCAAGATGATTATTTATCTTGCGGGTGGATTTTCTGTGATTAATGTGCAGGGTCGGGAAGAAGAATTGTCAAAAAGATACCGGCCATGGAATAGACTGGTATCGTTTTACTTCCCAAAAGCAAGAGATATTGTTGTTGAGAACATCAAAAAGATTAAGAGGACAAAATGAAAATATACTTTGCTGGTAATATTGGGCTCCCCCGTGAAGAAATGATATTGAAATACAAAGCTCACAGATTATTTTCATATTATTTTCATGGTAAAGGAAAGGAATTTTATTCAGTATTTAAACTCCGATCGGATCGTATAAAAAATGAAAAACAATAAATTCTGTCATTTACATTTACATAATGAATACTCGGTTCTTGATAGTCTTGGTTCAGCAGAAGATTATGCAAAAAAAGCAAGCGATCTTGGTTTCAAGTATCTTA
>JAKPZU010000147.1 GCA_029559915.1 Bacillota bacterium
TTGATGGCACTCCGATTTATGGATGCCAATGATTATCAGCCGTTGGGTATTAGAATCATTACACCAAAAGACGGTTACACTATACCAGAACTGCTGGATGAAGCAAAACGTGGGAACATTTCTGAAGAATTAAAGGTAAACAAACAGAAAATATATGATTTGCTGGATAATAAAATACCAAGCACTAATCCACAAAATGAAGTCTTTAAGGAGTTGTTGATTGCAGCATGCAACCATCTTAATACAACATTTCCCTTCTTATTTGAAAAGATAAACGATTACACAGAATTATTGCTCCCTGATGACCTGACCAGCGATTTCTCCATTGTTATGGATGTTAGAGATGGAATGCTGATTGAAGATTGCAAGAATGTGGAAATCATTGGTTGGTTGTACCAATTTTATATCTCGGAAAAGAAGGATGAAGTATTTGCATCCAAATCCAAAGTAAAAAAAGAAGACATCCCTGCCGCCACCCAGTTATTTACACCACGGTGGATTGTGGAGTATATGGTGCAGAATACCTTGGGCAAACTCTGGCTACAAAACCGTTCCAAATCCCGTTTGAGGGAGCACATGCAATACTTCATTGAATCCGAATCCCTTGATAAAAAAGACTACCTGAAAATCAATTCACCTGAAGAAATAAAATTCATAGACCCTGCAAGTGGAAGCGGACATATACTGGTTTATGCATTTGATTTGTTCACCAAGATTTACGAAGAAGAAGGATATAATATAGGTGATATTGCACAATTAATTATAGAAAAGAACCTTTATGGATACGAGATTGATGAGAGAGCAGCACAGTTAACTGGTTTGGCTTTATTAATGAAAGCAAGAGAATACGAACGCAGAGTACTTCGGAAAAATTTTAAACCAAACAATTTCTGCTTTCAGGATTTAAATCTTTCAAAAATTGAAATAAGTGCGACTTTAAATTCATCCCAGATTTCTATTTCAGACAAGATACTGGATGATTTAATAAATATGCAACAAGCCACAAATTTTGGCTCTTTAATCAATCCATATGTAAGTGTTAAAGAGATTTTAGAAGTAAGCAATAAATTAGAACAAAGTATATTTAATGTTGATGTTTTTCAGAGCGTTAAGATTAAGGCTCTACAAACCGCTTTAGGACAATTATTGAAACTTTCTGAGAATTATCACTGTGTAGTTACTAATCCACCATATATGAGTGGCGGTATGAACGCTGAGTTATCTGATTTCGTGAAAACTAACTATACTGATAGTAGAACTGATTTAATGGCATGTTTTGTTGAAAGATGCTTAAAGATGCTTAAATCAAAGGGGTTCTTGGGAATGATTAATCAGCATAGTTGGATGTTTCTGGGAAGTTTTGAGAAACTAAGACACAAATTAGTCAAGTCTGTTTTTTTTGATACTATGCTGCATCTTGGAGCACGTACATTTCCAGAGATTGGTGGCGAAGTTGTTCAAAATACGACTTTTACCTTCTGGAACGCAGAAAATGATGAAGCATTAGGCAAATATATACGTTTAGTGGATTTTGATAACTCCGAAAGCAAACGGAATCAAGCACTTGAAGCAATAAACAATCTTCATGGTAAATATTTCTACAACGCAAATCAGGATAGTTTTCATAAAATATCTGGGTGCCCAATCGCATATTGGGCATCAAAGAAAACCAGAAACATTTTCCAAGAATTTGAGTCCCTTGAAAAATATTCCAAAGCAAGAATAGGAATGATGACTACTGATAATATACGATTCCTAAGACAGTGGTATGAAAATCCTTATAATAAAATTGGCTTCAATTTGCCATCCATTAATCATGCTATTAATTCACACTTCAAATGGTTTCCATATAATAAAGGTGGCTCTTACAGAAAATGGTATGGAAACAATGAACTAAATGTGAATTGGGAAAATGCAGGATTTGAAATTAAAAGGAACGGAATGACCAGTTTCAGAGGGAAAGATTACTATTTCCGTTCTGGAATTACATGGTCATTCATCAACACTTCTAAATTTGGCGTAAGATATAAACCCAAAGGGTTTATTTTCGATATTCAGGGTAGTTCGGCTTTCCCAGAAGATGAAGAACTTGAAATAGTCGCATCTTATTTATGCAGTTGCGTTTCACTTCATTTTTTAAGCATTTTAAATCCAACTCTTAGTTATCAAGCAAACAATTTGAATTGTTTGCCTTATATAAATTCGGTAAAAATTGACCCAATTAAAAGGGAAAGAATTAAAATATTATTTACCGATTGTGTTAATATAAGCAAGTTGGATTGGGATAGAAGCGAACTTTCATGGGAATTTAGACAAAACCAATTAGTGCAAACTAAACAAAATCAGAATATTGAATTAGAAGAAAGTTATGATTTATTGAGGCAGTTTTGGTCAACAAAGTTTTTTCAAGTGCAACAGCATGAGGAAGAGTTAAATCAAATTTTTATTGAAATATATGACTTAGCGGATGAATTAAGCCCTACGGTCAGTATGGAAGACATAACAATTCTTCAAGATATTTTGGATAGAAGGTTGCTCCTAAAAATGAAGAAAAACATAATAAATGAAACTAATAATTTGAGTGGGAATCATCATTTTAACCTTTCCTTGCCATTCCTTGCTAAAGAAGTTTTAACTGAATTTATTAGTTATTCTATCGGATGTTTATTTGGACGTTATAGTTTGGATAAAGAAGGGCTAATTTTAGCAAATCAGAGAGAAACTCTTCAAGATTATATTAATAAAATTGGCAAATCACCAGATGAATGCTCTATTATTCCTGATAAGGATAATATTATACCTATTTTGGATGATGAATGGTTTGAAGATGACATCGTAGGCAGGTTCAACCAATTCCTCAAAGTAACCTATGGTGAAAAGAACTTCAATAAAAACCTTGCATTTATTGAAGAACAGATTGGGAAAGACATTCGGGATTATTTCATCAAAGATTTTTATCCAGACCACATCAAACGTTACAAAAAACGCCCCATATACTGGATGTTTTCCTCACCCAAGGGTTCATTTAATGTACTGATTTATATTCATCGCTACACTCCTGATACGGTCAGTATCATTTTAAACAAGTATCTGAAAGAGTTCATCGGCAAATTAAATACCCGAAAGGAACATCTTGAACGTGTTAAGGAAACTGGTTCTGCATCAGATAAATCCAAAGCCATTAAAGAAAGTGATAACATCCAGAAGATGCTGGTTGAACTTCATGATTATGAAAGGGATATTCTTTACCCACTGGCAACAGAACGCATTGAAATTGATTTGGATGATGGGGTGCTGGTGAACTATAACAAGTTCGGGAAAGCGGTAAAAGAGGTTAATGGTTTGAATGACCCTGCAACCAAGAAGAAGGTGAAGCAATTTGATTGGATTGAAACAACACAAATCCGATAGCGATGGATGAACTATTGATAAATAACCGCATATGTCCCAAACCACAGCAGTGGAATAAACTATGGGAAATCATTCAATCAAAAACAGATGAAAAGATTTCAGCACCCTTGATTTTGGCTGCGTGGTGGGAGACAACTGATGAAGAAAAGTTGGGAAGGTTTAAATATCATTTGGATACTGCTGAAAAACTCAGCCTATTAAATGAGTTACAAATCTTCCTACAAACATTGAACGAAACCGATTGGCATCATAAAGGGGAATAAAAGATGAATAAGATAGAAGAGGCATTATCGAAACTATTCAGTAAGCATCGCATCATCTTCTGGTACGATGAGAACGAACAATTGAAAGAAGAGTTCGATGAATTGGCTTTGGATGGTGTGGAGAAGGTTATTGTCCAGAACAACCAGTTCTACATCAAACATCTCATTAGTCGGGAAAAACCAAGCACTCAGTTTTTACTCTATTTTCCTTACAACAAACCGAATAATGCTGAAAACTGGCTCTTGGACATGGAACTTGCATATTATGTGTTTCAGACCAGACAAGAAGCCATGTTTGCACAGGAACTGGAACTGGATTATGATTTCACCAACCTGATTGCGGAACACATCGAATTTTTCAAAAACAAGGAACGCAGGGCAGATTTAAAGGAACTGCTCGGGAAAGATGATGACTTCCAAGCCATACGGTATAAAATGCTGGCTGTTCTGTTCAATACCGATAATGTTAGCCTTGTATCGTTCCTTCAGGTTCATGCTTCTGCATTCAATGATGGCAATGAACGTTACGACAGGGAACTGGAGCGGTATAAACTGAAAAATTTCTACTGGAAAGAGATTGCCCGTAAATATGGCTATACCAACGAAGCACCAACCATATATGATTTCCTGTTGGAAGTATTCAACAACAATTTCTCCATAGGTAAAAGAACTGGAATTGCGAAAGAATCCAAGATACTCATCAGCATGTGGAAGGATTCAATATCTTACCAACAGGCTTACCGAAAACTTTCACAGAAAATTGCTGGTGATTTGAAGATAGAGTCGGCTCTGAATAACATCAGGGTGGATGATATTATTCAGGATGATTTATTCGAACTGATTGATAAACGAATTATATCGGAACTGGCTCAATTAATATGTGAAGAATCCATTTCAAATGACAGGCTGAACCAACTCATAAAGCAAAGGGAAAACAAATACTGGTATCAGGATTACGAGGACTTTTATGCCTGTCTGGAGAACGGAATGCAGATGATTACTTCGGTCAGAAAGACGGACAAGTTGAAAGTCGAATCATTTGGTGAAGGAATCCAGACCTATGCCCAGAACCTATAAGATTGACCATTATTATCGGAAGTATATTTACCACTATCGTAAAGCCAAGCAAAATAAAGTTTTGCAACCTTTGACCGAGAAAGTTGAGAAGGTTTATTGCAATGATTGGCTGCTTAACTACGGGAACAAATGGCA
>JAKPZU010000223.1 GCA_029559915.1 Bacillota bacterium
CAGGTTGCGCATTGTTGATGACACAGTTGTTTTGTTTGATCACATTCATGCTTCTTCAACCATTGGCAGAGCCGATGCCACCTTTGGTTTTTCTTTTATTCCTTTTTCTGCCGATTTTGCCCTGTTTTCGCAGGCGCTTCGTGATGAAACGGAGGCAGTAAAAGCCGGCTCCGGACTGCGTTTCACCTCCGAGATGGCCCGGCCCGATGTGATACATTATTCTTCCATACCCTGGATTCATTTCACCTCATTGTCGCACCCACGCAATTGGGACGGACGCGACAGCGTTCCAAAGATAACTTTTGGAAAGCTTCGCCAACATAAAGCGCAATTGTTGATGCCGGTGGGCGTTCATGCACACCACGGACTGATGGATGGCTATCATGTGGGATTGTTTTTCGATATGTTTCAGCAGCTGATCAACCGGTAAAAGGGATTTTTTTGCCCATCATGCATCACCCTTTCGGCCAGGCTCACAAAACGGCTTCATAGGTGTTTATACAAGCGGGGGTTTAAGCGGGGTTGTGCCTACAATATGAACTCCTGATTTTTATTGGCAGCTTTTCTTTCTGTCAGTCTGTTCGTCACATGATTATTAATTTACTTTTGTCCAACCGGAACTACTCTGTTCATCCATATACACTATTTATCAATTAGTTACATATTTATTTATATTTAACATCCTTATCACATTCCTTTTCATGTTAGCAGCTGAGCTTCTTTCTGTCACTTCTGTTTTATGATTTTTTCTTGATAAACTGTCAATACAAAATTGTCGACTAATTCTACTTCTTCACTGTCTGATTCCATTATTTGTTCAGGTGTTTCATCGCTTTCAAATTCGTTCCATGGAATTCCATCGTGATAGTTGGATTTTAAATATTCGTCAATGATTTCTTCAGGTCTGTCAGTATGGTTTATTTTACAACCGAAAGGAAGTTTGTCATGATTTGAGTTAATTAAATTGAAACGAAGTTGTCCGGCCATTTCGTCAAACCACATATAAAACAGTAAGTCAATGTCCAGCGTTGACTTGTTAAGTTGATTTTTATAATTGTCTTTTACTTTTAGTATAAACTCTAAAAAGTCAATTGTTGTTGATTGAGAAATAATTTCTTTTGGTGCAGACAAAATCCAATTATTAGAATTAATTTCTTCATTTATTCCGTCAGTTTTATCAGTCAGATATAATGACTCTGAAATCTGATTTAAAAGGTCGTTGAAAAAGTCTTTTTTATTTGCCGTCACAGTCTTTTGCTGTCGCCTGTTTAGCTTTCTGACTAACGATCTCATAACAATTAGATATATAGTTGTTTACGTTTTACAAATTTTCAAATCACCGGCTTCATGACAAATTTAGCGATTTGTTTTTGAATGCGCTTTTCATTCCGGGTTTTCTTATTGGTTTAGCAACAACTAACATTTTCCAAAGCGAAAATGGCTCTAATGAGGGTTTGTCCAGACGGGAGTTTATGCCGGGTCATTCCGTCTGAGTGAACTTATGATTATTGCCAACCGGCTTTTTTATCAAGAATCAATAGCATCTATATCAACTGATTAAATCTTCAAATAATTCAAGGGATTACTATCTGTCACACCATTTTTAAACAAAAGTCTTTAACATGCATTCGATTGATTCCCTTGTAGGTTGATATTTCAGTCAATTCATCCATTGTCACAACATATTTTGGAAAGTTATCCGATATTTCCAGTAAATTTCCGTATTCTCGATTTATTGTTCCCTCATTGTTTAACATATAAGCAACCTGAACATAAATTTTTTCTCCGGCCTTTTGTGCGATAAAATCAATTTCTTTATTCCCCTCTTGCCCGACAGTTACCGAATATCCTGCCATTCGTAAGTGTAGATAAACAACGTTTTCCAATATTTTATGAATATCACTTGACTTATATCCAACAATTGCATTACGAATACCAATATCCTCAAAGAAATACTTTTCACCTATTTCAAATATTTTTTTACCCTCTATTCCTGTTCGTTTTACTTTGAAAATCAAAAATGATGCTTCAAGATATCCAAGATAGTCTATAACAACTTGAGGTGAGATATTTATTTTTTGAGACTTTAGATATTCACTGATTTTCTTGGAGGATACTAAACTATCCATATTGTCTGCCAAGAATGCAATCAAATTTTCTAAGAACTTTACATTTCTAATTTTAAAGCGTGCAACAACATCTTTGAGCAATATGGTATTATAAATACTTGTTAAATACTCATAAGCAATTTGTATTTCAGTATTTAAATTTATCAGGTATGGTAATCCTCCGAATTTCAGATAGTTCTGAAATGCAGCAACTGAATCCTGTAAATTATAAAACACCAAAAATTCAGTGTAGCTTAAACCAAATACTTTAATTTCAATATATCTACCGCTTAAAAATGTAGCGAGTTCACTTGAAAGTAAATTAGCATTACTTCCCGTGCAATAGATATCGTAATTACCTCTCGTTGCAAGGTCTCTTAATGTAATCTCAAATGATTCAATATCTTGTATTTCATCAATAAATAGTGCTACACTGCCGTTCCCCTTTACGTTTTCTTTCAAATAGAGAAAGAGGTCATCTGAATTTGTTATTTTTGAGAATTCATGTAGCTCTTTATTGATATAAATTATTTGAGTATCAGGGCTCTGCTTTTTAATGAGGTCTCTCAACTGCATTAACAGATAGCTTTTCCCAACTCTCCGCTGTCCAATTAATACCTTTATCAATGATTTACCAATAAATGGTTTTAATCTATCAATGTAAAGTGGTCTTTCGATGTATTCAGTCATTTCATCTATATTTTAAACTACATGCAAATATAGAAAAAACTTCAATCATAATTGAATGTTTTGATTATTATTGTCATATCTTCAATCATAAATGAAGCTTTTATGAAAAAGTCAACGTTCTTCAACCATAGATGTAGTGAGTTTTAAGCTTATTGGCAACTAACTGCTAACCGCCACTCCTTTGCCTATATCTCGCCATCTACCAATAGAAATCCACATATTGGCGAAATCGCCACTTCAATTTTCTTCTTGCCATTCAAAGTCTTCATATCACTTCTTTTTAAAAAACATCATGTCCCAAAAAGGCTGCGGAGGGGAACAAGAAACTCGCATATCCACAAGGAAACAAGCGGCACTGCAAGGCATTTCAACCAAAACAAACCCCACAGAACCAACGGCCGGGAGAGGCAGCTTTTATGGAAGTTGATTTGTTGATTTGTTGATGCGTTGATTTGTTGGTTTAGGAGTTGAGAGGTTGAGTGGTTTTGGGCTGACGCAGTGTGGCTCTTGGCTTTTTTAAAATTGGCTTTTGGCAAATGAAGTCATGGATTAAGACAATTAATATCTCACGCAAAGCCGCAAGGACGCAAAGAAAAGGAGATTCTGACATTCGGGGAATGTGCTCATCGAAGCTCTAAGAACACTTCCAAATCCTCACCGGGTCGGGAGCGCAGGCCGTGGGATGAACGGGGAGCGTGCGCCCGGGGTGAATCGTTAAACAGCTGGAAATCTTGCAAGGCAGACCCAAAGGGGCTGTTTGTAAAGTACAATGCGGATCAAATCCTACCCAAAGAAAAATTGCTCTGCCAAACCCAGCCGAAGCAAGCAGGTAAAGCATTGTGCTTTACAGGACCTTG
>JAKPZU010000263.1 GCA_029559915.1 Bacillota bacterium
AAAAGGATTAGCTTACTTAAGGATATATAATTTAAAAGATCAATATAAAATTGAAGATATTGAGATGATTAATCAGACTATTAGTGAAGTAAATGAAGTTTTATTGCTTAGAATCACACTATTTGAAAAAACAAACCAAGATATCGAGGAAATAATCGCGGTATTAAGGGGATATACGGAGATTTAAGATGAAGATCAGAGTTGAAGAAATTGAACAAACGGACGAAATAGAAGTCATCATTAAAGGTTCTAAGGATAATGAAGATGTTAAGGAAATCTATCGATCTTTATTATATTTTGAATCTGTAATTTTGGGAAAAACAAATGACAAAACTATTTCTTTACCTCTGAGCCAAATATATTATTTTGATAGCGTTGACAATAAAACCTTCGCTTATGATAAGAATACCGTCTACGATGTGAATCTCAAACTTTATCAATTGGAAGAAAAGTTAGTAAATACTCCATTTATCCGGGTTAACAAAAGCATGATTGTGAATACAAGAAAGCTTAAAACATTCAAATCCACAATTAACGGCAGAATGGAAGCAACTTTAATTAATGGTGAAAAGGTTAAAATATCCAGAAGTTATGTTCCGCTCTTAAAAGAAAAGCTAGGAGGAAAACGATGATGAAAAAATATAGTGGTATATTCTTAAAATTTCTCTTTATCATCAATATTATTTACATTATCCTAGCGACAATTGTATATCGGAGATTGGACATTCGCTTAAGCTTTGTTAGGTTGGAGATTGGCGTATTAATAATTTCTTTAATATTATCTTTAGCAACTTATATTATGAAACTCGAAAAAGGTAATTCAATCGTCAATGTAATTTTAGGTTACATCATAATTGTTCCTAGCTTATACGTTTTTAGAAATAACTTTGGAACTTATCTCTTTCGATCAGTCTGGTTGATTTACATACTAATGGTAGTTGTTGGTATCATCTACGGAGTTGTCTTGTACGTTCTGAACAAAAAATACAAAGATGAGGTTAAGCATCTCAACGAGTTGTTGGAAGAGAAGAAAAAACAGGAGTAATTCGAGCAGAAGAAAGAATTTTCTAAAAACCATAAAAAATCGTGCTAAAATTATAATCCACCATATATCGCTAGATTTAGAGATAAAATAAATAAAAAGCCCAAATAAACTTTCGTTTAAACGGGCTTTTTTTATTATACGGTGAATAATCCTTTTAAAAAATCTCGTTCAGAAGACTTTGTTAGAGCTAACATTAAGAGAATTCTTGTTTTTTGTCCGTTTAAAGAAGTTGCTATAATACAACCCATGTCAGTTAAGTACTTGCCGCCACCAACATATCCATATGTATCAAGGGTTCGACCTGAAGGACATCTCGAACAAATTATTATCGGAATATTAGCTTGAATTGCTCTTTCAATACCAGAAATCATTGCCGGAGGTAAATTTCCACGACCTAGAGCTTCAATGACAATCCCTTTAGTTTTTTGATCAATCAGAAAATTAATCAACAAAGAATCAGATCCAGCATAAGCTTTAATAAGATGCACATTTGACTCCAACTTATCAACGTTAAGTTTATTTCTTTGTAAAGTAACTGAACGATGATATAAGACTTCCTTATTATCAACGACACCTAATGGGCCATAGTCTAAAGATTTAAAAGTATCAAGAGATAATGTATTGGATTTTGTGACTTCACTGGCTGCATTAATTTGATCATTCATCACTACCAAAACACCACGATTATGTGACTTAGTTGACTTGGCAACTAATATGGAAGAGACTAAATTATTTATGCCATCAAAGCCTAATTCCGAACTTGACTTCATGGAACCGGTGACAACAATCGGAATTTCAGTATCGATAGCAGTGTCTAAAAAGAATGCAGTTTCTTCCAAAGTGTCAGTTCCATGAATGACAACAAATCCAATCGGATCTTTGGTTTTTATAATATTTTTAATTAGAGTTGCGATTTCAAGCATCATCTGAGGCGTCATTGATGGTGATGGTATATCAGAAAATTCAATTACCTCCAATAAAGAATACAGATCGGAATTTAACAAAGATTGCATAATTTCATTAGCCGATAATGCTGGTTTGACAGTGTGGGAAACGTCATCAATTTTCATGGAAATCGTTCCGCCAGTGAAAATCATATATATTTTTTTCATAGTTTCATACCTCGTACTAAATGTATTATATCATATTCAACGAAAATGTTAGACCCTAAAAATCAATTTTAAAGACGTTTGTCAAACAAATTTTTAAGGGGTTTTTGAAATCCCATTTTTGCAACGGCTATTTTTGTGGGTATAACAAGCGAAGTAAATTTAACAGTTTCCACAAGCGAACCTTAGATTGCGAGACTTGGCGCCCTGTAATTTGTTAACATAATATACATTATAGGAAGTAAAATAAGTTATAAATAAATAGAGGATTTCTCCACAAATTATATTCAAGCGAAATAAATGAGACGATAATCCGGCCATTTCGCCTCTTTTATCGATAGCTAAATATAGTCATAATCAATCCATTGACTACGATTATATACCTTGAGGTTAACTTGTTCTTTTTTTGTGATACTTGACCGAAAATTTGGCTCTATTTTTTCGTTTTTTTCTTGACCCATATATAATTAGCCCCCTAAAACATAAAAAAGCTAGGTTTAAAGATTATAAAAAATGCCTTCAATAAAAAAAGAATTAGTCAATGACTAACTCTTCTTCTACTTCTATGCCGAGATGCCTTGCAAAATTATAAGCCTCTATCATAGCTTCATCAAACAGTAAATCAGGATGATGTGCATCTGATGAAATTATTACTTTCACTTTTGACTTGCTCACGAGTTCCCAAAATTCTTTTCTTGGATATTGATATCTTACTTCCCCTTTGATAATCAATTTCCCTCTGCGGATTCCATTGGCATTTATTTCTAAAGCCACTCCATTTTTTTCCGCTGCTTCGATTAAAAGTTTACTCAGATACATAATCTCTTCTTTGTCGTTGGGATTAATCTCTTTTAAATTAAGAAGAAAAATATCAGGATGGCAGATGAATTTAAAGTAACCTGTTTCAATTGCTTCAATCACGTTTTTAACATAGGCTTTCATTTGGTCAAGTGTTCTAACATCATAGACACTCATCAGTCGATTGTTGATTTCCACATAATGTTGACCTAGTATTAAATAATCAAGAGTTTCCAATAAATGTTTATAATGATTTTTTTGAGAACGGAAATATTCAATCTCCAATCCTTTATAAATTTTTATTTGATTGGAGTATTTGCGAATTGCATCGTCCAAATCCTTTAAGTAAATCGGATAATCTTCTATCCCCATTCTTACCGAGCGATCCTTTAAAAAGATAAAAGGAGCATGGTCTGACATTCCCAAGGTTGAAAAGCCTAATTCAATTGCTTTTTTGACATAGTCTTCCACATTTCCATCGGCATGATTGCACAGATATGTGTGCGTATGATAATTTGACTTGATTATATTGTTTTTTGAATTCATATTTTACCTCTTTTTTTGAATCAAGTTATATTGACTATTTTTATGTTTTTTTACCTATTTTTTTCCATCTCGTTAGTTCATGAAAAACCGACATCTTTATTATATGCTTTTTATCAAAAATTTCTATCTTTATGATATAATTTATTGTAGTAAATGAGGTGTTAATTATGTATCAACCTTTAGCTGATAAAGTTAGACCTAAATCATTTGAAGAAATGATTGGCAATGAAAAATTGATAAATACCTTGGAGCAGCTCTTAAATCACGATAACTTGGTTTCAATGATTCTTTATGGACCAACTGGTGTCGGTAAAACCACCATCGCTGATATTATTGCCAGTCGCTATCCCTTGAATCATTTTCGCTTCAATGCCTCTACCGATAACAAGGCAATCCTTAAACAAATTATTGATACCGTCAAACTCTATCACTCAGTTGTCCTGATAATAGATGAAATCCATCGGATGAATCGCGATATTCAAGATTATCTGCTGCCATACGTGGAAAAAGGCAATATCGTTATGATAGGACTGACAACTGAGAATCCTTACATTTCTGTTAATCCAGCTGTAAGAAGCCGAGTATCGATCTATAAGATAACTCGACCAAAAACCGATGAAATTGAGGGATTCTTAAGGAGAATAGACATTGCTGATTTTAAAAAGAATTTGACTATCAAGGATGAGGTTTACAAAAAGATTTCCCTCGCCGCTAATGGCGAAGTCAGAACTGCCATCAACATGCTGGAAATACTTTTATTGACAGCGAATGACTTAGATACCATCGATATGGCTTTCATGGAAAAGCATTTACCTGAATCGCAGATATCCGCCTTTAAAACAGGAGACGATTACTATGATATCTTGAGCGCTTTCCATAAAAGTGTCAGGGGTAGCGATGTTAATGCTGCTTTGCATTATCTGGCGAGATTAATAGTCGCTGGCGACTTAAAATCGCTGGTAAGACGCATTAGAGCGATTGTATATGAAGATATCGGTCTAGCCAATCCTTTGATGGGTGTCAAGGTTGAAGCCGCTTGTTCTTTAGCTGAAAATGTCGGTTTTCCTGAAGCGAGAAATGCTCTAGGGGCAATTGTTATTGAAATGTGCATTTCGCCAAAATCAAATTCAGCCCATCTCGCCATTGATAAAGCCATCGCTGATGTTGAAGCCGGAAAAACATATCAAGTTCCATCTCATTTAATCAATAATCCTACCTATGATGAAAAAGCTGACTATAAATATGCTCATGACTATGAAAATCATATTGTAAAGCAAGTCTATTTACCTAAAGAATTACAAGGTACCATCTATTATGAACCACAAACTCATACCAAACTGGAAAAAGCGTTTGCTGAGGAATATGACAAGAATGAAAAAATAATCAAGTAAGAAATAAAAGCCTGAAACTTCAAAAGTTCAGGCTTTAATATTTTTAGCGTTGATTCGATATGGATTAGGTCTAAACAAGAGGATTATCAGCACTAATAAGGAAATTATACCGATCACAGTCCAAAATGTGAATACACCATTGAACAGCATACCTATTTGGAAAATTATCAAGGAAATGACATAGGCAAGCAAGGTTTGAAACCCGATAGCAAGCCAAGTCCATTTTTTACTGCCCATTTCTCTTTTAATCGTTGCAATCGCCGCAATACATGGTGCACAAATCAAATTGAAGACCAAGAATGAATATGAACTCAATGGGGTGAAATCCGCACTCAATAAAGTCCAAATCTCGGCTCCGTTTTCGGTGACTTCGGCAAATCCATACAAGACTCCAAATGTACTAACGACATTTTCTTTGGCGATTAAACCGGTAACAGTCGCAACTGTGGCTTTCCAATCTCCCCACCCCAGCGGAGAAAAGATGAAAGCAAAGATTTTGCCGATGCTGGCAAGAATAGATTGATTGGGGTTTTCAACAAGTGAAAATGACCAAGAAAAACTAGAGAGGAACCAAACGATGACAGATGCCAAGAGAATGATTGTTCCTGCTTTTTTGACAAAGGATTTTAGCTTATGATAGACCAAGAAAGCCAAGCCTTTGATTGTTGGAACATGATAATCGGGCAGTTCCATAATAAATGGAGCGGCTTTACCAGCAAAAGTTTTGAATTTTTTTAAAATAATGCTGGATATAATAATCATGCCAATACCCAATAAATAGGCTGAAGGGGCAATAAGCCATTGAATGCTTGAACCTCTGAACATTGCTCCTGCAATCAAGGCGATAATTGGTAGTTTCGCACCACAAGGCATAAATGTTGTGGTCATAATCATGACTTTGCGATTATTTTCTTCTTCAATAGTTCTGGCAGCCATAATTCCGGGAACACCGCACCCAGTTGACATCAGCATTGGAAAGAATGCTTTGCCGGATAATCCGAAACGACGAAAAATCTTGTCAAGGATGAAGGCAATTCTTGCCATATAACCACTTTCTTCTAAAATACCGAGTAATAAGAACAAGACAAACATTTGCGGTAAAAATCCCAAAACAGCTCCAACACCGCCAATGATGCCATCAACGATGACTCCAATCAGCCAAGGCCAAGCATTGATTGAACTTAGCCAAGTCGTTACTAATCCTGGTAACCCGTTGGGTCCGAAGATTGTGTCATTGACAAAATCGGTCAACAATCCGCCAACAGTTGAAATCGAGAGATAATATACCAAAAAAATAATCAAGATAAAGATAGGCAAGCCCAAATACTTATTCGTCAGGACTTTATCGATTTTATAACTAATCGAGCTGGTTTTGATTTTGTTCTTCAAGTAAACTTTTGCGATGAATCGGTTGATGAAACCATAGCGCTCTTTTGCAATCAGTGCTTCCGAATCATCATCTTCTCTCTTCTCCATGGCCTCTATTTTAGCCATGAATTTTGCTTGTATGTCGGGATTAATTTTGATTTCTTCAAGAACTTTTTCATCTTTTTCAAAGATTTTTATTGCGTACCAACGTAATTTTTCTTGGGAAACTAATTCTTTGATGGCTGAAGAAATTTCGGTAATTATCGTTTCGATTGCTTCGGAATACCAAAGAATCGGACGATAAACATAACCAGATCTTACTAGATCTAATGCGGCATTGATTAAATCATCATTGCCTTGACTTTTCAAAGCAGTGATTTCAATGACAGGCAAGTTGAACATTTTACCGATTAAATCGGATTTGATGACATCCTTGTTTTTGGTTATTACATCCATCATGTTGATGGCAATGACGATAGGAACTCCGGTTTCAATTAATTGAGTGGTCAAATATAGATTTCTTTCCAGATTGGAGCCATCGATAATATTGATGATAACATCAGGTCTTTCTTTGAGGATGTAGTCTCGGGAAATTACCTCTTCCAATGAATAGGGTGAAAGCGAGTAGATTCCCGGCAAATCAATAATGGTTATATCTTTATTTGTTCTTAAATAACCCTCTTTCTTTTCAACTGTTACACCCGGCCAATTGCCGATGTGTTGGTTATTGCCGGTTAAACTGTTGAAAAGTGTGGTTTTGCCACTATTTGGGTTTCCAACTAATGCAATTTTTTGTTTCATCTTGGTAATCCTTTCATGAGTTAGCCTTGTCTAACCATAAACATAAATATATTGCCAAAGAATCAATCTTCGGCAATCGTTTGGATAATTATATTCTGGGCATCGGCTTTTCTCAGAGTTATCTCGGTGTTTTTTACCCTTATTTCCATCGGGTCACCCAAAGGTGCGAGTTTATGGACAAAGACGATTGTTCCAGGTATGAGTCCCATATCCATCAGTCTTCTTTTTATCGGTTTTTCACCATTAATCTTGACAATCTGACAATTTGAGCCGATTGTAGCTTTATCGAGTGTATTCATCATCTTTTATCCAACTTTTACGGCTCTTCCTTTCGCAATTTGTCGATTTGATAAATAAAGTTAGCAATAACTAACTGTGATAATTATAGAATATTTTAGAACTAAAAGTCAAGCATTGTTACAAAAAAGTTCATCAGTTATGATATAATGTCTTTTAAGGAAGTGATAGCCATGAGAATCTATGAATCCGGCGAGAATTATCTCGAAGCAATCCTAATAATAAAACAAAGGCAAGACCATGTTCGTTCCATTGACATCGCTAAGGAAATGAACTTTTCCAAAGCGAGCGTCTCTCGTGCCGTCAACAAGCTAAAGGACAATGGTTTTTTGACGATTGAAAAAGATGGTTTGTTGGCACTTACAGCCAAGGGGTTGGATTTGGCAACCTTGATTTATGACAGGCATCGTTTTTTCACCGATTTCTTGATTTTTTTGGGTGTTGATGAAAACATAGCTGCCCAGGACGCCTGTAAAATCGAACATGTTTTGAGCTCAGAAAGTTATCGAGCAATGAAAAACTATCTTACTAAAGCTAAAAATAAAGAAATTTAAAGAAGAACTGATTTTAGTCAGTTCTTCTTTTTGAATTAAATTATATCGCAAGTATGTTCTTTTGAAGTATCGATTATCACCGGAATGACAATCGGTTTTCTCTTTGTGGAATTATAAAGATATCTTTGAATTTGATAGCGAAGATTGTCCTTGTACTTTTGCCAATCAATCGTTTTTTGTGCAAATTGACGATTGGTTTCCATTTGATAGATGATTTCTATTTCTTTAACGATGTCTTCATTCTCTTTCATATACATGAAACCACG
The DNA here is from genome assembly GCA_029559915.1 of Bacillota bacterium. Classification (GTDB taxonomy): domain Bacteria; phylum Bacillota_I; class Bacilli_A; order Izemoplasmatales; family Hujiaoplasmataceae; genus UBA2289. The sequence continues at coordinate 8,176 of JAKPZU010000263.1, forward strand.
GGAAACGATTTCCGGAGTGTTGAGCATGGTTTTCTCTTTGGCGTTGATATTGGCAATTACCAACAAAAAGCCGTCTTCTGCCAATAATTCTCTTTCTTTAAGGACTTGATCATTAAGGTCGGTTTCATAATTACCGTCAACCATCAATGTTCCATTTTCCACCATGTCATGATAACGGTCCTTAACTCCATTAGTAAAGGAAATCACTTCGCCATTATCAAGCAAAAATACTTCATTTTCTTGATAACCGTATTCTTTGGCAATATTTGCTTGAGCCAAAAGCAGACGGTACTCACCATTGATTGGAATGATATATTTTGGTTTCAAGAGTGTATACATGAATTTGATGTCTTCAGCTGAAGCGTGAAAACGAGAAAAGTAATCTTTGCTGACCTTAATCATTTCCAAATCGATTTTTGCCAATGTGTCATAGGTTTTGGCTGCGATTTTTTCGGTGCCTATCAGTGGTGGACACAATAATAAAACCGTATCGGTTTGGACTAGTTTAACCAACCTGTCGAAACCCTTGGCCATTCTTTGAAGCATGAAGAATGGCTCATGACGTTCACCGGTCACTAAAAATACAACGTCATCAATTTCATTGTCATTTTCATTGTCAAGATACTTCAAGTTGAGCAAACGGTCTTCGGGAACCTTGATATAGCCCATCATTTCAGCGATAAACAATAATCTTTGTGCCTTACGTCCAATGATGGCGATTCTCTTATTGACTCTGATTGCCTCGTTGATAATCATTTGAATATTGGATAGTTCGGTGGAATACATGGCTACAATAATGCGTTTTTTAGCTTTATTGAAATTGTGTCTGATTAACTTCTTTAAATAGTCATCCCCAGAGGACTTGCCTTGATTCAAGGCACCTTGGGATTCGTTAAGAAATGCTAAAACGCCGTAATCTGCGATTTTAGCGATTTTTTGAAAGTCGGTACGATAAAATTCAGGTACATCCTGATTGAAATTATAATCGGTTGTATAAACAATCGCTCCGTCTTTGGTATAGACGACAATTCCGGCACTTAACGGTACTGAATGGGTTGTCGCAAAAAATTCAATATAAAAATCCTCGAATTTAATTATTTTCTTATATTCGACGACGTTAAGTTGATAGATTTCCGGATTAATTTTGTTTTCACGTAAAAAATCTCTGACAATAGCAATAGTATAGTCAGTTCCATAAACTGGCTTATTTAATTGTGATAATACCATCGGCAAGGCCCCGATGTTCTTATCATGGGCATGTGATAAAAAAATCCCTTCCACATCGTCTTTTCTACTTACAAGATAGGAAACGTCCGGCACCAAGGCATCAACCCCCAAAAGGTCATTGGATGGGTGTTGCAGTCCAGCATCAAGAATGATGATTTTCTTGTTTATTTCCAAACAATATAAATTTTTCCCATTATCTCCGAGCCCGCCAAGGGCATAAAATTTGATTTGATTCATTTGATCCGCTCATTTCTAAAAAAACATCATTTCTATTATATCTTATTTTCAGTAATTCTTAAAGGCATATGGAATTTATTTTATCAAAAGACAAACAGCTTCTTTTATGATAAAATTAATATTGGTGATACTAATGATCAATTATCCTAACAAAAAGAAAACAAGTAACATTAAGCTCTCATCCTCTGCTAATCGCGGGATGAATTTCGAATTGATGATCAATCAGACAAATGAATTTTATCTTGACAACGATATTGCAATCATTCACAAGAAACCCATACCGATTCAAATCGTTTCAGTTGACTATCGCGTCAGGAGTGCGGCTAGAATTACAGAAGCTTATTATAAGCTACCCTCTACAACCGATTATAACGGCATTTATCAAGGCCGCTATATAGATTTTGAAGCCAAGGAAACCAAATCCAAAACTTCATTCCCAATCAAGAATATCCATGAACATCAAGTGACTCATCTAACAAGAGTCAAAGAACATGGAGCAATCAGTTTCATCATTGTTTATTTCGCTTTATTGGGCCGAATTTTCCTTTTGGATTCAACTTATGTAAACGAATTTTTTCAAAGGTCAAAGGGGAATAAAAAATCCATATCCTTAGCTGAGTTCGAAAAGTTCGGTCATGAAATCAAAGAGAGTTACCGTAAACCGGTGGATTATCTCCAAGTAATCGATGAATATTATTTAAAGGCTCCCCAATAATGAGGAGCCTTATTTTTTAGATAGTTTCAAGATAATTCAAGATTGAGTTCCAGTCTTGTTTGATGATTCTGATGTAAGTCTGAGCTTGCGTCATTGGTGAAATCGTCGATTTTAATTTTCCCTCAATGACGGTGTAGTCAAAACTTGCAGTTATTTCCGGAAGCACTTCTTCAGAAATCATCGGCAATGTAGCATGTTTAAGCAAAGATGAAAATGAAAAAACTGTTTCAATCAAATCTTTGCTTTCTTTCTTTTGCGAATAGACCAGTTTCACATCCAAAGAATTTTCATTTTTAAGAAAAACAAAATCTATGCTTATTTTCCTTTTTCGCGAATTTTCAACTGGAAGTAAAGACAAAATGTCCATATTATGATGTTTTTTATGCTTTATCTTGATCTTTTTTTCTTTGACAAGATTTAAAAACTCAATTTTTATTTTTTTCAGAACTTCTTCCATCATCAGTTACTTTCTTTCTTGGCTGCCTTGATTAGGACTTTGACCATCTTGTTGGAGAAACCAACAGGATCTTTTATTTCCAATCCTTCAATCAGCAAAGCTTGATTATAAAGAATTTCCGCATAATCAGCTATAGATTCATCATTGGTTTGATAAAGATTGTCAATTGCTTGGAACAACTCGTGTTTAGGATTTATCTCGAGGATTTTTTCGGCTTTGAGATTTTTCTCTCCCGGCAATTGATTCATAACTTTTTCCATTTCAAACGATAAACCGTCACCGCTGACCAGACAGACTGGCGAGTCGGTTAACCGAGTGGATAATTTAACGTCGCTGACTCGATCATTCAACACTTCTTTTAGTTTTTCCAAAAGACTCTTGTTTTTTGTCTCCAGATCTTTGATAACTGTTTTTTCCTCATCGTCAAGGATGTCTAGGTCGCCTTGGTTGATTGATTTGAATTTAATTTTGTCATACTCGTTGAGCATGCTGATCATGAATTCGTCGACTTCATCAGTCAACACCAATACATCAAAACCTTTCTTCTTGACAACATCCATTTGTGGAGAAATTTTCATTGCTTCCTTGGAATGGGCCGAACCATAATAAATCTCTTTTTGTTCCTTTGGCATCTTTTCTTTATATTCTTTTAATGTCACCATTTGGTCTTCATTTACAGTCTCAAATAACAATAGATCCTGTAAAGCTTCTTTATTCATGCCAAAATTGTCATAAACACCATACTTGATGTTCACACCGAATTCTTTCCAGAATTTTAAGTATTTATCTCTATCATTTTTTAATGTTTTTTCCAATTCATTGAGAATCTTCTTTTCCAAATTTTTCTGAATAAGGGTCAATTGGCGGTTTTGTTGCAAGATTTCCCGGCTGATATTGAGGTTCAAATCCGGGCTTACCACCAAACCTTTGATGAATCTTAAATAATCTGGAACCAATTCCTTGCATTTGTCCATAACGAAGACGCCTTTGGCGTATAATTGCAAGCCCTTTTCATATTTTTCTGAGTAGAGATTATGAGGTGCTTTTTCCGGAATGAAGACGATTGATTTATACGTTAATGCTCCTTCGACATTAGTCCAGATGCTGAAGGAAGGATTGTTGTAATCATAATATTGCGTCTTATAGAACTCATTCAATTCTTCTTCGGTGACTTCATTTCTATTTTTCTTCCAGATTGGGGTCATGGAATTGATGGTTTCGTTTTCAATTTTCGTTTCATACTTACCTTCAATTTCCTTGCCTTCATCATCTTTAAGCGGCACACTTGATTCATGGCTCATAGTGATAGGGTACTTAACATAATCAGAGTATTTTTTAACTAGGGATCTGATTTTGTATTCTTCCAGAAATTCATCGTATTCTTCTTCACCTTCATTTTTCCTGATGGTCAAGATAATATCGGTACCAACTTTTTCTTTAGTAGTTTCTTCGATGGTAAAACCTTCTTCACCTTTGGAAGTCCATTTATAAGCCTTATCGCCTAAAGCCGATTTGGTTATAACTTCAACTTTGCTGGAAACCATGAAAGCGGAATAGAATCCTACGCCGAATTGGCCAATCAAGTCATCGTCCTTGATTTCTTTTTCTTTCATGTTTTTCAAGAATTCCAATGTGCCGCTTTTAGCGATTGTGCCAATATTTTCAATTAATTCGTCATAGTTCATGCCGATGCCATTATCGCTAATTTTAAGTTTTCGATGTTTTTTGTCAACTTCCAGATGAATTTCATAATCATTACGTTTTTCAAGGTTTTCATTCGTCAGACTCAAGAGATGATATTTATCAATCGCATCCGAAGCATTTGAAATCAATTCTCGCAAGAAAATCTCCTTGTTTGTGTAAATTGAGTGAATCATCAACTCCAATAAACGTTTGGATTCTGTTTTAAATTCAATAGTTTTTTTACTCATAATGTCCTCCTATATTTAATCGTCATTACTATTATAACACAAATATTAGCACTGTCAATATTTGAGTGCTAAAAACAGTAAAAAAAGCGAGAAAGTCTCTCTTCCTAAAGGTTGATTTTCAATAAATTTCTCTTAAAAAGGATTATACCGACGCCAATACATAATAGAGTAGATAAAAGCATGTAAGGTAAATTGTAGACTATGAAAGAATAAACAAAAGGGCTGACATTGGCGTTATAAGTTTCGTTAAACCAACTGGTGTAACTACTCCATATCAATACTCCGGAAATACCATGGGAAAGATAGCGAATCAATGACGCAAAAACGATGCCATAAATGAAAGGTTTAATCTTGAATAAAGCATTTTTGAATAAACCAGCTAAACCCAAAAGTGTGAAAGGAATAAGATAATCCAACAGATAGACCAAGATTAGTTTCAACCAACTCGGACCAATATAATCCGATTCCGGTATTGCGGCAATTACTCCGCTCGATATCATTCCCGCGATTAAAAGTTGGATGATTGCAAAAATGAAACCCGAAAACAGTCCGGTTTTAACTCCTCTTCGATAAGCAATGACGAAGATGGGTAACATCGCGGGCGATATTGATCCACCCCATGGAAATATTCCAGCCGACAATAAACCAAAAACAATGTCTAGGACCACTGCCACTCCTACTAAAATTGCTACTTCCGCAAAAACTTTTACATCTTTTTTCATCTTTTCCTCCATTAATTAAAGAGATACAAAAAGGTCCCTAAAAAGGGACCTAATAAGTAGTTTAAATACTCCTACGCTGGCATTATCCAGATCAGGTAAGGTCTATAACAGAATAGTTATACTCTCAGCCTGGTACCCCCAAGCTCCCCTCTTCTTAATTTAATTATAGCACGTTTTATTTTTAATGCAAACCATAGGTTTGAATAGATACTTTCAAACAATGATTTCCTGAATAATCGGTTGCTTTTTCACTTTTTGCGCAATTATTTCATAGCCTTCTTCAAGCATTGTCAAAATTTCTTGAGTAATTGGTTTATTGGCATAGATGTAAAGCAAAGTTTCTCCTTTTTCTACATAATCGCCAACCTTTTTATTCAGGACCAAACCGACCGAAGGATCAATATCGTCTTCTTTTGTTTCTCTGCCACCGCCGAGTTTCATCGAAGCCAAGCCGATATTTAATGCTTTTATAGTCTTGATGTACCCAGTTTTTTTGGCAACGAAAGGAACAATTTCTTTCACTGTGACAAATTTATCCAAATCATCGATTTTACCGCCTTGGGCAGCGATAAACTCATAAAACTTCTTGAGTGCCAAACCATTGTGCAAATTTTCCCTTGCCTTCAAGATTGCCTGATCAAGCGAATCAATCAACTTAGCGTGATAAACCATATATCCGGCAATTTGAACGCACAGTTCTTCCAAATCAAGAGGACCTTCACCCCCAAGCGTTTCTATCGCTTCTTTAACTTCCAGACGGTTCCCAACGGCTTTGCCGAGAGGTTCGTCCATGGAAGTTATGAAAGCTGAAACTTTCTTGCCGAAAGCACTGCCAATCGCAACCATGATATTAGACAATTCTTTAGCTTCATCGATGGTTTTCATGAATGCTCCATCACCGATTTTCACATCCAAACAAATCACATCAGCACCACTGGCAAGTTTTTTTGACATGATGCTTGAAGCTATCAAAGGTATTGATGGCACTGTAGCCGTGACGTCTCTTAAGGCATAAAGTAATTTATCAGCTGGTACCAAGCGTTTTGTTTGTCCCGCCACTGCAATATTTATTTTGTTAACTTGATTGATGAATTCTTCTTCGCTCAAATCGATTCTCATCCCCGGAATGCTTTCCATTTTATCCAATG
>JAKPZU010000288.1 GCA_029559915.1 Bacillota bacterium
GATTTCGCTAATTCTGGCTGATACAGTGCCAATATCATCAATACCGCATAGTCTTTTCAAATCTCGCATTGTGAGAGGCTCTTCTGGGCTTGCCAGCAATAGGTAATGGATTATGTTTTGCCGATCACGCTCGCATTTACCAGCTTTGATATAATGCTCCAAAGCCTCAAACGATGATTGGTTTGTGCGATTTTGGTGGTTATGGTAAGGGTCGCTAAAATTACCATCATCGTCTTCGTTGATCAATATATGAATTTTTTTTTCAATTATCATACAACCTCCTTTTTAAATTCCATTAGATTCGCCAGGTATATTTTCAACCTGATTTTTCTTCTTCCTGCCACCTCTTGCGCCGTAATATCTTGCTGAATAACATGTGATTTTATAGATTTTCATTCCACAGCCTTTTACTTTTTTCAATGCGTTCTTTATTCTTGTGCCGTTTTTCAAGAAACACACTAAACTCCATTTTCTTAAAAAGATGCACTTGATTGCAATAAGCGGCAAGATCAACAAAAAAATTAGAATTTTCACTTTCCCAACAACTTATATCTCTCATAATGTATGGCAGGCACTGATTTTCTTTTAACCACACTATTCTTTTCACAGTTTCAGCCAAGGGCATTTCAGGGTGTATATACACAAAAAACTTTAACTGATAAGGCCTTCTCCAAGAAAGAAAATTCATCTTTTTTTCAATTATCGTTTTGTATTTCCAATTATCGAAAGCAAAGATATACTCGCCAATATAGTTGATTTTCGATAACAGATCACTATTTTCAGAATCCAACAGACGAATATCTAAGCCTTGATTGAACTGACATTTGATGTTCTTTTCAACGAGTTCCGTTAATATTTCCTTATGTTCTGGTAATGCCAGAATATTGTTATCCAAAAACTTTACTTTTTTATGGCGGACAATACTTTCTACGCTTGCTACCTTATGAATGTATCCTTCTTTTTTCGGAACTTTGCAAAACGAACAATTTCTAATACAGCCTCTTGTAATAAACCCATAAGAAGTATCGTTATTGGGATAAATAGAATAATCAGGATCAAATTCATCAGCTTCAGCTGGGATTTTTATAGTTAAATCAAATCCAGTTCCTCCAAATATAATATTATCTCCAATGATATAATCCGCATTGCCATCAAATACAACAGAGCAATAAGTTTTATCGGCACTGGGGGCGACAAATGTAGTTTTTTTCCTATTTGGGTAATAAGGTAGATTAACACGCATCAATTCCACATTATTACCCAAGGATTTATGCCACGCTGATAATTTCATTAAGGCAATATTTGGTATAACGGAATCTGCGTCTATCAATAATACTTTCATTTCTCGTTCAACTCCTTAACTAATTTCTCGTTTGCATCAACAATCTTCTGCATATCCTCAAGGGAATGGTCATGCTACCGTGTCACCTCGTCAACCTGTAAGCATTCCTTACCAGTTGAACAGTCAAGGAATCCTTGACTGTTGGCAGCTTCGAGTGTGGTGTCAGACTCGTCTATATTGTACGCTGGCGACACGTTCCA
>JAKPZU010000289.1 GCA_029559915.1 Bacillota bacterium
ACGGCGAGGCTGTTGATGATGAAATTGGTGAGGTGTATCAGAGGATTGCGTGAAAGGTAGTAACGGACTGTCTTATATTATCAATCGCGGATATATTTTTTAAGGAATGAATAATGAATAAAGAAGCCGGAAGAAAAATAATAGCAGAACGAGTTGAAGATTTTGAGAAGAATAAAACCATTCTGACCAGAAAAGGTCACGGCGAAACCAATATCCGTTCCAATTACATTGATAAAATGTTCAAAGCCCTGGGATGGAACATGCAAAGTCATTATGATGTTGTACGAGAATTTTCTCAAAGAGATAAATCGACTATTGGGGGAACAAAAAAGGTCGATTATGCGTTTAAGATAAATGGCAAATTGAAATTCTTCATTGAAGCAAAAGAAGCAAGTGTAGATTTAGAAAATGATAAACACGCGATTTACCAGGCAAAGAGATATGCCTATTCTTCCAATGGCAAGGCACCGATTGCAATATTGACTGACTTCGAAGAATTCCGGGTTTTCAATGTGATAAAAGCCCCCCTGATGGATAATACGGACAGGGAACTGTTGAAATCGCATTCAATGAGATATACAGACTATCTGGATAATTGGGATTTACTATGGGACACTTTTTCAAAAGAAGCTGTTGAAAATGGAAGCCTTGATAAACTCAGAGGAAAAATTGACAAGAACACCAAAACAATGGATGTTGATTTTCTCGAACAGATAACCGGCTGGCGTGAATCCCTTGCAAGAAATATTGCAATAAGAAATGAAAAGCTAAATGTTGATGACATAAATGAAGCCGTTCAAAGAATATTAGACCGTCTTGTATTTATGCGGAATCTTGAAGATAGAGAAATTGAACCGGAAAATCTGCTGCTTGATACAACAAAAAAAGCACAAAACATTTATAAATCAATTGTCCCATTATTTAACTCGTTAGATAATGTATATAATGGTTTACTTTTCAAAAAGCACTTTTCAGAAGAAATTAACGTTGATGATAAAACCATAAAAGACATTATCCGCCAAATGTGTTACCCGATTTCCCCTTTCCAGTTCGATGTCATTGAACCGGAAATACTTGGTAGAATATATGAAAAGTTTCTTGGTAGTAAAATCAGATTAACCCCAAATCATCAGGCCAAGATTGAAGAGAAAATTGAAGTAAGGAAAGCAGGCGGTGTTTATTACACTCCTGAATATATTGTTGAATATATCGTACAAAATACTGTTGGTAAAAAGATTGAAGGACTTACCCCCGATGAAATAAAGAACATCAAAATCGTTGACCCTGCCTGTGGTTCTGGAAGTTTCTTAATAGGGGCTTATGCGTATCTTATAAATTATCATCGGGAATGGTATACTGCAAATCAAAAGGATAAAACATATCAAGCAGACTGGTATAAAGCCAAAGATGGTGAAATAAAAGTACGGCTGGAGAAAAGGGGAGAAATTCTAAGAAATAATATCTTTGGTGTAGATATAGACAAAGAAGCAACCGAAGTTGCAATTATGAGTCTTTATCTTAAAATGCTTGCTGATGGTTTTGATAACGGCGAAAGAGATTTATATGCTGTGAAAGGCGCTATCTTACCTGATATGGTCGAAAATATTAAACGAGGAAATTCACTTATTGATAGGGAAACGCTTTTAGTTAATGACATGTTCGGTGATGAAGATATCAAACCATTTGATTGGAATGTTAAGTTACCGTTTGCCTTTGATGTGATTATCGGGAATCCACCATATATTCGTATTCAAGAGATGCAGGCTTGGGCGCCAAAGACAGTCGAGATTTATAAAAATACATATCAGTCAGGTCAAAAGGGAAACTTTGATATCTATGTTCTCTTTATTGAGAAAAGCCTGTCACTTTTACATACAGAAGGGATGTTTGGAATGATATTGCCGAATAAATTCTTCATGTCAGATTACGGCGTTCATATTCGCACTCTGATCAAAGATAAAATTTATAATATAGTAGACTTTGGTGACCAGCAAGTTTTTGAAAATGCCACTACATATACGAATCTTCTTTTTTTACGAAAGATTCCCCAGGATATTTTTAAATATATAAAGGTTAAAGATTTATCCAAGTTTGATAAGCTAGTATACGAGACAATAAACAAGAATAACGAATTCAAAAACGATTTTATTGAGATGGGAAGCGTAGAAAATTCAACTCTATCTGGTGAAACTTGGCAATTCAGCTTTGGTGTTGACAAAGTAATCTTTGATAAACTGAAGCAGTTTAAAACAACATTAAACGATATTTCGGATAAACTATATCAGGGAATTGTAACTGGGGCAGATGCTATTTTCATTTTAGAAGAGGTTAACATCGTTGGTGATGTTTTTAAGGGGTATTCGAAAATATTAGAAAAAGAGATAACAATAGAAAAAAAACTACTTAAGCCTTTATTGAAAGGTTCTGAAATAAGACGATATGAAACACCCAAATGGAAGTATTGGGTAATATTTCCTTATAATATTGAAGGAGAAAAAGCAATTCCACTTAGCAAGGATATATTATATAATGATTACCCATTAGCATATCAGTATTTTGAAGAGAACAAAGAGTTATTACAATCGAGGGAACGTGGCAAATGGAAAATTCCATTGTATTGGCAGTTCAGTCGGAATCAAAATATGGTTGAATGTTCTCGGAAAAAAATTATGACTCAAGTTCTTGCTTCCCGTGCATCATATACCGCTGATTTTGAAGGGAAATATTATTTTGTTGGCGGTGGTAATGCTGGTGGGTATGGTATTAAATTAAAACCAGAATATGAGCAACATTATCATTATTTACTCGGTATTTTAAACAGCAAAGCAATAGATAGATACCTACAACACGTTTCCACTCAATTTCGTGGTGGCTTTTATAGCTACGCAAAACGATTCATCGAGAAACTCCCGATTTATCTTCCTAACTCTTCAGATAAATCAAAATTTGAGATGGGTAAGAAAATTGAAGAGTATGTTAAAATTATTTTAGACTACCGTAAGAATGAATCGAAACAAGATGATGCTGATTTTCTTGAAAATAAAGTTAATGAACTAGTCTATAAACTCTATGATTTAACAGATGAAGAAATAAAGATTATTGAATCAAAATGAACAACGCATACGTGCGCGCTGGGGGAAGTACTGATAAATGGAAAGAAACAATGTTAGTTGAGAACATTACTGTATAGTGTACTTTTTTGTTTAACTGGCTTACTTTCATTCGAGATGTGAAATAAAGAAAGTAATGTCCTTATTATATATTTTTGCCAGATCATGTAGCTCAAGAATGTCAAGCCGCCTTTGCTTTGCCTCAAGTTTGGATATGTAATCCTGTCGCCATCCCAATTTATCGCCTATCTCCTTTTGAGTAAGGCCGCATTCTTTCCGCACAGAAATCAATTTTTTAATTAAAACATCGTATTCCGGGCGATGGATAGTTTTTATGGGTTTTGTTTTCACATAATAATGTTATGTTCCGCAGATAAAGATAAAACTTTGCCAAATAACCTGTCATCAAAATCCACTTCCCAAGCCAGTAATCAACGGAGATGAAAATTGAAAAGCCGGGGAATTGGTGAATTTTACAATTTTTAAAACTTACTGAAAAAATACTACGAAAAAAGCTCCGGGAAAATCCGGAGCTTTTAAATGCAGGCGGGAGAGGGGCCAAACTAATTGAAGAAAGGTT
>JAKPZU010000305.1 GCA_029559915.1 Bacillota bacterium
AACGTAACTATGTGGCTGAGCTATGATGAAGGCACCACCTGGCCGGTCAAGAAAACCATTGCCCGCAACGAATCCGCCTACTCCTCCATCACAATTTTACCAGACGGCACAATCGGCGTTTACATAGAAGAAGACGAAACCACCCCCTACAAAATGTATTTCCTGAACTTTTCGCTTGAGTGGCTGACTGATGGGGCGGAGAGGTTTAGACCAGCGGAATAAAAAAATCTTATTAAGGATTTTTGTATATTTGTTTCGAAAATAACACATTAGTGCACTACTAATCAACAACTAAACAAATAATGGAATGAAGCAAGACTATGGTTTTTTCAAGACAACAATGCCAGATAGTCGAAAAGCTGACTTCTATTTAGGTTGCCTTGACGGGTGCGTTTTTATCGACTTCAATTATACGGCAGAAAAATGTATCAACTTATGTAGAATTTCATTTGACGGATATGGTTGTTGTTATCTTGATGTTAAAGCAAAATGCATTAACGAGCAATTATCGAAGGACTTTGTTGAAATAATTAGTAAAGAGAAATTAGATCAAGAAAAAATTACGAAGATTGTTTTAGAACTAATTCGGTTGAATAAAGACAATATTTGGATAGACGCACTGGAGGAATATAATTTAATTGAAAAACGATGAAATAACTGAAATAAGAAAACAACTAACCGCTAACATTGCATGCAGCTTATGGCTGGTTAAGTGGTAAAATCAAAATATTCGATACTTATCTACTTTTGTGCTATACCGAAAGATAAATGCCTTTAAAACCGCCACAAGCTATAAGCTTAATCGTTAGCGGACAGGTTAAAAGATGACAAATAGAATAAATGACAATTTTATTATGAAACAATTTTTAATTTTTATTGGTGGTTTTGCAGCTGGTATTTTGACAACAATTATTGTTGCTTATTTTATTGTGGTAGCTGACAAACCTATTGATGAAGACTTACTAGGTCTTACCATTTTTCCTGAAAAAGGTGAATGTTTAAAAACTACTTCAAAAAGCAAATCATCTGAGATAGTCATTATTCAAGTTTTAGAGCCAAATATGGCATTGGGAAACCTCAAACACTATACAGACAAAAAAATGTACGATGGTGAAATCTACCGTGACTACGACTTCCAAAACGATCTTGTAGTTTTACTTATAGATTATGATGGTAAAACATTTTATGACGACCAAAAAATAGACGTAACTAATAAATGTATAAGACAAATAGGGATATACCAATACACCGCTAACATTGGCATGGCAAAAACTGTTCCAGCAGTTGTTATTGAATAACATGGTAAACTTGTCATAAGTAGAATCAAATCCCAAACCGCTAATACGGGATTTGCGTCAGGCGGAGTGGAGCGCAAATTCGAAGTTTTGTAGCCCGCACCTACGTTCTCTTCGCGTTGACAGGACTTTGTCCCGCCAATCCGCCCGAACGCAAAGCTCGAAACTGTTATGGGCAAACATAGAAAATACACACAGACACTAAACTGAAAATAAAATTGTAAATTTGCAAGAAAGCAAGAAAGACAACAATATGGCGATTAAAGCAAAACCATTCATAAAATGGGTTGGAGGGAAAACCCAACTGATTAGATGTATTGAAAATGCATTGCCCGAAAATTTTGCTGACATTCACAATGTCACTTACATAGAACCGTTTGTTGGTGGTGGTGCCGTTTTATTTTGGATTTTACAACAATATCCCAATATTAAAAAAGCGGTTATCAATGACATTAATCCTGATTTAACAAGTGCTTATAAAACAATCAAAGAAACACCTTCTAAATTAGTCAAATATCTTCAAATAATTCAAGATGAATATTTAACATTAGATAAAGGCAAACGGAAAGAATATTATTTGCACAAAAGAGAAAGATTTAATACAAAGTCACTTGACTCTGTTGAGAATACTGCTTTGTTTATCTTTTTAAACCGTACATGTTTCAATGGCTTATATCGTGTGAACAGCAAAGGGCTTTTCAATGTTCCATTTGGAAGTTACACTAATCCTAAAATTTGCGACAAAGAAACAATTTTTGCTGATAGTGAGATTCTTCAAAAAGTTGATATTTTAACAGGAGATTTTGAGCAAACATTGACATATGTCACAAATAATACTTTATTTTATTTTGATCCTCCCTATAAACCATTGAGTGAAACTTCATGTTTCAATTCATATGCAAAAGAAGATTTCAATGACTTAGAGCAAATCCGATTAGGCGAATTTTGTAGAAGAATAGATTCACTTGGTCATTATTTTATTTTGAGTAATTCTGATGTACAAGCTACAAATCCAAATGATAATTTTTTTGATAATTTATATAAGCAGTTTAGTATCAACAGGGTATTTGCAACAAGGATGGTGAATTCAAATGCAGCAAAACGGGGAAAACTAACAGAGTTATTAATTACAAATATCCCATCAAAAAAAATAGAATATGTCAAAGCAATTTAATATCTTTATTTCGCAATTAAGTGAAACTAATGCAACGCTTGATTATTTTACTGACTTCGGAAAGATTAAAGATAATATAAGTAAAATATCAATTAAATTAAACCAACTCAACTATTTGATAGGAAAAGAGGATTTAAAACTTGCCATCGAAGAGTTATTTGAAGAAAATGCCAAGGCTTTTGAGGTTTTAGATATTTTGATAGCCGTTAGAAAAATCAAAAAAGCGAAAACATTCAATAGAGAAGGTAAAGTTGTTCAACTTGATTCATATTTTGAAGCTGCTGATAAAGTCTATGAATTTATTCAAGATACTGGATTGGGCGAGATATTCAGAAATAAAGATATCACAAACTTAGTTGATTATGTTTTTGGAGTAGAGGTTGGATTAGATAGTAATGCACGTAAAAACAGAGGAGGCGACAACATGTCAAAAGCTGTTTCACTTATATTTGACCAAGCCAATATTTCATATAAGACTGAAGTGAGTAATACTGTTTTTCCTGAAATAACTAGTTTAGGAGCAGATGTAAAACGTTTTGATTTTGTTATAAAAACTAAAAAGAAAACTTATTTAATAGAAACCAATTATTACAACAGTGGAGGTTCAAAATTAAATGAAACCGCAAGAGCTTATTCTGATCTTGCACCCAAAATCAACCAGTATGATGGTTATGAGTTTGTTTGGATAACAGACGGGCAAGGATGGTTGTCTGCAAAAAATAAATTAGAAGAAGCATACAACATCATTCCCAGTGTTTATAATTTGTCAACACTTAAAGAATTTATAAACAGGGTAATAACTGAAGAAGTATTAGCCGAATAATGTATACAAATGCCTTTTCTATTGACAGTTTAATCTTTATTTCATTTATATACTATCTAAAATTGCTTTATAAAGCATAGCTCTTCCTGAATAGTTCCAATATGTTATATCTTGTTCTATAAAAAACCACTTGATGCATTCTAGCAAGATTTTTGAATCAATTCCGGTAGTAAAAGGAAAGTCATCTTTAATAGGAGGTTGGCATGAATAAATGTTATCTATTTGTTTTTTAAATACTCCAAATAGTTTAGGATTTTCCATTTTTTTAGCAACTAAATCATCTATAATGTTTTGGTGACTTGGTTTAGTTGATGCTTTTCCTGCAGAATTATAAAAAACAATACCTTTAACATTAACTGTAAAATCAAATCCTTTGTTAAGATGCGCAGGTCTTTCAAGATAAACCACAAAGCCATCTATTCTTTTAACAATATAATAGTATTTGGATGTTTTGTCACCATTTCCCGTACCGGGTTCTTCTTTTAAAAAGATTTTAACTATTTCGTTTCTTAATTCAGAACGTTCATTCTGAAATTCATATTCTGTAAGTTCAACTACATTAACCATGTCTAGTCCAAATTCAGTAATTCAAATAGCTCAAGATGAAAGGCTTCTGCAAAAATATTAATATTAATCAACGATGGATTACGCTCACCCCTTTCTATCATTCCAATATAGGTTCTGTGAAAACCTGTCTCTTCAGCAAGCTTTTCTTGCGACCAATTTCTTTGTTTTCTAAGGACTCTAATACGCTTCCCAAACTTCATCAATATTTCTTCTTTCATAAATTCAAAATTATTTTAATTATTTAAGCGTCACAACACACAATAAGTATCATTTTGTGATATATGTGCGGAAAACTACAATAATAAAAAGACAGATGAATTTCGAATATCGAAACAAAGATATTTTTAAGAGAATTCGGAGAAATCATAATTATATATACTTAAATATTAAATTGCTTATGTGGCTTTATTGGATTAACTTGGGGTGACTTTTGAGATAGTTCCAACAGTAGATGGCAAGAACAATGCTAGGTAAGCATAAATGGTATGATGTTTATAAAAGGTTTTAATGATAAATTATTTTTACTAACTTAGTAGTATTGTTAAATGAATTCCAGTTAATTAAATGATTAGACCATATTTCAAATCCTCAGACAAAAAATTCTATCTTCTTCACGGAGATGCGTCCGAGCTTTTGTCACAGTTTGACTTTAAGTTCGACATGATATTTGCAGATCCTCCATATTTTTTGTCAAATGGTGGCATTTCTGTGCAAAGTGGCAAAATGGTAAGTGTCAACAAAGGTGATTGGGACAAATCGCAAGGTTTTGAAAAAGATAATGAGTTTAATAGAAGGTGGTTAAAAGCTTGCAGGGAGCATCTAACTGATAACGGAACTATTTGGGTAAGTGGAACATTTCACAATATCTTTTCTGTTGCTCAAATGCTTACTGAATTGGAATACAAAATATTAAATTGCATTACTTGGGCAAAAACAAATCCTCCACCAAATCTTTCTTGCCGGTACTTTACTCATTCTACCGAATTTATTATTTGGGCAAGAAAAAGTAAAAAGTCATCTCATTTTTTTAATTATGAGTTAATGAAAACCATTAATGGCGGTACTCAAATGAAAGATGTTTGGCATTTACCTGCAATTGCACGATGGGAAAAATCATGTGGTAAACATCCTACACAAAAACCATTGGCTTTATTAACAAGAATTATACTGGCCTCCACTAAAAAAAATGATTGGATTTTAGACCCATTTGCAGGTAGTTCAACAACGGGAATTGCTGCAAATCTTTCTAATAGAAAATTTCTTGGTATTGATAAGGAGGAGGAATTTCTAATTATTTCTAAAAAACGAAAACTTGAAATCGAGAATCCTCAAATATTTGTTACTTATAGAAAAAAACTTAGAGGATTTGAAGATAAAAACCAATTAGAATTGTTTTTAGTGAAAGAACCTGAAATTGAATATGAAAGAAATTTGCATTTTGATAAATAGCGATAAATCCAAACCAAGGTGTATGAAAAAATTAGTAATCTGTGGTTTGTAAGCTTGTGGCTCTTATCGAAAGTAGTTATAAGTTAATAAGCAATCACCCTGAAATGCTAAATATGTCATGTACACAACTGTTAATGATAATTTATGAAAACAAAGTAACATTGATATATGGATAAGAAATGGGACGTATTTATTTCACATGCTTCGGAGGACAAAGATACTATTGTTCGACAGCTTGCTGATGCATTAGAAAAACTGAAGGTGAAAATTTGGTTTGATGAGTTTTCTTTGAAGGTAGGAGACAGTTTATCAAAATCAATTGACGATGGACTTCAAAAATCAAAATTTGGGATAGTTGTTATTTCAAAGCATTTCTTAGAAAAACGTTGGACAGACTATGAGTATCGTTCTTTACTATCAAAAGAAGAAAACGGCAAAAAAATAATTCTCCCAATTTGGCATAACATCAGTAAGGATGAAGTGAAACAATTCTCTCTGTACCTTTCCGACAAAGTAGCATTAGACACATCAAAAACCTCAATAAATACAATCGCATTACTACTTACTGAAACGATACGACCTGACATTTACCAAAATATCAAACAATACTTTTTATTCAAAAACCTATTCAAAAACAGTAAAACGGAAACTGTCAAGATTAGCAATTTAAATAAGCAGAAAAAGCCACTAAGTAAACTATCAAAATCACTTGAAGTTAGAGCAAGAAACATTTATTATGGCATTGGTCAGGTATTGAACTTTACCATTGACGAAAGTATTCACAATTACGAACTTGACTTAAGACCAGACCGTGAAATTCAGACATGGGAAATAATGAACCTTTGCTACTTGGAGTTTACAAACAAACATAAAATATCTGACAGCAAGACAAGAAGATCAGTCGCAGCTTTACTTATTGGTTTTTCTATTGGACAACATATTAAAGCAGATATAGCAGAAGACAAACAGTCTGAACTTTATGAACTTTGGGAAAAGTATTATTACGAATATTGATGAGAAAAACTATACGTCAATAACCCTTTTCGTGGTAAAAATATGCCGAGCCGGAATTTTTTGCCAATTACACTACTTTTTAAAAGCCCCGCACCCCGCACCCTGTACCCCGCATCTTGCACACTCCTTACTACACACTTTTCACTACAGACTACAGACTACCCACTACAGACTCCTCACTACTCCCCATATTCCCAATAGAGCATTAACAAATGGGCGGCGCTCCAGCTGAAGTGGGGTGCTTTGAGTTGTTGGCCGGTGAGGGCGTCGTAGTTTTCGTGGATGGCGCCGCCTTCCCGGAGTTTCTCCAATCTGTCGAAGACCTGTCCGGTGTATTCGTCTGCTTCAGCACTTTTTCCATATTTGCGGATGCCGCTGATGGCAAAATAGGTTTGGTCCAGCCAGATGGGGCCGCGCCAGTAGCCGTTAGGAGTAAATTCAGGTTCGTCGGCACTAACGGTGGGGAAGGGGATGTATGTGGAAAACTTCTTTTCGTCTTTTAAAATGGGGAACATTTGGTCAAATTGCTCCTTTGTGGCCACCTCAGTCCAAAGTTGGATATAAGCTTCGCTGCCTTTCACTTTTATGAAAGAGCCGTCCTGAATGCGTCTGTCATAGAAAAATCCATCTTCGGTATCGAAGAAATAATCTTCCGGATTGCCGGCCTTTTCTTTAAGTTCTAGAGGCACGCCCAAGATTTCTGCAAACTTCTTAAGCAACCTATTTTCCAAAGCGAGGAAACAATTCAAATCCACGCTTTCCTGATCGACGCTCCAGGCATCGGGATGATTTTGTAACATTTGCGCCTCGTCAAAACGGATAGCGTTGTCCATACCGCTTTCCCATGCTGCTGCTACCGTTGTCCCATCAGTAGAGCCAAACTCGCAGTAACCATTTTGGTCGTGATCTCGTTTCCAATACCACCACTCATGATATTTTACCAATTTTGGATAGATTTCACGCAAGAATTCCAAATCACCGGTTTGAGAATAGATCGCATCCACCGCCCAGGCAGCCAAAGGAGGTTTGCTGTCGCGGGCATTATTTTCCGAGCTATCGGGAAAAATACAGTCGATCACCATTCCATCTTCCAGCTGATAATCAAACATGGCTCTGACCTGATTTTTAGCTAGTTCCGGCGCAAAGCGCGAAAGAGCAACGGCATGTTTCCAGGAATCCCACGCCCAAAAGCCCACAAAATAGTAGGCTGCGTGACTCGGTACAACACCCTCATTATACAATGCCTCTCTTGGCGAACGCCAGTTGGAAATAAGAGTTACGACCGATTTAGCCGCAATCCTATCAAATTCGGGCGGCATATTTTCTCTCAGCGCAGCTGAAAGATAACCCTCCCATCTCTCTTTATTCTCCTTAACATACTGTTGAGGCTGCGCTAAAATAGAGTTTGCCCTCTCAATCAACGCCGTTCTCTCAGCCGCTCCGCCTTCTTTAAAAAACTGCAAAACAGCTACGTATATCCCCTCAGGCGATACATCATTACAGATAGCATTACCCTCTTTAAATGTCGTATTTTCAGGGAAACAGAGGATATATTCCTCTTTTTCCGAGGAGAAAAAATGGATTCTATTATCCTCCTGAATGCGCTCAATGGAGTGCTGTCGCTGCCCAAAATCCTGCTCAATCAGAAGAGTCGAAGTGCTATTTGGACGAATATGGAGCAGTGCTATGGAAGCATCGATAAATATAAGTTCCTGTTCTATCTTTTTGTCCGCCACCGAAGCGGAAATAAAGATTCCGCCAGGATAATAGTTAATGGAGTCTGGAGTAAAGAGTTCGGAGCTGTTTTCTTGAAAAGAAACTTTGGCAATGGAAACTGCCTTCCAGCCATATTGGTAGAAGCTGAAGGGGCCGCAAAAGCCATTTATCCATTTATCTTTTTGAGGGATAGTGAACCCCATCCAAGAGCCCATATTCGTAAAACAACCTGGCGTATAGCGATAGAGCGAATCCGGAGTGTAGGCAATATCTAGAATGTTGTCAAATAGCGGATTTTCCACCTTGTGCCTCTCCGAGCTGCATCCCGCAGCAAAAAGCAAGGACAGGCAAACTATAAGTAGACTATATTTTTTAATTCGCATGATCGTTATTGAGTTTTGGGTTTAAAATCAAGTTAATGCGTTTGTCGTTATTCTCTTATGTGTATCAAATCAAGTTAATCATAAGAGCGGCTATCAAGATTTTTCTGTCGTTGTTTTTGCCTAAAATACGGTTGCGGCCAAAAACACAGCTGTAAGGCTATATTTTTTCTTGTAGCGCATCGTAAGAATTATTTAAATTGAGCAAAAGAGATTTATAAGGAAGGGAACGCTCAGGCAAAGCAAGAACGATATGCATCTTTTCTTGTAGTTCATCATAAGAAACAATTAAATCGAACAAAATAGAGTCACCAAAAACGGCACGCTGAGGTCTGTCACAAATCCATGAAAGACGGACAAAACCATATACTCTTTTCCGGAAAATTTCATAATGATAGGTAATGTCGTATCCATTGTGGTGGCGCCGCCGGCGGCAATGGGGGCCAGCTTTCCAAAGTATTTGACAAAAACCGGAGCCAGCAGCAAAGCGAGGATTTCGCGGGAAATATTGGAAAGCAGGGCAATGGTGCCCAATTCCGCTCCTTTAAATTCGGTAATGAAAATACTGGACAAAGAATAATATCCTAATCCGCTCCCGACAGCCATACTGTCTACAACCGAGCGGTTCGGTAATAACATACCAATTATCGCTGCCCCAACCAATGTGCCTACAATCGTCAATAATGGCAAAAGGAGGAGTCGGGGGTTGATCTTTTTAAAGCTTTTTAGTGTTTCAGGGTCGCTTCCAAGGCTGACGCCGACACAAAACATTAATGCACCAAGAGCATAGAAACTGATATCACCTTCGAGAATTGAGGTCGGCACTACTTCAAAATATCCCAGCAATGAGCCGACTATGAAAAATCCAACTATGATAAGACTGCTTCTCATTCCACCTTTGATTTATTGACGAATTTCCAAAGCAGTGCAGCCAGGATTATACTTCCCAGAAGAGCCCCCAGTGTGATAATGAGAGCATCAAGCCCCAATTTCCCCAAATTGGAAACGATTTGCGGATTACTGCCTACTTCCAATCCAAGAACAAATAAGAGTACCCAAATAAGAACAGTAATCAATCGGGAAATAAAGGAGAGATTTCGCTTACGAAATAGATATCCCACTCCAATCCCAAGGATCATCAATGCTAATACTTTAAACATCTGTCGATAAAATTAGAATAGTTAGCAAAATAGGTAAAGTCTCTGAAAAGTATCGCTTTCCAACAGCTGCTCAAGAGCCATAAAAGCCACTTTGGGTTCGCTGTTGACAGCAACAAA
>JAKPZU010000308.1 GCA_029559915.1 Bacillota bacterium
ACTGAAGATGTGTTCCTTTTTTTCTACTCTGAATTGCCTGATGATATAGCATATTCTTTATCACGAATAGATTTGCAAGAATAAATATTTAATACGTCAACAATAACTAGATAAAATTAGTGGAAATTTATTGATGTCTAATTATCCATCAGAGTTTTCTATGTTTAAAGCTTAGGAAAATAATTCCAGCTTGCCTGAAAAGATAAAAGCAGCAAGCTGGAAAAGTTATTTGTTTAAGTTGTGTTTTACAGATATTCCCCCTGCATTTTTCCATGTATTAGGTTCATATATTTTTTGGGGTTTTTCAACGACATTTACCAATTGCCACAATAATCTGGATATCCAGCAGGAGCACAAACACAATTAACCGTACAATCGGCATAGTGAGACCAGTCACAATTTGGTTCATCGATTCATATACAGGATCTGATTTGGCAAAAAATCGAAATTGGACTGATGAATTCATTAGTCAGGTTGTAGCCCTTAAAGCTACATATAAAATAGACTACGACAATACCATTAGTCCTTCACCAGAAGGCACCCTCACGCATGTATTCTTTGTAGTTAGAGATCAAAATGACGGTCTTTGGAAAATTCTTGAGGCTAGATCACCGTCTGCTCAAGACAATTTAATCGACAAGTAGTAATTTTAGACCAATAGAAACAACATTAACAGAAAGAAGATTTTTTTGGTTGTAATGACTCCAACAACACGTTATATCCCCTTTGAACCTTATAATTGTCTTTACACGTTTCATCTATTCCATAACCATAAACAGGTTCGTTGAAACAACAGACAATAAAATGGCAACTAAACGCATTCGAAAAACGGTGTGAATTTAAGGCTCTTCAAATCTCTCTATTACTTTTCTTGTATTTGAAAATTCTTCCCGGAAATTAGGGATAAATAAATCCACCTCTGTACCTTTACCTTTTTCACTGCTCATAGAAATACTCCCCCCTAATCTATTCATGAGTGATTTCACAATTGGCAGACCTAATCCAGTCCCGCCAGTTTGCCTTGATCTGGATTTGTCTACTCGGTAAAAACGATCAAATATCTTGTCAATATCATCTTTAGGAATTCCGATGCCATTATCCACAACCCGAATTTCACAACCTTCTTCTAATTGATTAGATGAGATAAAAACATGTCCACCTGGCTTGTTATACATAATTGAATTTTCAATAATGTTTGTGATGATGGTTTGGAGGAACAGCGCTTCCGTGTTCAGAATGTGCTCAGATTCAGTCAGGTTTTTGACTTCAATATTTTTTTCTTTGGAAAGTGGCAACAAAAGTTCAATGCTTTCTTCTACGAGAGTTTTGATATTAACCATCGATGGAACAATTACGCTGTAATCTGATGACAAGCATTTAAGCTTGTCGATTAATTGCTCCAATCGGGCTGTAGAGCGATCGATAATTGAACAAAGTGAATAAAAATCTTCTGGAGTAATATTTGTCTTTTTTTTATCAACATCAATTTTCATGCGGATTGAAGCTACAGGAGTTCGAAATTCGTGAGCAACATCAAGCAAAAATTGGTTCTGTTTCTCAAGCTGTTTTTCAAACCTGCTTAAACTAAGCATGATAGCTGAATGGAGATCAGATAATTCCTGGCTTGGCATGCTAAGACTTAATGTTTCAGTGTTCACATTCGTCCCTGATGTAATAGATTTAGAAAGATTTTCAATAGGATTTGTTATAAATTTGCTTAACCAAATTACCAGAATGAGACTAAGAACAAGAGTACTGATAATTGTTAAACCAATTGTTTTTTGCAATTTAGATTGTAGTTGAAGTAACGCAACAGACTGTAAACTATCTGTATTCAACTCAACTATTGGATTAGGTGTTTTTTGAAAATCCATTCCGTTTTGTGCCTGAGTGTATGTGGGCTCAATTCTTGAAAAATAACTTTTGTGAAAAATCGAAGAATTTATTAACCTTGAAAAAGAAATAAATAGAAGTACCCCTAAAACAACAAAAACTAAAACCATGACCAGAATAAGCTGTCTGCGTAATGGTTGCTTTGAAAGTATGTTTCTAAAACAAGAAGTGCTTTTTTTCGTCATAATGTTTTTTAATCCTATCGGAAAGGATGTTAAATCCGCATTAAATTAAACCGCATTTTATTCAACTATCAGGGTATATCCAACATTAACAGTCGTTGTAATTACAAGATTAGTGACTCCGGCTTCTTTTAGTTTGGTTCTAAGGTAACTGATTTGTGTCCGCACAGAATTTGAAAACAAAGCATCTTGTTCTCCCCAAATGTGTAAAATCAGTTCTTCTGCAGCAACCACCCTGCCGATATTTTGTGTCAAATATTCCAACAGACTGTACTCTTTGGCAGTTAGCTTGATCTCTGAATCATCCATATAAACCAATCGAAGGTTGGTATCAATTGACAGTTGACCGACCTCCACCATAGGGCTTCTGACATTTAGATTTCTACGACAAAGAGCTCTGATACGCGCTAATAATTCTTCGAAATGGATAGGTTTGGAAAGATAATCATCTGCACCCTGATCCAACCCCTCAATCTTCTCAAACACTTCTCCACGTGCTGACAAAATACAAATCAACACCTTGGGATTAATACTTCTGAATTTATCGCAAAGAATTAAACCATCTGTATCTGGTAAATTTAGGTCTAATAGTATGAGATCGTATGGATACAAGTCATACAAAAACAAGGCCTCTTCACCATTTATAGCGATGTCTACAACATAGCCTTCATTTCTCAAGCCTTCAGATAAAGAATCAGAGAAATCTTCTTCATCATCAACGAGTAAAATCCGCATTTACTTCTCCACTCATTAAATCCAACACATATTAATTTTACCAAATTAGAGAAGATTGGTTATTACACTTAATGCGGAATTAATGTCAATTATGTAAATTGAGATAATGCAACACTCCATAACAATCAGATACAACCATGAAACCTATACATCCCAAAGTCGTTTAGTAGGTTTTAGTTTTCACGGGCTTCTCATGATAAGCCTGATCTAGGAATAGAAAACCATTGATATCGACACAAGGAAAAGCTCTGCTTTGATGAAAGCAGAGCTTTTTTTAATGTTTTTCTCGAGCTTATCCACATTGGCAAATTTTCTTTGAGCACTGTTTTAAGAAGCGAAAGGAGATGACATGATCCCTGAATCCTTTGAATTAGGTGTCTGTTACGCGTTCGATTCTTATTGCAAACGAACATTAAAGAACGAAGCGATTAATGCTCACAAAGCGCTAAACAGACGAAAAAAAAGAATTCTCAATTTTTCAGATCTAGCTCTTGATGAAGAGTATCTGTTCATCAATCCTGACCCTATAGATATCTTGTCCGAGTATCGAATTAATGAATTGTGGATAAGTAACGAGCTTTTAAAAGCCGTAATCGAAAACCTACCTGAACATTTACAGCAGATCATCAATTTATATTATTTTGATGGTCTCAATGATCGAAAAATCAGCGAGATAACAAAGATTCCGAGAAGTACTATCCAGAACTGGCGGGCTTCTGCTTTAGAAAAACTTAAGCATGATTTGGA
>JAKPZU010000427.1 GCA_029559915.1 Bacillota bacterium
CCTAATCGTTGGAAATTTAATATAACAGGGTTGCATTTGAGAACAGCAGATGAAATGATTGAGGCTTTTACCAATCAAAATATTTTAACAGATGATGATATTGATGACGCAATACTCAATACCATAGAAGTTGCAGAAAAATGTGCCGCATTTGAAATCAAAAAGCAAAAAATATTTCTCCCAAAGGTTCCGGGTTACAATGTAAAAAATACATCTGACTATCTTTATGATCTTTGCCGTGAGAAGCTTAAGAAGATTAAAAAGTATGCATTACATGAAGTGTATATCAATCGTCTTGAAACCGAGTTTGATCTGATTGAGAAGAAAGGATTCATTCCATACTTCATGATTGTTTACGATTTGGTCAAATGGTGCAAAGAAAATGACATCATGGTAGGCCCCGGCAGAGGATCGGTTGGCGGATCACTCATGGCATATTTGCTTGGCATTACCACGGTTGATCCTATTCGTTACAATCTCTTATTTTCAAGATTCATTGCAGAAGATCGCAATGACCTTCCGGACATCGACTTGGATTTCGAAGATTCAAAACGACATCTGGTCAGAGAAAGGCTTGAAGAACTTTATGGTAAAAATAATATTTCTTCAATCTCTACCTTTTTATCAATGAAGGGAAAAGCAGCAATCAGAGATGTAGGAAGAGTATTTGATGTGCCATTAAAAGATGTTGATGAGTTTTCAAAGTCAATTGTTTACGAGGAAGAAAAATCAATCGAAGAAGCCTGCATCAAGACAGATATTGGCAGAGTATTTGACCAAAAGTATCCAGAGGTCTGTGACCATGCAATCATTCTGGAAGGAACAATCCGGGGCAATGGTCAACATGCCGCTGCTGTCATTATCTCAGCAGACGATCTACGCAAGGGGACAAAAGGAAATCTTGTCAACCGTAATAATATAATTGTCTCAAATTGGGATATGGAAGATTCGGAATATGTAGGATTAATGAAGCTTGATGTATTGGGGTTGAATACCTTGTCGATTCTGAATGAAACAAAGAGGCTTATAAAAACCAACCATAATGTTGATATTGATTATGAAAAGATCCCACTTGACGATCAAAATATATATCGGGAAATATCCGCAGGAAACAATGTAGGTGTATTCCAGATCAATACATGGTCGACAACCAAGCTTGCAAAAGAAGTCTCCCCGGATTCAATCGAGTTGTTAAGCGATGTGATTGCTTTGGTAAGACCCGGTTCTATGGATGCCGGCATGACAGACGAATATATCAGAAGGCGAAACGGAAAGACTTGGAAAAAGAAACATCCAATTTATGAAAAAATCATGGAATCAACCTATGGAGTCATGGTCTATCAGGAACAGGTGATGGATGTTATTCATAAGGTTGCCGGATTGCCCTATACTACAGCAGATAAAATTAGAAAAATCATCGCCAAGAAACACGATGTAAAACTATTTGCACCATTCAAAAAGCAATTTATAGAAGGGTGTCTTGAAAAGAAAACCCTGAGTGAAAAAGAAGCAAAAGAATTTTGGGAAGCCTTGCAAGCTCATGGCAAGTATAGCTTCAACAAATCACATGCTACCGAGTATGCAATTATCGGTTACTGGTGCGCATATGTCAAATACTATTATCCAACCGAATTTATTTGCGCAAATCTGATTCATGGTTCTGAAACCAAGAAGGAAGAATTGATTGAAGAAGCAAAGAGGTTGGGATTAAAATTGGTTTTGCCAAAGGTCGGTATTTCAGATGCGTTCAGATGGATTGTAAAAGAAAATAAACTTTATGTCCCGTTTATAGAAATCAAAGGCGTTGGAGAAAAGACAGCAGAGGCTTGCATGAATATCAAAGCAAAAGGGAGCAAAAAGGGATTTTTCGAGTCTGTTCAAGTGCAAGAAAAGAAAACAAAGA
>JAKPZU010000322.1 GCA_029559915.1 Bacillota bacterium
CTTGTTCTGTAACTAGTTTCACTGCGTCAATTTTAAATTGCTTTGAATAGCTCTTTCTTTCTGTTGTCATCTCTCACCTCAATTAGTTTATTCTCTATATCACTCTTTTCGAGGTGTCCACTATGACTATACCAGTTCAAACAGCTTCACTTTTTGCGATTATTTTGATGCTATTATAGTACATCACTTATTTTTGTAAAGAGGGAATACATAGAATTATGAAAAACAATTTTACCTTTGCAAATTCGGGAATGTTTGTTATTAACTAGTTCATGTTGAGTTTGCCCTTCTGATTTCAAGGTTATGTTATTGTTAGAATAAAAAACAAGGGTCACATGATATAAAACCCTATTGCGAGGAAATCTTTAGTGCGAAGATTAATATCCTATATAGATGTCAAGAATTTCTCCCGGATTAAGAAGATTCATTTTTTTATAAACGTCTTTATCGGTATTACCGTTGTACTTTTCTTCCATTTTGTTGAAAACACAGATTGGGGTGAGGCTAATATTAATAAGGCTTTTGATTTTATCATTAAAAAAGAGGCGGAGAAATCCGCCAAGAGTATGGAAAACCTCACAGCACAAAGAAATATCGGTATATCGGATAAGATCGTTTTTGCAGAGATAGATCACGAAACCTACAAAAAATGGGGTAGGCCTAACCTCATACCACGAGATAAACTGGCAGAAATTATTAAAATTGCCTATGAAGGTGGCGCAAAAATAATTTCGCTTGACATATTGCTTGAGGATAATGATTGTTGTCACCCTCAGAGTGAAGGCGAACTGAGGAAGATATTACAGGATATGACCGATAAAAATAGTGCTACAAAGGTCATATTTCCTGTGCGCGTCAGCTATGACGGCAAAATAAGGACAAATACTTTCCAAGCTCTAATTGAAAAGAACCCCAATTTCTATGCTGCTTCGGCATATATCTCAGCTACGGCTGCGGATATGGTGGTAAGGTACTGGGTTCCCTTTGAAATCGTTCAAGATGATAGAAATACTATCCTATGGAATGTATCCTTTCTTGCCGCTATGTTAGACAAGGGAAAGGAAGCAGAAATTAAAGATTTTGAGCAAACAATAAAAAAAGATGGTTTCCGTAATGACCATCATTTTCAAATAAGTAATGATAAGTTTATCACAATTACTCCTGACAAGGATGATATATATCGTAACCGTATACGCTTTTTGCTTGTACCGCAAAATACCCTTTCAAACCATCCCGGGGGAAATCTTTTTGATAATGTCTATCAACTGGACCACATAAAGCACGCAAATGTTAAGGATAAAATAGTCATTATAGGAAACTCAAGTCCTGATGCTGGCGATATACATTCCACACCTGTAGGCAATATGGCGGGTATGTTCATAATAGGAAATGCGATTAACACATTATCCTTTGGACTTCAGCCCTCACGCCCCCCACTGTGGTTAAATATCATGATAGATATAGTTATTGTAATTATGGCGGCTTTTATATTTCTGTATTTTAACTCCTTTCGGGCAAAGATACTTTCTTACGTAGTTATCATTCCTATCGTAGGATTTGTCAGCTGGTTAATTTTTCTATACATTGGAGTGCTACTGAATTGTATATTTGCTTTGATGGGTATTGTTAATCATCCAATGGCTGACCATATAGCAGAGTATTTAAATAATAAAGGAGCAAACGCGAATGAAAAATCATAAAAGTTACGAAAAAAAAGCCATTCTTATATGTGTGTCTTGTTTTTTCTTTATGCTGTGCGTCTTCTCAACAGCCGCGGCGGAGAATTACATCGGTATTATTCTTAATGGTTATCAGAAAGATTGCCTTGTGCACAGCATGGGAGAAGATTATTACTGCAGCGAAAAAAGACAGTTGTATGCCGGTGACAAAATCACAAAAAAACAAAACATTAAGGAGCTTAAAATAAAGTGGGCACCCTATGCGAGCGGGAAAGAGTTGGATAAGACATCATTGTTAGTTACATTCGAACCACCTAAAGATAAAAAGAGTATCGTGCTGAGTGTAAAAGAAATATTGGGGTTTGTTAAAACAGGTCATAGTGTATCCATAGGCGCAACAAGAAATATTTCAGATGGAGTTGTTTTTCAGCCCGGCAATAATGCTACTTTAATTCCGGGACAAAAAACAACTTTTTTATGGGAAAGTGTTGGCGGCAAATACATTATATTTAAAAACAGTAGTGGTATGGAAATTTTCAGGAAAGACCTAAAGAGTGAAGAATTTATTAATTTGACTCCGGAAGAGATAGGGATGAAACAGGGTGAAGTCTATCTGTGGAATATCAGCGGAATAAAGAACAACAGGCAATATAAAATACGGCTTTTAGATCAGGACATCACCGGGTTGGTAAATGAAGACCTTAAAAAGATTGAGAGGGAAACGACTTCTTCCGCCAATAAAATGATTCAAAAGGCAGGTTATCTGCAATTTATAAGCGATGCTTATCCACAGGACATTGATCTTTATTGGTTGAGCTATCTTATACTTGGGGAAAACAAAAATGAAAATACTTTAAATGAGGATGAAAAAATTATTTTCGAAAACCTGAAAAGTAATTACAAGGGGCATGTAAGGGAAAGCATGTGAAAAAGCAAACCGGATGCCTCATGAAGAAATACATTTTATTATTTTTTTTTGTTGCCTTGATGTTGCCTAAGCCGTTAGTCGGTCAGAATGCTCAGAAAAGTCAACTCGATTATGAAATTGAGATTAAGAAACTTGAGGAGCAGGCTGTTCGGTTCATGAATAACCACAAAGTTGACGAGTACACGGCAATCGTCAAAAAAATTGGTTTAATGAAGGAAAAGTTTTGCATAGATTACCCTAATAAGGCGTGCCTCAATGAAGTTGAGATTAGTAAGCTTTGGGATCAACATTTTCAGTTTTACAAAGATAAAAAATATGACGAGGCCAGGGCGATAGTCAAAAAGATTGGTTTAATGCAGGAGAAGCAGTGCATGGATAATCCTAATAAGGCGTGCCTCTATAAAATTGAGATCAGAAAGCTTGAGGAGCAGAAGGATCAGTTTATAAAAGACAAAAAAATTGACGAGGCCAAAGCAATTGTCAAAAAGATTGGTTTAATGAAGGAGAGGATGTATTGCATAAATGATCCTGATATGACGACATGTCTTATTAGAAGGGCAGATTTATTGAGTGGAGAAGCAAATAGATCTGGACCCGAACAAGGGGTAACAATCCATGGTAGAATCCCAACTTCTCATTACCCCGTTGAAGCCGCGGAAATGGTTTTGAAAGAGGCACTGAAAATATCTGAAAAAACACACGGCAAAGACCATCCTGATATAGTAGAAATTCTTGATAAACAGATAAAACTGTATGTGAAAACAGGACGCTTTGCAGAAGTTGAACCGCTTCTGAAGCGTTCACTTGAGATACGTGAAAAGAACTCGGGGAAAAACCATCTTGAGTTAGTTTCTAGTCTAGAGAATTTGGCAACTTTTTATAAATTGTTTAATCGTTATACCGAAGGGTCTGCGCTTTATGAGAGAATATTGAAAATATCTGAGAAAGCACAAAACAGCGACCAAATTGACGTGGCGTTATTTCTCAATGATCTAGCATATTGTTACATTCACACAGGCCGATACGCAGAAGCTGAATCGCTTCTAAATCGTTCACTGGAGATACGTGAAAAGAACTTGGGGAAAAGCCATCTTAAGTTAATTTCCAGTCTAGCCAATTTGGCATTTATTTATGATAGTACCGGTCGCTTTGCCGAAGCGGAGGCGATGCACAAGAGGCTTCTGGAAATACTTCAAAAGAAAAACAAGGAAGCACCTTACCCTGGTGTATATGATAAAGATGTCTTGGATTGCCTCAAAGGCTTGGCACGATCATATTATAAATCTTGTCGTTATGACGAAGCAGAACTGCTATTGAATAAAATATTAACAATATATGAACAAGGAAGTTTTGCACCCATTGTTGCAGCGGATAATTTAAGGTCCTTGGCGATACTTTACGCTACGACCGGACGTCATGAAGAGAGTCATCAAACTTTTCTCAGGAGCGAATTGTTCATGGAACAAATGAAAAATATTGTTCTTGAACATTCTGAATATTCAGAAGGGCAAACGATTTCTTTTATGAATTTGAATACACCGGATACGTTCTTTTCACATACCATTATGTATATGAACACGGGCAAAACAGCAATTACTGACACATTCAACAGATGGATGCAATGGAAGGGTTCATTTCTTGAAAGACAATCTCGGTATGAGACTACTTTCGCTCATTCCAATCAGCCTTATATAATAGAGAATTTCAAGTTACTAAAACAAATACGAAATGAGATCATGAATCTTCGATTATTTAAACATAATAGGATGGAAGAAGATGAATATCGGACAGAACTTTGGAAATTGGAAAAAAAGAAAAAAGAATTGGAAGTAAAACTACTTAGAGAAAGTAGATTTTCAGAATTGATAAAAGAGGCAAGGAAAGTGACCGCTTCCAATCTTGCCGCGCTACTTCATCAAGACGCTGTATATATCGACTTTGCCAAGACTGCCATCTATGATTTCCAAAATAAAAAATTCGGCACACCACATTACCTGCTCTTTGTGCTTGGTGAAAAAGAGAGTGTAAGCCTTGTTGATTTAGGCGCAACGGAAAAGATTGATCAGCACATCAGTGCGTATCTTAAAGAGATCAACAAGGTCAAAGAACAGAAATTGCCAAACAGGCTTAAACTTGATAGAGAGGCAAAATACCTGTATGATTTAATCATAAAACCCATCGAATCTCTTGTGAACACGAAAAAACATCTTTTGATCAGCCCTGATGGCAAATTAAACCTCCTTCCCTTCGAGGCTCTCGTCACACCTTCAGGAGAGTATCTTTTGGAGAAGTATCAGATCAGTTATGTCAGTGCAGGAAGAGACGTGCTGGATTTTTCCGGATCGGACTTCGCGGGGGGGACATCGCTGATTATGGCAGATCCCGACTACGATATGGGACTTCAGGATGTGGAAAAGGTGAAGAAGAGCATGGGAGTCAAAACGGAAAGGGTACGCGGCGAAGTTTGCCATTCGGCCAGAGGTCTCCGCTTCACACGTCTTCCCGAAACTAAAGATGAAGCAAATGCCATAGACAGTATTTTAAAGAACGTATTCAACCAGAAAGTGCGGAACTATCAGAATTCTCAAGCCATTGAAGAAATGCTCTATCCTTCAACATCCCCCAAGGTTCTTCACATTGCTACTCATGGATATTTTTTCGAGACAGAGCAATTGGATAACATTGAAAACCCGATGCTCCGCTCAGGCATAGTGTTGTCCGGTGTTAACAGTGCCCTCAAAGAAGGAAAAGATGACGGCATGGTCAGCGGTGAAAAGATTCTTGGCCTTCCCCTTAAGGGGACTGAACTCGTCGTTCTATCCGCCTGCGAGACAGGTGTGGGCGATGTTCAAAGAGGTGAGGGAGTGTTTGGATTAAAGAGAGCTTTTATCTTGTCCGGAGCAAAGTCTCTTGTCATGAGCCTATGGAGTGTACCGAGTACTGAAACTACAGAACTGATGAAAGAGTTTTACACACTTCTGTCTCAAGGTAAAACTAAGGCAGAGGCACTACGCCAGGCAAAGTTGAGCATTATGAAAAACAAACCCAATCCTGTGTATTGGGGCGCTTTTGTACTGACCGGTTCTCCTTAGAGCATTGCAACAATTGCGAAATTTGAGGACCCTTAGAAATACAGAAAGTTAAAACAGATACAATTACATAAATAACACAATACTGGCCACAAAACTTCGGGCATGAATTTTTCTTATTACGATTTAAATTTAGTATATTTCACAAAGTCTCCAATTCATTGTATAATATTTATATATACATCTTTACTGGTGACTTCCATTTATTTATACCGAATCCCTCGTAGTCGTTTGTGAACTGGTATAGTCATAGTGGACACCTCGAAAAGAGTGATATAGAGAATAAACTAA
>JAKPZU010000368.1 GCA_029559915.1 Bacillota bacterium
TGAATGTATGAAAAATACTTCCTTAGCGCCAGTTCTCGATAAAAGAGTAACAGATGAAACAATTTCTGCTCGAGGCGATAATTGTGAAGGAAAAACAATAGAAGAACTTAACGATTAATTTCCAATAAAATATTTGGAAATGTCATAAAATGTTTTTACCTTTACAGAAACAAAACATATTGATATGGAAATGTTCAAATACGGGTTAATGGTCATCAACCCAAAACAAGAAGGTGAAATGATGGATATTCTTCATTTTGCTGGATATTGGAGAAAGCCAACTCAAAGCGATATAGATTCTTTGAGAGAGGAATTACGTGACGAAAAAGAATTCGGACTTCAGGAAATCTGGGATATTGTTGATATACTTCCCACTCCTCCAGAAATTCTTGAACTTTATCAGGATGAACTCAAAGAAAGAATTGAACTTCTTAATCTGATTAAGTCCGAAATGAGATGGTATGGATTTGATCTCACCGATAGTCAGATTGATGAGTATATCAATGAAACTGAGATTGAATGTTTCGATACTGTTGAAAGAGAAGACTATTCTTCTTATCTTGCAAAGAAGATAACAGGAATGGATTGGCCAATTAATGCTGATGAACAATCCTACAAAGACAAGTTCTATAAACTCCTTGCTCAGAACGCGCCAAAACACGGAATAAAATGGGGACAAAACACGGAATGAAAGATAAAAAGGGCAAACCCAAGAAGCCAAAAAAATGGGTAGACCAAATGGACGAGGACGTGCCAGAATGTCGGTCTTTATCCATATTTGAAATAGAAGAAAATGAGGGGCATGGGTTTTGGGGTAGTCAATCAAAAGGTTATATAAAGGATAAAGAGGAAAAATGAAACCACATTCACCAGGAAGTACAATATTCAGAGGATTTCAATACAGATATCCACAATCCTTTTTGGATGATCTAGCTAAAGCGTTGGGAATAAAGTGGGTTAAATGCGATCCAACGACGATTGATAAGAATAAAATAGAAGTTAAACCATTACCACCACCTTCAGGTAAATTATATTATTGTGAAGCCAAATATAACGATGAAGAAAAATAAAAAGCCTGAGGATGACATGTTGACAGAACTTAATGATTTCATGAAAAAATATAACATTGAGAAAATTAATTTTGGTAAACATTCATTGAAGAAAACAAAAGGTAAAAAAGCGAAAGGTGAAAGGGAGTAAGAATTTTCCGAAAGTCAGTCCTGAAGAGTTTGCGAAGGCAAGAGATTCGGTGAAGGTGGTCATCAAAAAACCCAACATGAAACCGATCAAATTTAGAAATACGGGTATATAGCTCAGTTGGCAGAGCAGTGGTCTCTAAAACCATACGTCGCGGGTTCGAGCCCCGTTGTACCCTCAAAATAAAAAACAATGAAAACACTAA
>JAKPZU010000390.1 GCA_029559915.1 Bacillota bacterium
ATCAGTACTTTGCTTGAACACAGCTTTTTGGAAAAGAAAAGGGAAAGATTTATAGTTAAGTCTTCCCCTTTTATAAACAAATTCTCTTATTAATTTCGACAGGTGTTCGAAGTTGATATTGACAAGTAATAAACTATAAAAGCCATATCATTAAAAATTTTCTAATCTTAAATTATTTTTCTCTTGATTCTAAGGGAATTACAAATATATGAAGTAGAACAAACAAAATAAGTCCTGCAAATAAGTACAAAATGACTTTTGTTAAATTTTCATCTATTGGGATATTCAACAAAAATACCATAATTACAAACATTACTGACAAAACAGTCATGTATGAGTGAATTTTTTTATTAATTCCAATTAATGCATTGCATTTTTTACATTTTATAGGTTTTGTATTAGAAATAATTAAGTTAGATATTGGAAATTTTGTTCTATTACCACATACTGGGCATTTTTTCACATTATCACCTCACTCAAAATTATAACATTTGATGGCTCAAAATTCAATAAGTTTAGTTTCTAGAAGCATTTACAATTAAAGCAATATCTTCTGCATAGTATTCTACTTCGTCGACGATGGAAATTAAATCCATATAAGAATTATAAACTTCAGGATATTTTTCATAATCTTGTGACATAATTTCACAACACATAATGTTTAAACAGACACTCAGACAGATATTTAAGGATAAACTTAATACAAATCCGGTCTTGAGAAACGCTTTTTATGGTTTACATACTGCATAAAATATTATAAAAAAATCGCGAATCCAAAGCGCTTAATACGGCTATAATTAGCCATAAAAAGCAATTTTTCGCGATTTTTGTAATCTGTGTGGTGCGGCTGATGAGATTTGAACTCACACACCCTTACGGATACTACCCCCTCAAAGTAGCGCGTCTACCGTTCCGCCACAGCCGCATTAGATAATGCCATAAAAGACATTATTTAAATTTTGCAAATTTTTGCAAACCATTTTCATAAGGATTATTGTTTTCACCTTGAATCAAAGGTAGAGCATAATCGATAAAAGCCTTGGTTACGCCATTTCCTTCTTTATTTATCATCGCTTGCGGGACTTTTTTTTCGACATTTGCGCAAGCTTTTAAATCGTAAAAACCATAATCTATTTCATATGGCTCATCCGAAGTTCTTCTGATTACTACCATCACTTTATCTCGACCATTGACTAAACCTTTTACCGCCTCTTCACCAACACCGATAGCTTCCTTGACATCAGTTAAACTTTGAATGTGACTAGCTGCCCTTTGAGTCGACCCAAATTCAACGGATCTGGAGGAGATGCCTAAGTCGTTTGATACTGTCTGCGCTAATTTGGAAGCTACACCTCCGAGTTGGAAATGACCAAAAGCATCTTTAAGTCCTGAGCTTGATGAAAGGAAAACTCCTTCCTCATTCGTTATGCCTTCAGAGACAGCCACTAAACATTGTTTTTTCTTTTGATAAATTTCCTTAACATCTTCTTTAAACTTTTCGATTGAGAAAGGAACTTCTGGCAGATAAATCAAATCTGGACCAAAGCCATTTAAATTAGCCAATGCGCTTGAAGCAGTCAACCAACCGGCATGACGTCCCATTATTTCCACAATCGTTACTTTTCCCTTCGGATATGCCAGCATGTCATAATAGATTTCCATTATCGTATTGGAAATGAATTTGGCGGCACTGCCAAAACCAGGAGTATGATCGGTAAAAGGTAAATCATTGTCAATCGTCTTAGGAATGCCTATAATCCTTACGTCATAATCGATTGTATCCATATATTCGGCTATCTTCGCACAAGTGTCCATCGAATCATTGCCACCGTTATAGAGGAAATAACGAATATTGTATTTTCTGAAGATATAAAGTAATCTTACATATTTGGAATCGTCTTCTCTATAATCAGGTAATTTATGTCTTATGGAACCAAATGCAGAACCAGGTGTATACTTGAGCAGTTCAACTTGATCTTCGTTATTAGGCCCTATAAGAAGCAAATCCTCGTTTAAAGCGCCTTCAATCCCATGCTTCATCACATAGACATCCTTGATGAATTCGCTTTGCCTCTTGGCTTCAGTGATGACACCATAAGCGCTGGAGTTAATTACAGAAGTCGGACCACCAGATTGTCCATACATTAAATTGCCAACCAACTTTTTCATACTATCACTCCCATTATTAAATATAATATCATAAATGATTAAAAAATCGATGATTTTTTTCTATCAAATCAAGATTTTTTGATTAAAAAGCACTTCCAAAAGTAATTCTTTGGAAGTGCTTGTCGCAAAATTTAACAATTTTTCTATTTGTCGTCTTTTTTACCTTCATGAACCACCAACTGAGGAAATGGAATCCCGATATTGTTGCGGTCAAAAAGCAGTTTCATTTCTCGGTTAAGTTGCCTAGAAACTGCGAAACGATCACTTTCATTGACCAAAGCTATCACTCTTAAGACAACAGAGGAATCCGCTAAAGCTTGAACACCAAGGTAATATGGTCCTTCGACAATCTTTGGAATTCTGGTTTTGATATCAGCGAGATTTTCATGAATAATTCTTTCCACTTTTTCCAAATCTTCACTATAGTTGATAGCAATTTCACAAGCTGATTTCGATAATGAAGCTGTCGTGTTGATAGCCCCACGAATATCGGAGTTGTTGATGATCTTGATATCACCATTGATATCTTCAAATTTGGTTACTCGTAAAGAAATCTCTTTAACAACACCTCTAAAATCACCAATTTGGATGATATCGCCCACCGAAAATTGTTTTTCAAAAATAATGAAAAGACCGCTGAAAATATCTTCAATCAAGCTTTGGGCCCCAAAGCTGATAGCTAAACCGATAATACCAGCACCTGCTAGTAGTGTTGGTGTCTGCACGCCCCAAGCACTCAAAATCAAAAATACAGCTATCAGGAAAGCCAAATACTTGATGGCAGAATTGATTAAATTGGTAATGGTTGTTCCTCTCAAGGTTTTTATCTTCAATAAACTAACCAATAGCAACAAAACCTTATCAATCAACCACATGAAAAAGATAATAGTCAAGGTTTCAATGATTATGACATAATTATTCTTGAAGAAATTGAACAAATTGAAGAATTTGCCTACTGAATTTTCAATTATATCGCTGAAAAGCGTGTTTGGAAAGATAATTGGCCCTAAAATGCTAATTAATAATAATACAAACACGATAGCGATAACGATGATGATACTTCTTTTTTCTTTAGGTGTTCTGTCCTTAAATTTCATATTATATTCCTCTTACTTTCTTTATTTTAAGCTGGAACCGGCATTGATGTAATGATTGTTTCCTGATAGATAATTCGATTTTCCAATCTTCCGGTATCAGGATTTTGGCAGGTTGCGATAAGCTTGAAAGTGTATTCAGTTTCTGCCATTAAATTGTTAACAGTGAAATTTCCTTGGGCAAGTCGAATAGCTGCCATATCCAAAGCAATGCTTCTTTCTAGGGTTATGCCGTTATAAACTTCCAAAGTATAACTTACTGGTATTGAATCCGGTATTTCTTGATAGATATTCCAGATTGCTTCGGTATCGGTGAAACTAGCGATATAGGCAAAAAGATTAATGCTAAATGGTTTGGATACCCTAGTTTCATCAACAATCACCAATTCGCTATTGAAATATGCTTCCAAGATAATATGATACTCACTGCCATAACTTTCGTAAAAATAAATTTCTGAAGTCAGTTGATATGGTTCAATTGCATAAATTTCATAATAAGCTTGCTCTTCAAATCCCGGTTCAACAACAGCGTACCTAATCTGCCAGCCACTATAACCGGTAATATCACCCCAACTGAAGCCCACATCATAAACTATGCTCATACTTTGTGAATAAGGTGAAAGCATAAAACTAGACACGGTAACTACCAATGTTTTAGTGGTGACAACTGTTTCTGTTATAATTTCGGCGTTACCATTACCTAAATCATAAATTAGCGATAAAGTGTACGTTGTATCGGGGCTTAAACCGTTGAAGCTCTTGAAATTATCTCCCAAATCAACGGATTGATAAGATTCAATGTTACCATCAGAAAGTTTTACTAACAACTCTCCCGGTTGAATAATATTGTCAACATCAGTGATATTAATTTGATAGATTATTTCATTACTGAAGACTTTAATGTTTTCAAATGTAGCCGTCATATTTGGCGGCGGAATAACTTCCATAAAAGTAGTAAAGTTAGTTTGGTATATCAACAAAGTTTCTGGCTTCAAGGTATCAGGGTTTCGGTAATCAGCGTTTAATATAACGGAGTAATTTGTATTTGGTAGCAAATTTTCCACTAAAAAAACGTCTTCGTAAACC
The DNA here is from genome assembly GCA_029559915.1 of Bacillota bacterium. Lineage (GTDB taxonomy): Bacteria > Bacillota_I > Bacilli_A > Izemoplasmatales > Hujiaoplasmataceae > UBA2289. The sequence goes on from JAKPZU010000390.1 coordinate 4,350, forward strand.
AATGTTGTGCTACCGACAACAGGATTGATAGTTTCAATCAATATTGGTCCGTTATATACTTGTAAACTAAAAATTACCTCACTCGCTCTGGATTTATCGAGATAAACGCTTAAATTGCCGCTGGAACTGCTTGAACCTTCAGCGTATAAATATCCGCCAACGATATAGGGTGCATCGATCGTTACGGCATCTATATCGACCAGAACGGAATTATCCATTGCTTTTAAGATTAAACTATAACGACTGGAAAGACTGTCATAAAATTCTATCTGAACTAAAGATTGTAAGGAGTTAAAGTAAGCCTCATCATAGTAATATTCATCAGGATAAGCATCGGACAGACTTGCGTAACTTAATTGGAAATCGCTGTATCCAGTGGTATTTCCATAAATTACTTCCACTTGATAACTACCCATTCCCAAATCGGTAAATCCTGAGATTGCCGCAACCAAAACCTCGTTAGTGGTAATAGATTGTTCATGCAAAACTGCGTAATTGTTTCCTTGATTGAACAATACTTTTAAACTGTATTCCGAATTTGCCGTCAAGCCGGAAATACTGCCAAAATTATTGCCGATGTCAAGGTATTCTTCATAAAACTCTGTCTCGTTTTCCACTACCAATCTGATTTCACCAGCACTAGCAATTTCATAATAGTCAGTCAAATTAATTTGATAAATCAGATAATTTTCATAGGTACTGAGATTATCAACTGTTACTATAGGGCTGTTGGGAATGACAATCGGTGTTGTAGTTTCCGCTAATGTATGAACATAAACTTCACTGAGCAAAACATGGGTTTCAAGCAATGTCGACGGATCACGGTAATAAGCTTTCAAATAGAGATAATAATCTGTGTCCGGATTTAAATCCGTTATTATCAAATTCTCATCATTTTGGAACTGGCTCAATGAGTCATACTCATATTTTTTAACAAAATTTTCCCCGTGATATAATTCCAAAACGTATAAAACATCAACTTCGGTTTGTTCTTCTCCGTAGATATATAACTGAACTTGATCTTCTGTATAATCGATTAAATATAAATATCCATAAACACTGAAAGGCGCTTTCAAAGTCACTTCATCAAGCATTACCATTTGGTCTTCATACATTGCTTCAAGAACGATATGGTAGACCGCTCCGTTTGATGGATAGAATTCTAATTGAACAGTTTCATCCATCATCGGCAGAGCTAGAGTATTGTAATAAACTTCTTGTGAATATTCTTCAGATTCAGGGAAGCTTGTCGCATAACGAATTTGCCAATCGCTGTATCCTAGAGTATCACCGTAAATGATATCGATATTATATAAACTTATATGTCCAGACTGAACCGCTTCAACTTTAGTGATAGCGGCGACTAAAGGATTATCAGTTGTGACGGTAGCTTTGGTTAAAATCTCTTCACCAAAACCCTTGTCATAAACTACTTTCAGATTGTATAATGTATTCTTTCTCAAACCGGTAAAACTACCATAATTGGTCCCGAGAGAAATTGGTCTTTTAATCTCTCCATATTGACTTTCAGCTACCAAAAACACTTCGTTACTTTTGACGATGTCGTCTTCGTCTAACACATTGACTTGATAGATTATTTCATGCGAAAAAGCCTTGACTTTGTCAAAGCTGGCTACAGGACTTTTAGGAATGAACACCGTCACGGCAACGACCGCAACTACGGTTACCGTAAAAGCTTGAAATAAGCCTTTTACAATATCAAATTTCGTTCAATCCTTTAATTTTTTCTGAAATTCCTTTAGTCTCAAGAAACATCCTCACTTAAATATAATTTTATATTTTTTCGCCAGATTTACAAGATGTTTTTATAAAAAAAATAACAAATTGTTTTATTTTGATTTTCATAAATCCTGTACTATGACAATACAAAAAAAATTCATTGATCACTCATGGGCAAATATTGGTTTATCAGATAAAATTGCTTTTGTTTTTATGGGAAATATGGTATTATTTTGTTGAAGATAATGCTTTAAAAGAAAGGGATGCTTAATGAAAGACTCTAATCAGGAGAAAACCCCGTTTTTCACTAAATTGAAAGAATATGGAACGAGTCATGTCGCTCCATTTGACGTACCCGGACATAAATTGGGAAGAATCGAAAATGACTTACAAAAATTTGCTGGCAAGAAACTCTATTTGCTGGATTCAAATGCTCCTGTTGGACTAGATCATTTAAGTTTCCCAACCGGCGTGATTGCTGAAGCACAAAATTTGATGGCCGAAGCTATGGGAGCTGATCGTTCCTATTTTTTAACCAATGGCACAACCAGCGGCATCTTGGCCATGGTTCTTTCCGTCTGTAAAGCTAACGATAAAATCATCTTGCCAAGAAACGTTCATAAATCCGTTATCAACGGACTTATTTTGTCGGGAGCGATGCCTATCTTCATTAAACCAAATATTGATGAATTCGTAGGAATTGCCAATGATGTAAGTTTCAAGACGGTAAAACAGGCTATTGACGAAAATCAAGATGCAAAAGCTGTTTTTATCATTAACCCAACCTATTTCGGTGTTGTCAGCGATTTACGAAAAATCACTGATTACGCCCACAAACATAATATGACCGTCATGGTTGACGAAGCACATGGTGCACAATTTTACTTTTCACCTCGCCTCCCATACTCAGCGATGGAAGCCGGAGCTGATATCACAGCCACTTCAATGCATAAGACTGCCGGCGGTCTTACCCAAAGTTCGATAATTCTGACTAAAGGCGAAAGAATTGATCATCAAAGATTACGCGCTACCTTGAATATGTTGCAATCGACATCTCCTTCTTCGCTTTTAATGGCCTCATTGGATGTGGCGAGAAAAACGATGTATTTCAAGGGTAGGGCAAAAATCAATGAGATTTTAAAACTCGCCAAGATTGCTCGAGAAAAACTGAAAAATATACCCGGCATCAGCGTTATCGATAAAGATTATTTACTGGAACATGGATGCTATGACTGCGACGAAACCAAGTTGATGGTTAAGGTCAGCGACTTGGGATTATCAGGATTTGACGTTTATCAAATCATGAAAAGAAATTACAACATCCAACTTGAATTGGCCGAATCACATATGGTGCTATGCGTATTGACTATCGGTACCACCAAGCAAGACCTAGAAAGATTGGTCTTGGCATTCAAGAAGTTATCGGAAAAGTATAACAAGATTAAAACTAGCTTACCAAAAATCGAATTCCATTATCAATTTCCCGAAGCTTACTCTCGTCCTCGTGACGCTTATCACGCACCAAAGATTTTGGTTAAGCTGGAAGATGCAATTGATGAAATTTCAGCTGAATCAATCATGATTTATCCACCGGGAATTCCGATCATCATTCCAGGAGAAATCATTACAGAAACAGTTGTAAAGGATATAAAATTCTATAAACAAAAAGGCGGAGCTTTACAAAGTGATATTGACAATGATACAGATATCGATTATGTGCAAATTGTCGACAAAGAAAATTGGATAAAATATGAAGGTGATTTAGAATGAAAAAGGTCGATTTATCGTTTCAGTCTTGCAAGGCTGAATATAATGAAAGCAATGTAGTATTATTTTCCGTTCCAATGGATACAACCACATCTTATCGCCCGGGAACGCGGTTTGCCGGCAATGCCATCAGAGTGGAATCCATTGGAATCGAATGGTATTCTCCATATAAGGACATGAACTTGAGAGATTACAAAACCGTTGATATTGGCGATTTGGAATTGCCAATGGGTCTGGTGGAAGATTCTCTGGAAATTGTGAATGACACGGTAAAACAAATTTTAAAAGACAATAAAAAACCAATGATGATTGGTGGCGAACATTTGGTAACTTTGCCGGTGGTTCAGGCCTTAGTTCAAAAATATCCTGACCTTCACATCATCCATCTAGATGCTCACACCGATTTAAGAGATGAATTCTTGGGGAGAAAATTGTCACACGCGACAGTGCTTAGAAGATGCCATGACATTTTAGGTGATGGTAGAATTTACCAATTCGGAATTAGAAGCGGTGATAAACACGAGTTCGATCTAGCTAAAAGTGGTCATGTTTTCATGAGAAAATTCGATTTAGAGGGTTTGGATAAAATTGTTGAAAAACTCAAGGACAAACCTGTCTACATCACGATTGATTTGGACGTTTTAGATCCATCAGTTTTCCCTGGAACTGGCACACCGGAACCAGGTGGAATCACTTTCAAGGAATTGTTGTCAGCAATGAAGACATTTGAAGGATTGAATAACGTCGTCGGCGCTGATTTGGTTGAACTAGCACCAATGCTGGATACTTCCAATGTCTCTACCATCGTCGCAGCCAAAGCACTAAGGGAAATGATTCTTCTCCTTCACAAATAATATGGAATCACTTCGCGAATTATACAAGGTCGGCAGAGGCCCTTCCTCTTCCCACACTATGGGACCGGAAAGAATCTGCAAGGAAGTTCTGAAAAATTATGACGGTGACAGCTATCAAGTAACACTATATGGCAGTTTGAGTTTTACCGGACTGGGACACTTAACCGACAAAATTATTAAAGAGACTTTACCGAATACTGAAGTCATCTTTTCCAAAGAACTTAAACTCGAACATCCCAACACCATGGATGTCGTCATTTATAAAAATAACGAAATCATTGGTAAAGAAAGATATTATTCCACCGGTGGTGGCAGTATCTTAAGAAAGGGCGATGAGGAAAAACCGAAAATCCACGTCTATCCTCACAACAATTTTCAAGAAATCAAGGATTACTGCGTCACTAATGGTTTAACTCTTTACGATTATGTTTATAAGTTTGAAGATTCTGATTTTAAAAACTACTTAAGAGAAATCTGGAAAGTGATGAAAAACACTATCAACCAGGGCTTGCATCAGGAAGGATATCTGCCAGGACTTCTTGAAGTCAAAAGAAAAGCGAAATCGCTTTTATATGATCAAAAGAATAAAGTATCGATTGAGTTGAGACTTTTAAGCGCTTATGCTTACGCCACTTCCGAAGTTAATGCCAGTGGCGGCACAGTGGTAACAGCACCAACATGTGGAGCTAGTGGCGTTTTGCCAAGTCTATTATATTTTTTAAAAGACATCAGAAAATACTCTGATGAAAGAATAATCGACGGACTGGCGACTGCTGGCATCATCGGCAATATCGTCAAGCATAACGCCTCCATCTCTGGAGCTGAAGCCGGATGTCAAGCCGAAGTCGGAACTGCTTGCGCCATGGCCGCAGCCGCTTACAGCGAATTGGAAAACGGCAAACTCGAAACGATTGAATATGCCGCAGAAATTGCCTTGGAACATCACCTAGGACTTACCTGCGATCCAATCAGTGGTTATGTGCAAATTCCGTGTATTGAAAGAAATGCAGTTGCGGCTGTTAGGGCGATGAATGCCGGTGAACTGGCAACGCTTTTGCTTGATACCAGACTTGTGTCTTTCGACACAGTGGTTGAAGCCATGAAAGAAACCGGAAAAGATTTATTGGAATCCTATAAAGAAACCTCTATCGGCGGTTTAGCAAAATTCTATAAGAAAAAGGTCAGCTAGAAAGCTGGCCTTTATTTTCGTTTTCTCATCATTTTTTACGAGATTATTTTAAGTTCTTTTCCAACCTTTTCAAAAATCTTGATGGCAAAGTCCAAGTCATCCTTGGTATGCATCGCACTAATCATGCATCTTAATCTGCCAGTGCCTTTAGGAACAGTCGGAAAAACGATTCCTGAAACAAAAACACCATTCTTAAGTAACTCTCTTGAAAATTCCATTGTCTTAGCTTCGCTTCCAACCATCACCGGTGTAATTGGCGTTTCACTATGGCCGATATCAAAACCGAGATTTTTCATTTTATCTTTGAAGTAAAAAGCATTGTCCCAAAGTTTATTGGTGTATTCTTCGCTTTCCATCAACATTTTGACTGATTCAATCGTCGCACCAATCGCCGCTGGTGGTAAAGCAGTAGAAAACAGTAATGGTCTAGCCCGATGCAATAACCATTCCTTAACCACTTTTTTGGAAGCAACATAACCGCCAATTACACCAATTGCTTTTGATAATGTGCCAATAATGAAGTCAACTTCACCATGAAGTTTAAAATGGTCAACTGTCCCTCTGCCGCTTTCTCCCAAGACACCTGAACCATGAGCGTCATCAACGTAAGTCAGACAATCGTATTTCTTGGCCAATTTGACTATTTCTGGTAATTTAGCCAAATCCCCATCCATTGAAAAGACGCCGTCAGTAATTATAAGTACGGTTTTGAAGTCTTTTCTTTTTTCTTTCAAGATCTTTTCCAAATCATCCATATCTGAATGTTTGTAGACAGCCTTATCAGCTCTTGATAATCTTACGCCATCGATAATGGAAGCGTGATTTAGTTCATCGGAGATAATCAAGTCACCCTTATTGACAACAGCTTGAATCACGCCGATATTGCAGTTGAGTCCAGATTGAAAACATGTTACCGCTTCTTCTTTTTTGAACTCAGCCAAAACGTTTTCCAAATTTTCTAAAAGGTCCATATTGCCAACGATAGTTCTGACGCTGCCAGTACCGGCACCGTATTTCTTGACGGCGGCGATAGCGGCTTTTTTCACGCGTTTATGATTGGCTAATCCCAGATAATTGTTCGAGGAAAGATTGACTACGTCTTTCCCATTCAGTTCTATGACATTGTCGCAAGGACCAAAGTTTACTGGCAGTATTCTATAAACGCCGTCCTTCTTTAATTCCTCTACCTGATTTATTAAATATTCTAGATTATCTTTCATGCTTTACTCTCCCGGTATTAAAATTATTTTTCCGCAGTTTTTGTTGTTCATGACTTCTGCGGCTTCATTGATTTTGCTGAGAGGGAATTTATGAGTGACAATCTTGTCCAAATGAAGAAGATTGTTATCTATCAATTCCTTCATAATATCCCAAGTTTGATAGATTTTTCTACCTACTACTCCGTATATATGTATGCCTTTAAAAACGATGTCATCCGCAATATTCAAAGCGATTGGTTCAGACGGAAGGCCAAGCATTGACATTCCACCGCCATGTTTGATGTACTTGAAAGCTGCTTGGATAGCACTTTTGTTACCAGAAAATTCACAAACTACATCAGCACCTTTATTATTGGTTAATTCCAATATTCTTTTTACTGCGTCTTCTTCAAGAGGATTAATTACTAAATCCGCACCCAGTTCCAAAGCTTTATTTCTGCGATACTCATTGACTTCAACCGCAATTACGGTTTTAGCCTTCATAGCTCTTGCGACATCAACACCCATTAAACCGATAGGTCCAGCACCAACAATCACCACGGTTTTTCCTTCAACCGGAAAAGCTGCAACGGTATGAACAGCATTGCCAAGCGGTTCTTGAACGGATAGATATAGATTGTCTTTGTTTGATTTATCATTGACAAAACAATTCTGGGCCGGAATTTTTACGTATTCCGCAAAACACCCATCGATATCGACACCGATAATTTTGGTATTTTCACAGATATGCCCTTCACCTCTAAGGCAAAATTCACAGGTGTTGCAGATGATATGGCTTTCGGCGCTTACTACGTCCCCAAGTTTTACTCTTTTGACATCTGGAGCGATTTTTACGATTTCACCCATCAACTCATGGCCGACGGTCAGCGGTAGTTTGAGTCTATGTTTTGCCCAGTCATCATAGTTATAGATATGGCTGTCGGTGCCGCAAAAGCTGACGCTCGTAACTTTGATCAACACTTCTCCTGGGGCTAAGTCAGTAGTAATGGTTTTTCTTGTCAATGTAAAGCCTTTAGCTGGCTTGTCTTTGACAACAGCCATCATTTCTATTTCTTTAATTTTCGTAAAATCCGTCATTTTGTCGTCTCCTTATATACAAACGCTTACATCATAATAATTATAACATATTAAAAGGTCTTTGATAGATATTTTTTAAGTTTTTTGCATAGAAAAAAGGCCATTGGCCTTTTAAGATTTTTGACTAAAACAACGGTTCTTGCAAAATATTTTTTTTGACTTCGTTTTGATTCAATGTTTCTTGATAGACTTCATTAAAGAAGATAGTTCTCGCGGTCATGTGGCGAGGTACAACCCATAATAGTAAAATCCCAAATGTCAATATCGAGAGAAAATACCAGCCGATATATGATAAATCCAACATGAATAAATCGCCCTTATTCCCATCCATCAATTTTCTTGACTTTGTAATTGCATCAGTTCCCTTAATATCAGGTTCTTTGATTGCGAGATAAATCGCCATGCTATAAGAATAATATTTGACTATTCCCGGAATCACAAATAACAAAGCCCATAAAAAAGCGAAGAAATTCACAAGAAAATAGAGGGCAAAATTTCTGGTGTAATTATTGATGAAACCTGATTTAATTTTCTCTATAACCATAAACTCTACGTCTTCTGAAATATCAATAAATAAACTTTGGCTACTATAATAAATACCGGAATTGTAAGCCAAGCTAACCAACGACATTATAGTTACAATAATGGGAATACCCGTAGAAACTATGTTTCCTTCCGTATCAAAAACCGGTCTAAATTGATCGGCAATATAGACTAAACCGAAAGCAATCACTCCTGTAACTATCAAAAACATAATGACATCGCCATAACGTCCATTCATTTTTTGATAACCGTTTTCCCGATAAAAACTACTTGATTTTCTCACATCAATTACTCCTAATCTTCCAATTTGAATGTCAGCAAAAGCTTAGCGCCTTCGAAATCATAATTCTCATTTACCAAATATTCTTTAACATCAAAACCTAAATGAACATTGATTCTTTTTTCTTTGATGAACTGATAGACTTTTTCCACTTCCGAATTCAATTCGTCATGGCTGATGGTAAAACTGATGTACCGGCCTTTAGGTAATTTCTTCGTAATTATTTCTTCATCTTTCGGTTCATACAGATTATTGATTTCCACCAACGCAAAATAATCCAAAGTCCTCGATTCCATGAAGTCAAAACGATACATTTCCAAGCCGATAAAGTTGTTTGGAACCACTTTATCCGGAATATCCTTGAGATACAATTTTTTAAAATCCGTCCACAGGTTAGGGATTTTATTATAATCATCACTATCGACCTTGATACCGCCGATAAATTCAATGCCGGCAAAATATCTAGTCTTCATTTCCTTGATAACATAATTCATCAAAAATCACCCCTTCACTTAAGAATATTGTAATATAAAAACTCAATTATTTCAAGATGGCTGTTACTTATAATTGTTTGTATATAAGAACAAAAATAATTCTAGCGAATTATACTTTTAAAACGATCACTCACCGAACAGGTAAGTGCGCTTAGGCGTGTTCCAACCTCTAGTCCCTATCCGTTTGGCTTCGGGGTTACCTTTTCTAATAATGTTTAATGCGGCGTTTAAATCCGCATTGATCAAGATTTTGTCTTTGCTTTGATATAAGCCTCG
>JAKPZU010000401.1 GCA_029559915.1 Bacillota bacterium
CACGCGGTTCCACCCAGATTACCCTTGATGGGGTATCTCGTGCTGCCGATAACGGGGCTGCCGTTTGCCTTAGTGGGGCTTCTGCCTGTTCAGGTTCAAGCTGGCGAGTGGTTTTGGGCAGAGGCTGCCGGCGCATTTGCACATGGTAGCACCTCTCTGGGGTTGGAGCTCTGCTTACTCGTCCCGCGTCAACGCTTATGGTATTGCGCTAATCTTACCCGGTTTGTTGAAGATGCGCAAGGGAAAGATTATTTTACAGAAAGCCGCCTAGCTAATTGCAGTCGTCTCATCAAATTAGAAGAGTGTAATTATTCCAAGGACAATCCCAATAATAGAACTAATTAAAGTAATACTAATCAGCAATTTTTGTTTTTTAATGTCCTCGTGTTGATCTATTATTTTTTTACTCAAATTTTCTTCTAGTTTACTTAGTTTACTTAATAATTCTGGCTCAATCGTGCTTTCTATTCTTTTGATTGTCTCTTGGTTATACTTTATTAATTTCTCAGTTGAATCATTTAGCCTTTTTTCGAGTCCAGAAAGCCTATTTAAGATCTCAGGTCCACCTACCTCTTGCAAAATTTTAATAATTGCATGACTCCCAATAGTAACTCTTTCTGTTGATTCTATAAGCTCTAACAATCGCCTTCGAACTGTATCAAGTTCTTGCGAAGCAGTTTGATAAGAAAGCGCTTCGCTTTGCAATTTTTTCAGAGAATCAACAAGCTTTATAGCTGTCTCTTCTGCTTCTAAAAAATTTTCGGCATCTTTTTCCATATTATTCTCCTATTTTAGGAATCAATTCTCTGCAACTTTGATCAAGCTTTGATAAAAGGAACCATGCTGGTACCTCAGTTAAATCGATCGGTAATTCTTGAATGAGCGTTCTAGCTAGAGTACGATCAGGATAATTTTTGTTCAGTTCGACTAATAACTCTTTAGCTAATTTTTTATCTTGTGATGCAATGATGGAAATTCCCCAAGAAGCAAAATCAAAAACGATATTCTGATTAATCCTAAAATTTGTTAATGCAGAAGAAAATGAAGCGATGAAATTTTGCTTAGCCACTTCTGTGTTTTTATCGTTTGAATAAACTTCAGAGAGGGAGCGAAGCATGAGTAGTGATGGATGATCTGGATAGCTTTCAAGATAGCGTGACGCTTGACCGCGAAGCTCAGCAGCTTCATTTGTTGAACGCACATTACCAAAAACATCTCTGCATTTAATAATTCCAGCTTTTTCATCATTTACTAATTCTTCCAATGCCTCAGAATACTCTGTTGCTTCTAAATATCGTAAGATTCGTTGTCGTATATCTTGATCACTGGGAAATCCAGAACAAGCATTTAACATTTCATAAAAAGCGCGCCTTCTTCCACGCTCAATCACATCATAGATGAAATTAAGTAATAGATTTATCATTTCCATGATAAATTCTTTATGAGATGAAGTATTTAATTGTTCTGCTTTTTCGGTTTCAGTTATTCTTCGGCTATACAGATAACTTGCCACGTAATTGCCGTAGCTCTCAATAATCTCCTCAGAACTCGCACCTGATAAAATTACGGTGAATTCGTCTCGAGAGTAGTCTACTGTGTAATCAGAAACCACCCCAATTAGTAAAAGCCTATGGAGTGCCTTTTCAATATTTGTCCTTTCAAGATTTGGTAAAGTTAAGACTCGAATTCCTCTCTTTTCCAAATCCCCCAAATGTTGTAGAACTTCTTGGATGTCCCTTTTTTCGTTGTCAATACCTCGAAATGATTTTGTATGAAAATATAAAACACGGGTAATATCATCATTGTCATCCCAAGATGTATTTTTTAGTATTTCATCAATTTCCTCAACTGTCGTATTTGGATTTAGCAATTTGTTTGCTCTCTTAGTATCATCATTTGAAACAATTATGCAACAATGAGCTGTTTTTCTATTCCTTCCAGCCCGCCCTGCTTCCTGATAAAACGATTCAATGGATTGCGGGATGCCCATATGAATAGTGTATCGAATGTTTGGCTTATCAATTCCCATACCAAAAGCTTTAGTGCAAACCAATAACGGAATCCTATTTCTTTTATAATCCCGAGTTACAAGCTGTTTGCGGCAGCTATATAGATCGGGATTCCAGTTTTTCGGTTCTTTTCCACTATAAATCGCTGTGGAAATCTTCAACTCGTTTTGAACTTTCCTCGCAATGCTTTCAACCCCAAAATCTCCGTTGACATGAGGACAAAAAATAAGCCCAGAATAGGTTTCTTTTCCTCTGGGTTGATAAAAGGCAGAGGCTGTCATATTAAACAAAGTTGGCAATACTTGACCAAGAAAACCTATTAACCTCGCTGTTTTTTCTTGTGAGGAAGAGTAGAAAATAGTAAACTTTAGTTCCTTCCGGTCAAAAGATTTTGGAGTAATAACGGCATCAAAATCATCAATTTGCAATTCACGTTTAATATCTTTTAGCACTACCCTTGAAGCTGTTCCTGTTAATGCGACCAGTGGCGGAACTTTCCCATATGATTCACAATATTTTCGAGTTGTCCTTCCAATATTTAGATAGGCAGGCCTGAAGTCATGACCCCATTCAGAAACGCAGTGGGATTCATCCACGGCAATTAAGGCAATCGGCGTATGGGCTGTAAGTTCTAGAAGTGATTCACGAAATTCAACAGTTTGGAATCTTTCAGGAGCGACAAAAGCAAAAAGATACTCTCCCTGTCCAAATAATTGAATAGCACGCTTTCTATCTTGGACATCAACAATTTGACTTGTAATGGCAACACATCGATCAATACCAATCGCAGCGAGGTTATCTATTTGATCATCCATTAACGAGATAATCGGATCAATAATCACAGTTCTACCAGGAAGTAATAAAGAAGTAAGTTGGTATACTAAAGACTTTCCAGACCCTGTTGGAAGTAACAGTAAGGCGTCTTTACCTTGGAATAAGCGTGCAATCCCATCGTATTGACCCGGCCAAAATTCTGATTTTCGAAATAGATATTGTAGAAAATATTCTAAATCTTTCTCTTTCGGTGATTCCAGATTTTCTCTCAGTGGTGATGCAGAGAAAGTCGAATTTGCTATATGAAATGGGTAAAAGATACTTTGAACATGGAATGTAGATATGTCAGCTGCAGATCTACTTGTGAAGGAAATATAAATAGAATTTTCCGATCCAGCCACAGCCCCATTAGAGAAAAGACCATAAGTCGGTTTTGTTATAGTTAGCTGAAGTAAATAGAGTTTGCTTAGTTTCTCTAATAGTTCTACAAAATCATCTGTGGATTTTTCTAGTATAGAGAGAGCTTCTTCTTTATTAAAGATACCTATTTCATCCAAATCTGTAACTATATGCCATGATTGCTTGCCACCGAAATTGATAAAACTTGATCGAAGGGCTTGTAAAAGAACTAATTGAATCTGATGAGCAAACCTCAACGAATAGATGAATCTCTTTTGATCATCATAAGTAAATGATTGTCGTACACCAGACTCTTCCTTTATGGGAACAAGCTTGGACTTTAGGTTAGATAATTGTTGTCCACTTCCATTTCGCACTTCATCTGCTTTAATGCGAATAACGGTATAACCATATTCTTGCAAGATTAAATCTCTTTTTATATCCGCATCAATATGTTTTTGATGTTGCTCTCCATCAATTTCAACGATGATTTTCGCCTCTAATTTGGGGTGAAAAATAGCAAAATCAACCCTCTGATATTCTGTAGTTTCCACATATGGAGGAATTAAACTTGATATTTCAACTTGGGGGAGGACAAATTGTTCGTAAGATTTTCCCATGAAATCTGGAAGAATATGTTCATAGAACATATTTTCCTCTTTACTATCAAAAAATATATCATCTCGACTCTTTCTAAACCCTGTAGAAATCAATGATTTTATGAGGGATAAAGAATACTCAGTATTTGGAGATCTAAATTGATTCCTTAATTCTTCTTCAATCCGAGGAGATGATAAAGTTATTCTGCCTCTGGTTAAAATTTTCTCTATGACCGATATGATTTGTTCTTGTTTTTCACTAAATTCAGTCATAGAATCGTTGATAGGAAAATCGATCCTCCATTGGGAGAAAGCCATTAATAATGCTTCATCAATATCTTCGGAACTAATCCATTCGAGCATATCATTAGAAACTGCAACGCTCTCAAAGAAGCGGACCTGGTAATCTCGAATTTTTGTTCTGGCTATTAGCGTTCGCGGAAAAAAAATAACAGG
>JAKPZU010000413.1 GCA_029559915.1 Bacillota bacterium
TTGGTAATTGGTTTACAACTGATGCGCCAGTGATGAATAAGGAGAAAATTCAATCCTTGCGTGAAGCCGAAAGGGATTACATCTTGAAAGTACTATCTTTGACAAACTGGCGGGTTAGCGGTCCTAATGGAGCTGCTCAACTTCTGGACATCAATCCCCAAACATTAGTCTCCAAAATGAAGAAATTGGGCATTCAGCGCACAAAACCCAATAATGAATAATCATAAAAATTATGAAATATCATAAATTTGTCAATTGATAAATGCGGCAATCTTTAACTGCGTACATTACGTTAATCTCTAATTAATAAACTGTTATTAGACCGACCCCCAAATTTGGTACGGATTTTGTCCTTCATCTAATTGTATGAAAGACAAAAAAAGAAGCAAAAGTACTAAAAAAGAAGAAGCGGAGATAATGGATATTTCAACTTTTAACGAGTTGATTCATAGTGAAAAACCGGTAGTAGTAGAATTTTATGATGAAAAAATCAGCACAAGTTATATGGTGGATTCGATATTGTCCCGGATTGCCAACTACTTTCAGAATCGGATAAAAATTTTGAGACTCCATATAAATCAACATCGGGCAATTGCTGATAAATATCATATTTTTTCATCACCAGCCACTTTGATCTTTTTAAATGGTAAACTAATCGATGTTATCCTTGGGGCTTTTTCGCAAAATCAGATAATCGAGATTATCAACCGTCTTCTTTGATATAAAAAGGAGGTAACAATATGACGACCTTTAAACAATACATTAACAAAATTGCGCTCGATAAATTAGTGACCTATTGTATCAAAGATCCGCAGAAACATATCCCTAAACTTATTGATTTGGTTGAAAAAAGCGCCTGGCTTCCAATTCATAAAAGTTATGTCCAGGGTGCGAAAAGTATTATCAGTAATCCCGACTCGAATTGGTATCAACTAGCTATGCGAGCAATTAGGGATATAGACCCGGACATCATTCACAAGATGGTTAGGAATTTCTTTATTAACTCTGGATTCGAGGGGCAGGCTAAAATAGTCGAGGAACGAGAGCAGTATGGTTTTGGCGTTCCTTGGGCGGTGCTAATGGACCCAACCAGTGCTTGTAACTTGAAGTGTAAAGGTTGCTGGGCTAGTGAGTATGACAAGAGTCTAAACCTTGATACTGATCTAATGGATCGAATAATTCGGGAAGGTAAAGAACTTGGTATTTACTTCTATATCTACAGTGGTGGTGAACCGCTGATACGTAAAAACGATTTGATTAATCTAGCTGAAAAGCACTCGGATTGCGTCTTTCTATCTTTTACGAATGGCACATTAGTGGACGAACACTTTGCGGATGAATTACGAAGAGTAGGAAATTTTTCGCTGGCATTAAGCATTGAAGGTGATGAAAAAGCAACCGATTTCCGAAGAGGCAAGGGCAGTTACCAGAAGCTGATTTCTGCAATGAAAATTTTGAAATCGAGAGGAATTCCTTTTGGCTTTTCGAC
>JAKPZU010000415.1 GCA_029559915.1 Bacillota bacterium
TGGTAAGAAAATTCAGGTGCCAAAAGATTTTGTGGGATTTGAAGCCTATGGAGGAGGTAAAGGGGAGTCAATTATTGAACTGAACCCGGATGAATTAATATATTTCGATTAAATGCTACCTTAATTATCCGAATGAATATGTACCTCAGATGGATGATCCGGAAAGACAATAAAGGTGTAGATTTTGGAATCTGGGAAAGTATATCCCCATCAATTCTGTCGTGCCCGCTGGATGTCCATTCCGGCAACGTTGCCCGCAAACTTGGATTACTTAGCAGAAAACAAAATGACGCAAAAGCAGTGCATGAACTTGATGGTGTTCTTCGAGAAATGGATAGCCAAGACCCCGTAAAATATGATTTTGCTTTATTTGGCTTAGGAGTATTTGCGAAATTTAATGGCTAAAGACCACGATACGTGTATTATGATTCTTTGTAAATCTGGATTTAATTGATAAAATAAATTTTTCCAAAATTTTTCCATAAAGCCTATTTCTCAAATTCAATTTTATTTTCCAGATTTTTTTTAAAGTCCCCTTTTTTAAGTGGTAACCAAGACCCCCAGAAATTCTTTTTCTGCATGACCCACAGTCCAATAGACCGGGGGGTGGAAGGGGGGGACTAACCCCCGGATACCCACCCCCTCTTCCCATAATGTCCATATTGTGATTTAACTGTATTTATATAAAAAGAAAACGAATCAAATCTCTACATTCAGATTACAGTAGGCTATTTTGTACATATCATGAATGCTAAAGATGGTCTAATTTATTGATTACATGAAGGATAGTCTTAAACAAATTGCCCTACACGAAAGCGGTCACGCATTGGCTCACATTCTGGTGGGGTTACCATTTTCAGTGGTCACGATTGAGCCAAAACTGGATGGTCAGAGCAAAAGTCAGTCACTTGGATATATCCAGCCATTGACACCATATTTTGATGATTCGACTTCTTATTCCGGACTATCATCGGATGAATTTCTTCATTCTTTCAGCATTGACGTGACAGTAATTGCGGGGTTTATTTCCCAAAGGGTCTTTGCAAAAGAATTTGATAAAACAGGCTCGAAGACGGATTTTAAAATATTGAATAGCAATCGATTAATGAACCAACCTGAACCTTTTCGCACTGCCTACAAGAGATTTTTGATTGCTTACACCTTTCAACTGCTCAGCATGAATGTCCATAAACAAATGATCATGAAAATCGCTGACGAATTATTAAAGAAAAAAACATTGAATTATGATGAGGTAAAGAAGATCGTTGACCAATATGTCGGAACTGAATAGGTATTTGTTGTTTTCTACTTCCTTTAATCCCAGTGCCCGATAGAAGAAAAACCAAGAGTAAACTTATTGCACTTTGGACAGAGATAACCTTGGCTATATACCTTGTAGTCACCCCATTCGTGAAAGATATCTTGATTCTGTGATTTGGTATCGGATAAGGTCTCATCATCATAGAACACAAGGTTTGGATTTTGTTCCAGAACTTTTTCCTTGTCCATTATATTAGCTATACCAACTTCTTTTTTATTCTTATCCAGAACGGGGTAGTCGCAACAGGTCGTGAAATTTACGAAACCGCCACCATAATAAAGGTTTTTGGTCACATATCCGCAGTTATGACATGTTCCTTTGATGATGCTTCCCATGATTGTCAAGTATTTATTGATAACTGATATAGACCAAGTGGATAGGTAA
>JAKPZU010000421.1 GCA_029559915.1 Bacillota bacterium
ATCCCTGGCCAGATTTAGCTTTTCATCTTTGAAATCGGTATCAGCTATAAGATTAAATTCCTTAACAGTTAACGAATGGTCTCTTCTGGTAAATATTTGTTTCTTAGCCTTTCGTTTAAGATAATCTGATGCCTGGATCAATTTTGTATTTTTGGTATATGGAATCAGGTCATACTTCTGAAGAATATCAATATGCCGTTTCAAATGTTTTACCAACTTTTGAAATGAAATTTCATTATATGGCAGTCTTTGAGCTTTAATAAATCGTCCCCGGTATTTTATAATTGTAAAAGGATCGTAGCCACGAATATGAACAAGAGGATATCCTTTATTAATCAGATACTTTAGAAAATTTGTTATCCAGGCATCATTGAAATCTTTTATTGACTCTGATGGTTTGGCATTGAAACGATAATCATTTAACTGTACTATAAGTGACCTGTAGGAACCGGTAATTAAAGGTTCCCCATTTTTCGGATTGTCTGACCAGCAGAATCCAAATAATTCGAAGATGTTTGATTTGTTATAATTACCTGTTTTATATCGTTCATTAAAAGTCATGGAACTTACACGGCCACTCTCTTTGGTTCTGACGTGATCAAAATAGACACTTTCGGCAATATTCTGCATCTCTTCTTCCGTGATGTCCTCTGTTTCATCCTCTATAATAGCAAGTTTAAACTTTTCCCAAACTTCAACAGGAACAGGCTCACCATAAAATTTTTCTACTTCATCATTCCAGATAGTTTTTTCAGCCTCAATGGTACTTTCTGTTTTTTTGGCCTTAATATTTCTATACAAATATTTAAAGAGATTCTCAGAAGTAAGTTTGACATTACCTTCAATCATTTTGGTAACGGTATCTTTGATTTTGCTTTCAGTTTTCAGGATCGTCAGATTCAATGTCTTGTTTGATTTCCTGTTGTTAAATTCATCGGATGACACCAGAACCTGCCTTTTTAATTCATCCAGCATCTTTATTTCAAGCGTAATTTTATTCCGGAACCTTCCAGCATCGTTGGATCCTATAAAGACCCTGATTTTAAGCTGATGCAAGCCATCTTTCTTCCGTGGAGGTGATTTTTTGAATGGATTTGTACGGATTTCCAGGTTTTCAAATTTCATTGATAGCAGAATTTTATACAAAGATATAAAAATCTGCCACAAAATCTGCCACAAAATCTGCCACAAGAAAATGCTATAATGCTCATTAAATGGCAATTATATTTTTTGCTCGAGTCCCGTCCGCACCGCCCAAATAAAAACAGAAACCGTTGATTTTCAACGGTTTTTTTAAGTCAATGCCTTCCCCGGCATTTTACCGGACTTGAGCAAACCTCATAAAAAAAGCGGCTCCGGTTGGGATAAAAAATGA
>JAKPZU010000422.1 GCA_029559915.1 Bacillota bacterium
CAGATCAAAAGGGAACAAACCAAAAAAAATCTCTTTTCACCGTTAAAAAATGATGTTTGTACTTGTGGAAAGTTGCTTAAAAATCCTTAGTTTGTTTAATATTCCATCAGATACATTAAGGGTTATGAGCCAGAAAAAAAAATTTCATATAAACACATTCAAGGAATACGGGAAAACCTTATAAATATAGCCCTTGTTGTTGGTGCTGTAGCAGCATTTCCAGTGTTGGTTTCATCGTTTATCAGACTTAGCGCCCAAAACCTATTATATCTCTGGCTTTCACATGCTGGAATATATGTCATGTTTTTAACCGTAGTTTTATTACGCAAAAGAGTAAGTTACAACATCAGAACGGGAGTGATGATATTTGGAATGTTTTCTTTGGCAATTATCGATCTTTTTGAAAGTGGTTTTTCTGGTCCTGGATTCATTTGGCTTATGTCATCGTCAATAATTACTTCCATTTTTCTGGATTTCAAGCGAACGATAATCGCGCTTGTACTCACAGTGATAGCTATATTCACAAGTTTCTTTCTCTATTCAAATGGCATTATCGAAAATGGCACAGGCATAAATGTTGATTCCAATTTGCTTAATTTGATTATCACCAAAACACTGATCATCATTTTAATCGTATCAATCACTTCATTCTCATTACGATATATGTATAAGAATCTAATCCACACCATTGAGACATTAAATATTCAAAAAGAGCATCTAAACCAAGTTGCATCAACGCTTAGTAAAGAAGTAGAATCGAGAAAAAACTATGAGGAACAACTAGTTAACAGCGAAAGGAATTTCAGGAACATTTTTGAACAAAGTACCGAAGCCATTGTGATAGCAAATACTCAGGGAGAAATTATCGATTATAATGAAGCATTTACAAAACTGGCTGGAATAGATAATTCCTACGCTTCTGAAAAAGACAAAACAGCAATACTACCCTCAGAATTAATGAATAATTTCAAGAAAAACTGGAAAAAAATTGAATCGGAAGGATGCAGTAACAACATAAGCTACAAACAAGATAACGGCATTTTGCGTTATTTCGACTGCACAAGAAGTATAATCACTTACAATAATGAAAGGGCGATTATGCTTTTGATTCGGGACAATACCGAAAAACTAAACTTAGAAAAAGCCAGTTATCTAATGGCGATAAATGCAGAAGAGAAGGAACGTTCACTCTTTTCTAAAGAACTGCATGACGGTCTTGGACCTCTGCTTTCGACCTTAAAAATATATCTCGAGATGTACTATTCCAGCCCCGACGACCCTGAAATAAAAAAGCGAATAAACGACACATTAGCGGAATCGATTACATCGGTTAAGGAAATTTCGAACAACTTAAGCCCCTATATTCTTGAAAATCTTGGACTGACTAAGGCCGTTGAATCATTTGTTGATAAACTAAAATATTCTAAAAAGATCGACATCAACTTCAGTTCGAATATTACCGAACGATGTAAACCAGAAATTGAGATTGCCTTTTTTCGAATCATCACAGAACTAATAAACAACACATTAAAACACTCTCATGCAACAACAATCGACATTACATTAACTCAGGAAACTGAAAAAATATATCTAAAGTATACTGATAATGGCGAAGGCTTTGATTACCATGAAGTACAAAAACACAAAAATGG
>JAKPZU010000027.1 GCA_029559915.1 Bacillota bacterium
TCATCACTAGATTAAGGGGTCAGGTCGCCAAAGATTAAGGGGTCAGGTCGCCATAACTACATATCTTTTTTAAAGATTAAGGGGTCAGGTCGCCATAACTACATATCTTTTTTATTGACATTATAAAATTTGAGTGTAATATCCGCTCATGGTTAGGCCTTTGCGAATCACATATCCCGGTGCTATTTACCACATAATCAACCGTGGTTGCAGGAAAGATAAGATCTTCCGCCGTATCGCAGACCGCGAGGAATTTCTTTCAAGGTTGACTGCTGCATCACAAAAATACGGAATAATAATACATGGTTATTGCCTGATGGATAACCACTTTCACCTTCTTGTGGAAACGCCGAATGAAAATCTTTCCGCATTTATGCAGCTTCTTCAGTGCGGTTATGCCAACTGGTTTAAGGTCAGGTATAAATTGGTGGGACCACTTTTCCAGAGCCGGTTCAAATCAGTTCTGGTCGAAGATGAAAGTTATCTTGTGACGCTTTCCGCTTATATTCATCTAAACCCTGTCAGAGCTAAAATGACAAATAATCCTGAGAGTTACAAGTGGAGCAGTTGCGGGCAATATTTGAGGGATGAGAAAACGGAACTTGTCAATCCTTCAATGGTGCTTGAATATGCCGGCGGAGTTGATAACTATAAGTTTATATTGGCAGAAATGATCGATGACTCGCTGCCGCCCGAAGCGGTTTACGGCAAGTTCAGCATACTCGGCACAGCCGCGTTCAAAGAAAAAGTCGCAAGGCAGATAGATGACACTGAGATAAGCAGAAAAGGGGTTCCTGAGCTTAAAAAGATCATCTCTGCCACACCAGAAAAAATTGCAGAAGTCGTCAAAAAAGTGATGAAGGTCAGTGACGAAGAGATGATCGCAAAAACAAGAGCGAACACAGCAAGGAAACTTTATCTTTATCTGCTTAAAAAGCGCACAACCCTGAAAGTTGTTAAAATCGCTGATCTTTCCCAAATGAGTCCCGTAGCGGCAGGAGAATTGATAAGACGATTCGGCAGAGAAATTAAAGAATCAAAAGAACTTGCAACCCTATTAAATAATTCGGAAAAACTGCTGAATGAATAAAAATATATATAAATATTGTGCCCTGACCCCTATGTGCTCTTGTGACCCCTATGTGTTTTGCTGACCCCTATGTGTTTCTATGTGTTGACCCCTATGTTATTGTGTGACCCCTATGTTATATGGGAAACAAACAATGCAGACGGCACTAGAGGTTATGTGAGAAACCCGTTTGCACCCGGAGCCGACACCAAAAAACAGCAGGAATTGAGAAAATTGATTGAATCGGATGGTGTTGTTGGACCTTCGGTTTTGAGAAAAAGGTGAAAAAAAATTTATTGAAATAGGTGTGAAAATGAGATATTTATTTGCGAAGACTTTGTTTTTGATAATAGCAGTAATGTTAAATAGTTGTTCTAAAATAGAATCGGATGTGTCTGTCAAAAACAGTATAAATATTAAAAGAGAGATGAAGCAAGAGCAGCAGGATTGGATAAAGAAAATAATTGATTATGAAACCCAATTTTTAAAAGAAGGAGAGTGTTATTTAATTGCATCAAAGACAAAAAGAATTATCCAAAAAAATGACTCAAGATTGAATTTGCACGATCTTATTTTAGGAAAGAGAAAGGCTGCTGCAAAAATATTTTCAAATTATGAGGAAACAATCAACAAATTAATTTTAGAAAATACGGAATCTTTCACTATTCAATCATTAGAGAAATATAGTTGTGACAAGAGTGGATTTATGGGAGATAGTCATTGTTCAGAGTATTTAGAGGACAAGGAAATTTATAGTTGGAAGAAATGCTTAGAAAACACTGATTACAAATATAAGATTATTCAATTTTCAGCTCCTGTTTTCGATGTCGAATCCAGTTTAATATTAATTTACAGATTTGAATACTGTGGTGCTTTATGTGCAAGAGGAGAGCTTTTAATATATGAGGTAAAAAACGATAAATTAGAAAGGAAGTCTTCAATTACATTGTTTGTTTCATAGTTTTGCAGAAATAATGAAAGAAGAAGGTCCGGTGATAAAATATGATGACAACGGTAGAAAAGTATTTATACGCAACCCATATTATTACGGCAAAGATCCGATGAAGGAGATAATATGGAGACAACAGAATTCTGATGGCACTTGGGGATTTGTCCGCAATCCTTTTGCTCCTGGCGGCGCTCCAACATGGTCAAACACATATGAGAAGTTTCAACAATCCGGTTTTATTCAACCTGAAGTTGATCCTTATTGGCAGTAGGAGGTATAAAATGAAAAATATATTGATAGCGGTTTTGCTACTGTTTCTGGCTTTAGGTTGTTCATCAAAAAGCGGAGCGGATCTGATAGAAGCTGTGAAATCGAATGATCTTGAGAAAGTTAAGAAAATAGCAGACAGCAAAAATGTGAATGCA
>JAKPZU010000058.1 GCA_029559915.1 Bacillota bacterium
AATTTATATCGTCCGACCCGTTCAAGGTCGTAATGGCGTTGATCGAAAAGTTGCTCTTCAACGTACTGTTTTGCGTTTTCTACCGTGACCGGATCACCGGGGCGCATCCGTTTGAAGAACTCAAGCAAAGCTGCCTGAGAAATGGACATGTTCGGATAATCTTTTTCCCAATCCGGTTCCTGTTTGAATGTCGACGGAATGTACATCCGATCCGGATTGTTATCCACATCGGCAAAAAGAGCCATGATTTCTTCGTCGGAACCGTTCTTGAGCGGTGAATCGCCCATGATCCCGTCATCGACTTCCGCAAGTGCCCTCAGGAAAATCGTAATCGGTACCGTTCGTTTTCGGTTGAACTTTAAAATCAGGTAATCATTCTTTCTGGTCTCAAATTCCATCCAGGCGCCGCGATCCGGAATCAATTTTGCCATTGCCAGCCGGTGCCCGGTGGTACGGTCGACGGGTGCTTCGAAGTAGACACCCGGAGATCGGATCAACTGAGATACGACAACCCGTTCCGAGCCGTTGATGATAAACGTCCCGTTTTCTGTCATTTCGGGGAAGTCGCCTAAAAATATATCCTGTTTCAGCGGTTCGGAGACATCCGCGCCGGCTAACAATACCGTCACATATAGCGGAGTGGAGAAAGTGAGATCCCGTTCGACGCATTCTTCCACGGAATGTTTCGGTTCGCCGAACCAAAATTTCAAACCCCATTCTTCGGAGATGGGATCCTTACTCGGAAAGTAAAGTTTCATCCCTTTATTGAAAGATTCAATAGGGGAAATTTCATCAAGAAGTTCTGCGATGCCTTCTTTTTTTAATCGATTAAATGAATCCAATTGGATTTCGATTAAATCCGGCATTTCAGTTGCATTCGGAATCCTTGAATAGGATTTCGTTGCGTATTGCATGGTCATATAGGTAACCTCCTAATAAATTCATCTGGTCAGATGATCAATCAGGCGCATAGGAACGACCCGCCATGTAGATATTCTTACCAACGCAAAAGTTTATTTTATCACATCATTAATTCTGCTGCAATTTTTATCTGAAATTTCATGATGTGACAGATCCGTTTTCTTTTTGCCTGATAAAGAAAAACAGATATTAATTATTCGATGATATTACTCTTCCGCATAGCCGCACAAAGCCAATGCGCCGGGACCGGTGTTCAATCCTAAAACCGGACCGGTAATATTTACAATCAATTCAACCGGATGAAACTCATCCTGAATTTTTTTCGCCAGAGCTTCCGCTTCCGTGGCTACGTTGCCGTGTAAAACCGCAATGTGGAGGTTGCTATAACTTTTTAATCCGTCAAAGAATTTCTTATACAGCATCTCAACCACATGTCGGTGGGTGCGTGCCAACCCGGCCGCCTCCACAAGACCGGATTGAAGGTTGACCGAAACCAATGGTTTTACCTGCAGCTTGCTGCCGACCCATTTGATCGCTCCGCCGATCCTCCCGCCTTTTTGGAGATACTCAAGCGACTCCAGGCTGATATACTGAACCAATCGTTCTCTTACCTGATTAATCCGGTTGAGAATTCCTTTGATATCCATTCCTTCCTCACGAGCACGAGCCGCTGCCAGCACTTGCCAGCCCAAAGACATCGTCGGACCTTTGGAATCTACGACATGAACGGGAATTTTTACCAACTTTGCTGCTTGCACGGCATTTTGATAAGTACCGCTCATGGCTCCGCTGACGGTAAGCACAATGATTTCTGATGCTCCCTGTTCCGCGAGTTTTTCATACGCTTGTTTAAAATCGGGAATCCCCACTTGAGAAGAAGTGGGACGTTCCGGATCCGAGATCAACCGTTGGTAAAATTCCTCAGGCTCCATATCTATTCGATCACGATATTGTTGATTGTCCCAAATGATCATCTGAGGAAGAACGACGATTCCATATTGTTTTATCAGCGATTCGGGAATATCGCATGTACTATCCGTAATAATTCCGATCAATTTTTTACTCCTGAAACAAAATATTTTTATTCCTTATTGATTTATTTTACTTTTATTCCAATCATAAAACGATAAATCAGTATGTGGATCTGCATTTCAAATTTCCATAGTCAAGTGAAAATGACAAAAAAGGCAGGTCCTAAAAATTCGTTTTTACAATTCAAAACAAAGAAAGGAACTTCCAATGACAAAAGAAGCCAAGATAAGGATAACCATCGAAATCGGAAATAGCCAAAAGATATCAGCTGAATTCGTGATTCAATCGGGATTTTTTTTGGGCAACGAATGTCGGGAAATCCGTTGCAATTCGGATGAAAACTTGAGGCTGGCGGTCGAGATCCCTTGCGGATACTATCCTTTCCCATATCACGGAATTGGCTGATCATCCCTTCAGGCACAAAGAGATCAAAGCAAAAGATCAGGTAAAATCTCGTGAATCAAGAAGGAAGAAATCGAAAGTCGCTGAGTCTTGCGGGCAGCAGGCTTCTTTTCTCATTCTGAACGCCGGAAAAGCTTCCGTTCCATATTTCGATCTTTACAGGAATATAAGTTACTCGGAAACTATTTCCTAAATTATTTCCATGGGAATTTGAAACAGGTACATTCGCGTTACTCACATTCACAAGGTCTTAAGTTGCTTGAAGCAGCCATTAAGGAATATGGTCCTTTGTTTACATTGGAGCAGATCAAGCCGCTTGCCAACACAATGAATTGAAAGAAGAAGCAACTATTCGAAATTATTGAATAGTTCAAACAGAAGGAGAACGAACAGTAACATAAAATATAGATCTTTATAATTTAGATTCCATTATTGATTCTGGCAACCGAGTGAACAGTCTTAAAACGACCCAGTTCCATATTTAGCCCGCATAAACACTACGCGAGTTCATTGTCAAAGGATGTTTACTTGACGATGAACGCCTTAAGCAAAACGGACGTTTTGGACCAAATTGCTCTGACGAGTTGTCTGAACAGATACGAAAGATACGAGCCAGTGAACGCGATTCTTATCTAAAGTTCACGGATATTTACGAACAATGCAGAATTGATTATTCAGCTAACGTTGAAATCATCAAACTATTCTTTCAAATCGTGCAAAATAAACTCCATTGGGAATCACTAGCAAGACGGTTATTGAGATGATTGCTGAACGGCCACAAGCTTCGCTTCCCAGAATAGACTTGACCTCGTGGAAAAACGCTCCTAATGGTAAGATCCTCAAATCAGACATGTCCTTGCTTAGAATAACATGACGGAGAAATAAATTAAAAACCTTGAATGAATTGTGATTATGTTTCTTAATAGCGCTGAAAACAAAGCTGAGCAAGCAATTCCGATGTAAATGAAAGACTGGGTATAAAAGAGCTGGATGCTTTCCTCGAATTCAATGAATATGATATTCTTTACAACCCAGGAAAAGTGTCATACGAAGTTGCAACCCGATAGGCTGAAGAAGAATATGAGCATTTCCAAATCGAACAGGATCAGAATTTATGAATATTTTTGAAAAAGAAGCCAAGTGAATTGTAAAAAGGGAAAAAGTAAAAAGACCATAAAAATGAGAGTTGAACGTAAAGAAATTCCTCTACAACAACTTATCGATCTTGCCAATTAGTAACAATATAAATAATTCTTCATATATAATCAAGTGGATGACACATCTGTCTTAGTCCCTTTACATACTTCAGATTTACAACTTCAATAAAGTTTTATTTATATATTTTTTCTATATTTGCTATAATAATTAGAGTATCTGGGGTAGTGTTCAATATTATTAATTTTGAGATTGGTGGTGATTGAACAAGGAGAATTTTGGGCTGCTGAATAAGTTTCAAAATCTTTAAGAATTCCACAATCGACTGTCTATTAACTAGCACATGACAAAATTTTCCAAGGATTTAAAGTGGGGAAACATTGGAGATTTATAGAATCGATCATAAAAGATTAGGTAAATAATAATGAATTGCATTCAAGGGAAGGCCACGAGAATTATTCCAAATGACAATTATGCAAAAACCGAGAAAATTAATTAGCCCTCTCAGGTATCCAGGGTCGAAAAACAGTTTAGTCAACTATATAATAGATGCTTTGATGATTAATTCTTTTAAGCCATCAGTTTATGTGGAGCCGTTTGTTGGTGGTGGGAGTATCGCAATTAACTTATTGGCTAATGAGTTGGTAGATCAAGTAGTACTAATCGATCGTGACCCATGGATTACGGGTTTTTGGAAAGCTGTATTTTTCGATACGGACTGGATAATTGAACAAATTCAAAATATTGAAGTAAATATTGAGAATTGGAATCTATATAAAAACTCAAAACCAAGAACAATACGTGAACAAGCAATAACTTGCCTTTTTCTTAATCGAACTAGTTTTTCTGGGATATTGGAAAATCGTGCTGGTCCTCTTGGTGGAAAAGATCAAGATTCAGAATATCCGATTGATTGTCGTTTTACCGCTACAACTAAAGAGACAATCATTACTAGAATTCAGTCTATTTCTAAATATCGTGATCGAATTTATAAGATCTGGAATTGTTCATGGGACATTGGAATTCAAAAGATACGAAATGCACAAAAGAGGGGGAAGCTACCAGAAACTAAGCTGTTTTTTTATTTTGACCCTCCATTTTTTAAAGAGGCTGATACTTTATACAGATATTATTTTGATGATAGCGACCATAAAAATCTTCATGATTTTCTGCTTACACTGCAAGATAAATGGATTCTAAGTTACGATTCGGTAGATCAAGTAAAAGAGTTATATGGGGAGGCAATAAACGAATGTAAAAATGGAACCAAGAATCATGAGATTGAAATAATTTACACGGTTGCAAAAGTCTCTAGAAGGAAAAAAGGAAAAGAGCAAATTATTTCAAATTTTGAACATCTACCTGCTTCTCCAATAGATATGGATTCCGAAGATTGAAGGAGGAATTTCTCATGTTAAATGCAAACAGGATTTTATCAAGTGATCCATTAGCTAAACTAATTCAACCAGAAAATTTCATTGGTTGGTCATATTCAATTGATTATGAATATGCTCTGATAATGACAAATGACTTATGGAAGGCAAAAGCATTAGGAGTTCCCCATAATTGTTTTTTACTTGCGACATCTATAGATCCTAATAACTTCAGCGAAACCCC
>JAKPZU010000059.1 GCA_029559915.1 Bacillota bacterium
AAAAAAAAAGGCATCAAGCAAAAATGGCTGGCTGATAAAATTGGAGTAAGTGAGGTTACTGTAAGCACGTGGTGTTCAGAAAAAAGTAAACCCAGAAAAGAAAATCTGGAAAAGATGAGTAAAATTCTTAATGTTCCAATAAAATCCTTATTATCAATAAGTCAAAGATAAAACAAAATATCATGCCTATAATATATGATAACATTGAAAAGAACCTAACTGATGGTTTAAACGATACTCTTGAACTTTCAAACAGAACTGACTTCTGTGTAGGGTATTTTAATTTAAGAGGGTGGAAGGAAGTGG
The DNA here is from genome assembly GCA_029559915.1 of Bacillota bacterium. Classification (GTDB taxonomy): domain Bacteria; phylum Bacillota_I; class Bacilli_A; order Izemoplasmatales; family Hujiaoplasmataceae; genus UBA2289. The sequence goes on from JAKPZU010000059.1 coordinate 307, forward strand.
CAGATAAAATTGAGTTATTATCTGGTGCCGAGGTTATTGAAGGGAATGAAAAACCACTTAGATACTGTAGACTATTGGTTGGGATGCAGAAAATGCCAGTGGAAATTATTCGTGATTACTTTTCAGAAGATAGATACCATCTTATTGACCAAGCAGAAGCATTTAAATTAAAAAAGAGACTGGCACAAGAATTTAAAGAGCAACTTACAATTGGTACGCCAACGGAACAAGATGAGGTTGGACTGCGAATGTTAAGCAGACAAATGAAGGATAAAAAAGTGGTTGTCAAACTTCATTTAAAGTTTACTCTACACGCCAAACTTTATATTGCTTATAGAAAAGATAAATGGACTTCAGTTAAGTCTTTTTTGGGAAGTAGTAATTTAACATTAGCAGGACTTAGTAGACAAGGAGAACTGAATGTTGATGTCGATGACCCAACAGCAAATGAAAAATTGGTTGATTGGTTTAATAACAGATGGAATGATAGGTGGTGCATAGATATTACTCAGGAGTTAATTGAAATAATAGATAATAGTTGGGCAACAGATAAACTTCTACCCCCGTATCATATCTATTTAAAAATTGCATATCACTTATCTCAAGAAGCAAGAGCAGGATTAAATGAATTTCAAATACCAAGAGTTTTTCAGAGGGAACTCTTAGAGTTTCAACAAGCAGCAGTAAAAATTGCCGCAAAAAAATTGGACAAAAGGCAAGGAGTTTTAATTGGTGATGTTGTAGGTCTTGGAAAAACATACACCGCATGTGCGTTGGCAAAAATCATGGAAGAAAGAGACTATTGTTCATCCTTGATAATTTGTCCCCCGAATTTGAAGCCAATGTGGAAAGATTATATTGTTAAATATGACCTTAAAGCAATGCCAATTTCCATTGGTGAAGTCCAAAGAAGACTGCCAGAACTGAAGCGTTTCAGATTGGTAATTATTGATGAGAGTCACAATCTACGTAATGATGAAGGAAGTAGATATAGAGCAATTAAATCATATTTGGAAGAGAATGAAAGTAAAGTAATATTACTTACAGCAACTCCCTATAATAAGTCCTATATTGATTTATCAAATCAACTCCGACTTTTCATTCAAGATGACAAGGATTTGGGGATTTCACCTGAAAGGTATATTGAGAGTTTGGGTGGACAAGTTCAATTCTTGGCTACTCATACAGAAACATTCATCCGCAGCATTAAGGCATTTGAAAAAAGTGAATACGCAGATGATTGGCGTGAATTGATGAGATTATATTTGGTAAGACGGACAAGAAGTTTTATAAAAAACAATTATGGTGTCAAGGATGATACGAATGGTAGAATTGGCTTGATTTTCCCTGACGGACACTTTGAACCATTTCCTGAAAGAGTCCCTAAGAAAGTGGAATTTGAATTTGATATAAAAGACCCGAATGACCAATATGCAAAACTCTATACATCAAAAGTCGTTGATACTATTAATCATCTTGAATTACCACGTTATGGATTAGGAAATTTTCTTGTAAAAACACAAGAGATTAAACCAACTGACAAAGAAGAGGT